>RDZP01000130.1 GCA_004294005.1 Cytophagia bacterium
CAAAAAATACCCCCAAACCAACGCCTTTTCCACTCTCCGAGTGGTGAAGTCTGGAGACTTCTATCAATACAAAGGCACAAGTTTTTGAAACTTGCGCCAGTGTCTTTTTTTTATTTTTTTTGCAAGACTTAAGCCAGTTGGGACGCAATGAAACAGGAAGTAAACAACAAATGTATAAGTTTGTGTAAGTTTTATGTAGCGGAAATAATTGTATAGAAAAGTAAACAATAATCATTTAAAATGAAAGTAATCAATCTTAGAAATCAATAAAATGATATAAATCTTGGTATAAAGGCGAATATAACAATAAAATAACATCACAATTTGTAATTTTTTTATTTTAAATTGAACAAATATAAGAAATTTTAATATTAAAAATTATGAACATAAAGAAAATACTCGTCAGCACATTGATACTGGCAAATTTTGCTTGTGCTTCCGTTTTGGGGCAAGGTATTTATCTCAAAAATTTTGATAAATCAGTAAGACCACAAGATGATTTTTTTAAATTTGTGAATGGAAATTGGTTAAAAACCACAGAAATTCCTAATGTAGAAAGTAATTGGGGTGCTTTTTCAGAGATTGAAGAAAATAATAAAGCAATTCTTAAGGAAATTATTGAGGATGCACTCAAAAGAAAAGACAAAGAAAAAAAAGGTTCGCATTATCAATTATTAGGTAATATGTATGCCTCTGCAATGGATATAAAAGCGATTAATGAACTCGGTGCAAAACCATTAGAAGCAGAATTGGCAAATATCAATGCTATTAAAAATACAGAGGATATTCAAAAAACGATTGCAAGGCATCAAAAAATGGGTACAGGCACTTTGTTTGGCGTATTTGTAGGAGCAGATTCAAAAAATAGTAAAGAATATGCTATTTATCTCTCTACAAGTGGTACTTCTTTGCCTGACCGCTCTTATTATTTGGAAGAAAACCCAAAATTTGCACAAACAAGAGTTGCTTATCAAGCACATATCGCAAAAATGTTTCAGTTATTAGGAGAGAATGCTGAAAAATCTACTCAAATTGCACAAAAAATATTTAAAATAGAATATAGATTAGCAGAAGCACAACGCACACGTGTAGATATGCGTAATCCTCAAAAAAATTACAACAAAAAAACACTAGACGAAATCAATCAAATGTTGTTTAATTTAGATATTAAAAAACATTTTGAATTGATTGGTGCAAAAGATGTAAAAGAAGTAATTATTTCTCAACCTGAAATGTTGGCGATGATAGATAGAATGATGAAAGATGTAAGTATTGATGATTGGAAAAATTATTTCCGTTGGAGATATGTAAGTTCAGCAGCAGGTTATTTATCAGAACCATTCGAAAAAGAAAATTTCAGTTTTTTTAGTACAACCTTGAATGGTGTAAAAGAAATGAAATCAAGAGAGAAAAGAATGGTACAATTATTAGACGGAACTTTAGGGCAACCTTTGGGTGAATTGTACGTTGCAAAAGCATTTCCACCTGCGGCAAAAGCAAAAATGATGGAAATGATTGCTAATATTAAGGACGCATTGGCAGATAGAATTAATGCTTTGGCTTGGATGAGTGCAGCCACAAAAACACAAGCGTTGATTAAATTGAAAGCTATCGGTATCAAAATAGGTTATCCTGATAAATGGAGAGATTTTAGCAGTGTGGATATTAAAAGCAATGATTTTGTAGGTAATTTGATGCGATTAAGAGCATTTAATTATGATTTTATGCTTTCTAAAATTGGAAAACCTGTTGATAAATCAGAATGGGGAATGACTCCTCCAACCGTGAATGCTTATTATTCACCTATCAACAATGAAATTGCTTTTCCTGCAGGAATTTTACAACCACCTTTCTTTGATTTTAAAGCAGATGACGCTGTCAATTATGGTGGAATTGGTGCGGTGATTGGACACGAAATTACACACGGATTTGATGACCAAGGAAGTCAATATGATTCAGAAGGAAATCTTAAAATGTGGTGGACAAAAGAAGACCGTACACAATTTGAGGGATTGGCAGGTAGAGTAATCGACCAATACAATAATTATAAAGTATTAGATTCGGTGGCAGTAAATGGAAAATTAACGATTGGAGAAAATATTGCAGACTTAGGTGGCGTTACTTTAGGTTTTGAAGCATTGAAAAAACAATGGACAAAAAATAAAAAACCAAAAAATAAAGATGGTTTTACACCTGAACAAAGATTTTTTATTGGATTTGCACAAGTTTGGAAACGTAAATATAGAAATGAATCTATTTTACAACGTATCAAAACTGACGTACATTCTCCATCTGAATTTAGAACGAATGGTACTCTTTCTAATTTTGCACCCTTTTTTGAGGCGTTTAATGTGAAAGAAGGCGATAAAATGCGTTTACCAAAAGACAAAATAACGATTATTTGGTAAAATAAATTTATCAATATTGAAGAAAAATAACGAGGTTTTTTAGAAAATCTCGTTATTTTTTTGCGTATAAAAATATCATTTTTAAAATAAAAGGTTCTACTAAATTTTATACGATTTTTTCTATTGAGCAATTGTAGTACACACTTTTAGTGTGTCGACACACTAAAAGTGTGTACTACAATTTTTATTCTGCGTATAAAAATATCATTTTTAAAATAAAATGTTCTACTAAATTTTATACGATTTTTTCTATTGAGCAATTGTAGTACACACTTTTAATGTGTCGACACACTAAAAGTGTGTACTACAATTTTTATTCTGCGTATAAAAATATCATTTTTAAAATAAAATAATTAACTTTGCAGTAATAAGATTTGAGATTTTTTGAAATAATAATATTAAAAAAAATAAAAAAGTTATAGACACAAATCTTTGACATTGGATGAAAAATATAGATAAAAAAAGTTTAGAAAATGCTTATCAACTTTTTGAAAGTGGCGATATAGATAAATTTGAAATTGGCACAACCAAAGGTTTACAACAAATACACTATTATCTTTTTGATGGATTGTATAATTTTGCTGGACAAATACGCACAATGAACATTGCAAAAGGTGGTTTTAGGTTTGCGAATGCTTTGTATTTGAAAGAGATTTTGGTCAAAATTGAACAAATGCAAGAAAATACATTTGAAGAAATTATTACCAAATATGTAGAAATGAACATTGCTCACC
>RDZP01000066.1 GCA_004294005.1 Cytophagia bacterium
ATAAAATTTACAAAAATAAAAAATCCGTTTAAATCCGTAAAATCCGCGTTATCCGCGTGCCTCCTGCTATAAATTTCCGTATAAAGTTTAGTAGAACCTTAATTGTTTAAATGGCTGTTGCTATCCATTTTTATTTTTTTTATTAGGTTTTGTTGGTTGTCCCAAAGTTAAAAATATACCTGCTACAACTTCACATTTTTTTTTGATATTACTAAATCTTTCAATTTCGCTTGTTGTTAATTCTGTGGCATAACAAGTGATTTTTTGTAAATTATCTAATTTTTCTAGAGGTTGTAAACTATTTATTTTTGTATAATTTAGATAAACTATCTCTGACCTGCTTTTACAAAACCCAATTTAACATGTGCTTTTTTTCATTGTTTTAATATTCCGTTCAGACTATTATATAACTTCTAAAAAAAATAGTTTTATGGGGGGATAACTCTCCAAAAGTTTTAAACTTTTGGAGAGTTTGATAAATTGCATAGTAGTCTAAGCTACATTATCTTTTAAATCCTTATTTCATTCCCACTTCAAAATTACAAATGTTTGATATGAATAAAAATTGGTACAACCTGTGTTTTGTGTGAAAGTACTTTGAAATTTGCTTTTTCATCATTGAGAAAATGCATATTTTGTGTATTATTTTTAAGCCCATATTCTTTGAATAATAAACTAATATTTTCTTCAAAACTATCTGTTTTCCACGCTTTTAATTCTTCTAACATACTAATCATTGGTAGTTTTTCTTGTGAATACAATACACAATATTTATCAATGCCTGCATTATTATCCATTTCTATAAATTGGTTTCCATCAGGAATAATTGGATTTTGATTTTTTGTACTCAAATAAGCACTTGTATTATCAGAAGCAGGGAAATAGTTATAAATTTTTTTAGATACATCAGTACCAAAAATATACACATAAGTAGGCTGTTGATTATAAGTTTGAATTTTAAATCTTGTACCTTCCAAATAATCTTCTTTTGATTTAAAAATCCCATTTTCTAACTCAAAAGGCATATTCTCACCATTGGATAGTTGAATTTTGACACTACCATTCCATTCAAAAAAATCGCTGTCTTCTGCTTGCATTGTGTAGGCTTGAAAACATATTTTTTCAAAATCTTTATAACTTACCCAAATAAAGCCATTTTTTCCCCAGCTCGTTCCCCAACTATTCATCAATTCAAAAGCACCTCCAAATTTTTCATCATCATATCCTACTATCGTCATTGCGTGTCCTTCTTCTGCATCTTTTGCATTAAATTCTTCTTTGAGTTGCCACCTTTCTATTCCTTTTGCACGCTTAAAAGAATTGGTTACACCAATGCCAATCACAACAGGATTACCACCTGCCAATACTTTTTTGACTGATAAATGTTGCGAAGGAGCATCTACATCAAAAAGTCGCATATAATTTTTGATTTTATATTCTGATGCTTTTTTCTCGTGTCTTTGTGTAATGCTTCCATTACAAGTATATTCGTATTCATTAAATTTAAGAACACCATTATTTTTCATAGTATCCAAAGCTGCTGCCAAGTCCGTACCTTCATTGCATTTCAAATCATTGCTTTTTTTAATTTTTTCATACAAAAAATAAGGAGAGAAAGCATTGTCTGTAATCAAAACGCTGTGTTTCCAACCATAATGTTTGGCAATTTGAATGGTGCGTGCTGCATAAGCCAACGCCCAACCTACACACGTTCCATAATCACCTTGATTTTTTGGTTCAGGTGCGTATTGTTTAAGTGAATATTTTTTTGGTAATGCGTCTTGTTCACCTCTTTTAGGAGGCGGAATTAAATCTACTTTTTCGTAGGTTTTAAGATTAAATTTACAACCTTTGGCATTAGGCAAAGTTTGTGCATTGGCTGGATTGATAGTATGTATTAAAAAACAAATAGCTATAATACAAACATTGGTTTGAATTTTTTGGATATACATTATTTTTGTCATTTTTTGTTGTTTTGATAACGTATAATAAAAATGAAATATTATTTTTATGAGATGATTATTTTTTATTTAGTTGCCAATCTTAATAATCCATCATTATCTATTATTCTTCTGTATTTCTTCTTCTTCGATTTTGATTTGTATTGGTTTTAGGTTGAATACGTGGTTTTACTAACACAGGTTTGCGTATAACGGTGCTATCTGTTTCAACAAATCCATCTTCAGTGACTTTTTCACCATTATTTCCTTTATTTCTTACATTTTTTTGTGTTGTATCTTTTGGTACTACTTTTTTGGGTTGATAAACGTCATTTTTCCAACCACCTTCTAATTGAATAATAATTTTATCCCCTTTCTTTAAGGCACTACCAGGCATCAAAGATTGTGTTTTTATTCTGCCTTTTCCTGTATATGCCACTTTTAATCCTTTGCTTTCTAACAAATACAAAGCATCTCTAAGACTCATACCTTTCACGCTTGGTACACTTGTGGTTGATTTGATATTGATATCTTCCCAATCTATTTCATATTTTCCTGCTGATGCTTTTACCCATTGTTTATTTTTGATGGTCATAGAAGGTACTTGTAAAAAATCAAAAATACTTTTTGCATCTTCACCATAGCTTACCTGTTGATTAGGTAAATCATTTTGGAATAATCCAATTTCTCTTTTAGCAACACTTTCAGATTTTACATCAATATCTTGTGCATATAGTCTATCAGCAATCAATTTAAAAACAGGTGCAGATACATCACCGCCATATTGTTCTGTTCCTTGTGGTTCGTCTATCACTACAATACACGAATATTTTGGTTTTTCTGCGGGAAAATAACCTACAAAAGAAGTATGGTATTTTTTGATATATTTTCCTCTCGTATTTAGTTTTTGAGAAGTACCTGTCTTGCCCGCAATTTTATATTTATTAGATTTGATACCTGTTGCAGTTCCTCTTTCAACCACACCTTCAAGCATTGTTTTTATTTTTTGAATAGAGGCTGTTTTCGCTATTGGACTTTTATTAACAATAGGTTTGTATTTTTCTAAAATTTCATCATTTCTTTTTACCATTTTTACCAAATAAGGTGCAACCAAATAGCCATCATTGGCAATTGCATTGTAAAAAGTAAGCATTTGCAATGGAGAAAGACGCAATTCATAACCAATTGACATCCAAGGCAATGTTACGCCACTCCAAGTAGGGTCTTTGGGTGTTTTGATATATGACTTTGCCATTCCTGACAATCTAAAACTTTTTTCTAAATCCGTATTTAATCCAAATTTATCTAAATATTCCAAATATTTATCAATTTTTTTTCCAAAATGTTTAGTTACAAATCTTGATACTGCGATATTAGATGAATTTTCTAAAGCCTGTTGAAAAGTTTGTTTTCCCCAACCACCTACTTTTGTATCTTTCATTTCTCTATCATAATATTTATAAAAACCATTCCCTGTATCAATTGTATCTTGCAAAGAATAAGTACTATCTTCTAACATTGCCAACATTGATGCAGTTTTGAATGTAGAACCTGGGTCAATACTTCCTTGGTCGCCAATCGCATAATTATAATTTTCTTTGTATTCATCTTTCTCAAGACCTAAATTTACCATTGCTTTGACAGCACCTGTTTTGACTTCCATCACTACCACACAACCATATTTTGCAGAGTGTTTACTCATATATTCAGCCAAAGATTCTTGGGCAATGTCTTGTAAATTTATATCAATCGTAGTGTAAATATCGTTGCCATTGATAGGGTTGATGCGCGTGCCTGTGCCTACAGGTTTCCAATCTCCACCTGTTATTTTTTGGTACAATGCTTTTCCATTTATCCCTGATAATGCTTTATGAAAACTCATTTCTAAACCTGCACCATCATTATTTTCGTTCACAAAACCAATTGTTCTGCCTGCCAAACCTGTAAAAGGATAAGTTCTTTCTTCTACTTTTTCGAACAAAACACCTGTTTTGTTTTGTTTGTCATTAAAAATAGGCCATTGTGCCAATGCTTGTCTTTCTGTAAATGTAATAGGTCTTGGGCTTAATACAATGTATCTTTTTTTTAGTCTTCTTGCTTCGTTGATTTTTGCGAGGTATTCTTTTGGTTTTTTATCCTTAAAAAAAGTACTCAATAATTTTGTGAGTGTATCAATTTTGGTTCGGTACAATTCACTATTGATAATCATTGGGTCTAACGAAACTTTATACAAAGGGATAGAAGTAGCCAACATAATTTCATTTTCTGCATAAATAGTACCTCTTGTTGCTTTTTTGGTGCGATACTGCAAACCCATTTCATCTGCACGTGATTGCCAATATTCCCCCTGTAAAAACTGAATATTGAGTATTTGTAAAAAAATAACAACAGCAATGCCTGTTATGATTAAGTTTGCTGTTTGGATACGCACTAAAATTGATTCTTTGATACCAGCCATTAGAATAGATTTTCGATTTTTTTTTACAAAAGTAATGATTTTTTATAAAAAATCAAATAGAAGGCAAAAAAATTGCAATAAAATTAAAAAAAAATGTAATAAAGTAAAAAAAAAAACGTACTTTTACAAATTATTTTAAGAAACACTATTTCCTTTTTTGTTTTGAAACAATTATTTATTTTTCTTACTTTTTTATTTTTGATTGGATTGACAAAAGTTTTATCTCAACCTAATACAAAAACTTACTATTCCATTGAATCTGCTATTGCAGTTCCATTGGATAAAGTAATTAAATTAGATTTAAGTTCACAAGATTTAGCGGAGGTGCCTGAACAAATTACGAAATTTACTAATCTTAAATATCTTTCTTTACAAAATAATCAACTTAAAACAATTCCAACTTTTTTAAAAAAGTTACAAAATTTAGAAGTATTAGATTTAGACTCTAACTATTTGAGTAGATTACCCGCTGAAATGGGTGATTTGACTAATTTAGTAGAACTGAGCTTGGATAACAATGAACTTAAAAGCCTACCACGTACACTTGGAAATCTTAAAAAATTAAAAAAATTAACTGCTTCTTTTAATCAAATCAACCATATTTTTGATGAGTTAGGAGAATTGTCTAATTTACAAACCTTAGATTTGTCGTTCAATAAGTTATCAGATATTCCTGAAAATTTTGGAAAAATGAAAAATTTAATACAACTTAATTTAAGAAATAATAAATTAAGTATATGGTCTAATGGCTTTAATCAAATGATTAGTTTGGCAAAATTAGAACTTTCTTCAAATTTATTGAGTACCATTTCATCTCAAATTAGCAATCTGAAAAATTTACAACAATTATTGCTCTCCAAAAATCAAATTACTGCTATTCCTTCTGAATTAGCACAACTATCTAATTTAGACGATTTTTATTTAGATGACAATCCAATTAAAAAAATTCCTGAAAACTTATATAATATTCTTATTAAACTCAATAATGCACATTCAGAACAAATTGCTGATTTGATTGATAAATTTAGAGAAGAAAAAGATATTCAAAGAGAAAGAGCAGAAAGAAATAGAAAAGAAGCTGACCTCCGAACCAAAGTTGCAGAAAGTGAAACCGAAAGACAAAAAGCAGAGAAAGAAGTACAACAAGTAGCAAGACAAAAAGCAGAGGCAGAAAGCAAAAGTGAAAAAGCAGAAAAAGAGTTTCAAAAAAGCAACGCCCAAAAAGCACAAGCAGAAAAAAAATTAGCACAACAAGCACAGCAGACACAGGAACTTGAAAACCAAAGAAATATAATATTTTTTAGTGTATTTGCTTTTTTTCTAATCGCTTTTGCAACTTTAATTTGGAGAAATGCACAGCAACAAAAGAAAAATAATAAAATTATATTAAACCAAAAAAATGAAATTGAAGCCGAAAAAGAAAAATCTGATTTGCTTTTATTGAATATTCTCCCTGAAGAAATTGCGAAAGAATTGAAAGAAACAGGGGAAACAGAGGTAAGACATTTTAAATTGGCAACTGTTATGTTTGCAGACATCAAAGGATTTTCTTCGCTGGCAATGCAACTTTCACCGCAAGAACTCATCAAAGAATTGGATTTTTGTTTTTCAACTTTTGATGAAATTACTGCAAAATATAATTTGGAAAGAATAAAAACAATTGGCGATTCGTATATGTGTGCAGGTGGCGTACCTTCTTGTAACACAACCAATCCGATTGATACTGTTCTGGCAGCTTTGCATATTCAAGAATGGATGTTACAACAAAAAAAACAAAGAGAAAAAGAAGGGGAGGAGTATTGGCAAATTAGATTAGGCATACACACAGGCGATTTGGTGGCGGGAGTTATTGGAAAAACCAGATTTGCTTACGATATTTGGGGAAATACTGTCAATACAGCAAGCCGAATGGAAAGTGGAGGGGAAGTTGGAAAAGTAAATATTACTGAAAATACCTATCAATATATCAAAGAATATTTTGAATGTATGCCAAGAGGAAAAATTGAAGCCAAAAATATTGGACTCATAGAAACTTATTTTGTCAATAGATTATTGCCTCAATACTCAAAAGATGAAAATGGATTAGAGGCAAACAATACTTTGTTAGAAATGCTTGAAACACAAAATAAAACATAAAATAAAATGAAAAATAAAATAATAATACTATTTTTTCTTACTTTTTTGTCAATCAATACAATAAAAGCACAAGAAAAAGCAAATTGGATTAACTCAGTTTTTTGGGAAATTAGTGGTAAAAATATCAAAAGTAGTTATGTTTTTGGTACACATCATTTGTATTCACCTGAATTTATACAAAAAAATCCTGTGATAATGGAGCGATTACACAAGGTCGATATAGTGGTTGGAGAAATGGCTTTGGATTCTAATCAATTCAAACAAATGGGAAAAATGATGAATGCAATGACTTTGAAAGATAAAACTTTGAAAGATTTTTTGAGTGAAAAAGAATTTCAAGATACTGACAAATTGATGAAAGATTTAATGGGAATTCCTTTGGCTTTTTTTACTAAAATGAAACCTATTGTTATTTATCAATATATTACGATTGGAAAATACCTCAAATCAGAAAATAAAGAACCCTCTTCAATGTTAGGAAAAATGCCTGAATCAATGGATATTTTGTTTCAAGAAGAAGGACGAAAATCGAAAAAAGAAATACTTGGTCTCGAGTCAATAGAACAACAAATGGCAGTTTTGTATGATGGTTATTCATTAGAAAGGCAAGTTGAAATGCTCAAAGAAATTGTTTATGATACTAAAAAACAAAATAAAGAGGAGAAAAATGAAGTTGATGAAGTTCAAAAATTGACAAATATGTATAAAAGTCAGGACATCAACGAAATGGAACAAATAACGCAAAAGGAAAGTACAAAAGAGGAATACGATAATTTATTAAAAAATAGAAATATTAATTGGATTCCTCAGATTACAACTATTATTAAAAATAAGAAAACTGCCTTTATTGCTGTGGGTGCAGCACATCTTGGCGGTGAATTTGGTGTGTTGAATTTATTAAAAAAAGAAGGTTATACTATTAAACCTTTGACAATTAAAATTAACTAAGCAATCAATCAAAAAATTTTGGAAATTAAAAAATACCAAATTTTCTTGGCAAATATTTATGCTCATCAAGAATTGAGAGAGGAATTTTGGAAAGAGCCAATCAAAGTTGGAAAACGTTTTGGAATAGATGAAAAAACATCTCTTGAGTTGGCAATACAAAATAAAATTGATATTGAAAGATATGGGCAAATTTTGATTAATAAAAGAGTAAATGCTTTTGCTTCGATTTGTCCTTTGACAGCAAATTGGTTGGGCAATGATTTATTGTTTTATTTTCAACAATTTTCAAAAAGAAATTTAGAAGATAGACCAGATAGATATGCAAAAGAAGCCTATTATTTTGCAAAATTTTTACAAAAACAAACGATTTTTAAAACAAAACTTTCTTCTTTTCAAAAGCAAAGTTTGATGATAGAGTGGTTGAATATCAGAACAGAAAATTTATTTTTGAGATGGAAATTTTTGTTTTGGGATAAAAAAATAGAACGAAAAAAAATAGGTTTTTATTTGCATTGTCATATCAAAGGTAAATATTTTAAGATTTTTTATTAAATTTTTGAATTAAAAAAATGGCAAAAAAGAAATTTTATGTAGTTTGGAAAGGTAAAAAAACAGGCGTTTTTGAAGATTGGAAAACTTGTAAAATACAAATTGAGGGATTTCAAGATGCAAAATACAAATCTTTTTTGAGTAAAGAAGAAGCACAAAAAGCCTTTCAAAGTCCATTCGAAACTTATATCCATCAAAAAAAAAATACAGGTTTTGCTGATAATAAAAAAAACAAAAATGAAACTTCTCCTATTTTGCAAAGTATTGCCGTTGATGCCGCTTGTAGCGGAAATCCTGGTCCTGTCGAATACAGAGGTGTAAATACTGCCACAAAAGAAGTGATTTTTGCTCAAAAACCTTTAGCAGGAGGAACTAATAATTTAGGAGAATTTTTAGCGATTGTATATGCTTTGGCTTTGTTTGAAAAAAAACAAATCAGTATGCCGATTTATTCTGATTCTGAAACCGCTATTGCTTGGGTATCAAGAATGGAAGTAAAAACGCAACAAAAAAGAGTAGAGGAAAATGAAATGCTTTTCAATCAAGTAGATAGAGCGTTACAATGGCTTAAAAATAATTCATTTAGAGTACCTATTTTGAAATGGGATACAAAAAATTGGGGACAAATTCCTGCTGATTATGGTAGAAAATAAAATTGAAATAAAAATTAAAAAAAATGATTGAAAGTTTCAAAAAAATATTACTTTTGCAAATAAGTTTCAAATAAAAGTATCAAAAATAAAAAACAATGCAAAATAGTGTCAATAATCTTTTCTCTGTTTTCTCATTTTTAAAAATAACAGCACGTATGGAAGGTTGGTCTTATCTTTTGTTATTAGGATTAGCAATGCCTTTGAAATACTTAGCCAATATTCCACAATTTGTACAGGTAACTGGTTTGATACACGGAATATTATTTACAGCTTATATTATTTTAACAATTTATGCTCATTTTGAATATCGTTGGCAATGGAAAAAAACATTTTTGATAGCTGTTGCTTCCTTGTTTCCTTTTGCACCTTTTTATGTAGATAAAAAAATGTTAGCAGTTGAACCTAACCAAAAATATTAAATCTAAAAAACTTACTTAATTACTAAAAAACGAATAAAAAGAAAAGTATATCAACTATTTATTTATGAAGTTACAAAATTATTCTACCCAACTCATAGCATTTCTTACGATTTTATTGTTTGTATATGCCTGCAACCCATTACAAAAATTAGAACCAATCAAATATATCGAATTTGGTTCTTCTTTTGTGGCACCACCAGTAGTGCGTGTGGGACAATCCATAGCTTTTCAAACAGGTGAAAAAACTACAGGTGCAAGTAATTATTTATGGAATTTTGGTTTCAAAAACAAAACTTCTAATGAAAAAAACCCTGTTTTTGCTTACGATAGTATTGGTAATTATAATGTAACACTCAGCGTTCAAATCAATAAATTGAATGGGAAAATTACCAATGATACAACCAGAAAAATTACTGTTATTCCCGTTACTGATTCTGTTACGTTGGCAACAGCAGGAAAAGTATTTGGAAGTAGTAATGCAGATGAATTAGTTACAAGTGTTACTCGATTGAATAATGGAAATTATGTTGTGGTAGGTAGAGAAAATATTAGTGATATGTGGGTAGGGTTAGTAAGCCCTGCAGGTGTTTTGATTGATTCTTTAGATAATGCCTCTTTTAAATTGACCAATTCATTGATTACACCAAGAGATGTGTTAGCCACTAAAGATGGAGGATTTGTGATAGTAGGAAGTATTTTGGCAGGTGGAGGAGATAGAGATGCTTTTATTCTAAAATTTAATCAAGATGGTGATTTAGATTGGGGAGATGTAAGCACAAATAGTTCGAATGATGAGTATTATTCGGGAACAGTAGAGGTTACCTCTAATGGTAATGACATTTTGATAGTAGGTTTGACAACCGCTGAAAGTAGCCGTCCTGTTGTTGTTTTGCATCAATTTTCTTCCAAAGGCAAACTTATCGGAGGTTTACCTACGGGTGAGAGTGATTTTTTAGGAAATGTTGTAATTCAAAACGAAGCCACCGCTGTTTGTAGTAGTTGTAGAGGTGAGGTATTGGAAAGTGTGTTGGTTGATAATAACCAAGCACGTTTTTTGGTCGGAGGTACAAGTGTTGATAATCCTGTGGTAATAGAATATGTTGTCAATCTTACATTGCCTACTTTGGTTGCTAATCGTGCTGTAAGTGTTCTGACGAATTATTCAGGAACAGCAAAAGCAGTCAAACAACTTACAGGTGGACGATATGCAGTGGCAGGTACATTAAGAATTGGTAATAATGAAACAAATCTAAAGGCATTTGTAGCAAGGTTAGACCAAATTGGTGCAAATATTACGGCTTGGGACAACACATTTCAAGTGTATTCTGATGATTTTATTGGTATTGCAGAAGATTCTCAAAATAATATTGTAGTTTTGGGAGTCAACGAAAATCCGTTATCTAAAAAAGATATTTCTTTAACTAAATTCAAAAGAGATGGTAGAGGTGAAATGATTAAAACAATTTTGATTGGAAATAGTGAGGACAATATACCTACTAATTTTTTTAGAAATACTGTTACAAATGAATTGGTTATTATTGGTTCTGTTCCAGAACCAAGTACATTCTTACTCAAAAGAAAAAATATATTCTTTTTAAGAACAACAACTGAATTTTAAAATATTTTTTTTAATTCTGATTAATAACGTTATCTTTATCTATGTATTTTCAAAAGTACATAGATTTTTTTGTTAAATGAACTTTTTAAAACAAATAAAAGTTATATATACAATCAATGTTATAACATCTAACAATATTATTATGGGAATTTTACTTGCAATACCACGTTATTTATTAGGTTTGGCTTATGTAGTTTTTGGCTTGAACTTTTTTTTCAAATTTATTCCTTTGCCTGATATGGAAGGAGATGCAAAAGTATTTATGGGTATTTTATTTGCTTCTAATTTTCTTTTAGTTGTCAAAATCATTGAAATAGCAGCAGGAGCAATGATACTTTTGGGTGTTTTTTCAAAACTTGCCTTGATTTTTTTGATGCCTATTTCGGTAAGTATTTTATTATTTCACACTTTAATCGAACAAGGCAATCCTGTGATAAGCATTGTGTTGGTATCTTTTAATTTTATTTCATTTTTTGCTTATACAGAAGATTTGAAAGGGATTTTTAAAGGCGGAGTGAGAGTGTAATCAATATAATCAAATAAAAAAGCCACTTATTTTCGAAAATAAGTGGCTTTTTTATTTTTATTTCAATGATTTTATCCTAAAACTTCACGCCCAAACCCAATAAAAAATGAGTACCTGCTTGCGGAAAATAAAAATTTTCTACAATTCGTTCTCCACCTGAAATATAATTAAAAGTATAACCATTGCTTTCATATCTTTCATTTAAAATATTGTTTATCAATAAATTAAAACTAATTTCTGATGCGAATTTTGGCTGCCAACTATAATTCAAACGAATATCTTGTGTAAAATAAGCATCTAATTTTCTATTTTCATTGCTTGTATTATCCAAATATTGTTTGCCAACATACTTTGACATTAATCCTATTGTAAAACTTTTAAAAGGTTTGTATTCGAATACATTTCCTGCAATAATATTAGGAGAAAAAGCAATATCAGTATTTGAAAAATCTTTGATAATTTGTCCTCCGTTATCAAAATCATCAGTAAATTCTTTAAAATTTTGAATTTTATTTTGGCTCAACGTTGCGTTCATTGTCCAAGACAAACGAGATGTTATTTTCCAAGATAATTCAGTTTCTATGCCCAAACGATAACTTTTCGCAATATTTTGTCGTGTATATCCACCCACATCATTGACTTGTCCCGTCAAAACTAACTGATTTTGATAATCCATTAAATAACCATTCACTTGAAAAGCAAATGATTTGATTTGTTTTCTAAAACCTACTTCATAATCTAATAAAGTTTCATTTTTAGGACGGCTTTGTAAAGAAGATTGCGTAAAATCATCACGATTTGGTTCTTTGTTGCCCACAGAAAACGAAGCATAAGCATTTGTTTTAGCATCAAATTTATAATTAACGGCTAATTTTGGATTAAAAAAGTTAAAATTTGCATCTTGATTGATTGTTCTGATACCAAAATTATCATTTGCCAACCCTAAAAAATTATATTGTACGTTTCTATATTGCAAATCTAAGGTTGTATTTAATTTGGATTGTATCCATTCATAATTGATTTTTGCATATATATTAAAATCTTTTTTGGTGGCATCATTATCATAATATCTATGACGAATATCACCATTTGACATATATTTTGCCCAAATCACTTCTCCAAAATGCTTCCCTTGATAAGTATTCCAAGCACCACCCAAAGTAAAGTCAATTTTATCTTTTTGATAATTGGCAGAAAAAACTGTCCCATAGAAATCATTGTCTAACCAACGTCTTCGAATTAAATCTGTTCTTCTAATCGTTTGATTACCAATGATTACATCAGCAAGATTATAATTTTCTAATTTATCATTTTTGCGGTATTGCTCAAAAAAACCCCTGCCTTTTGTATAATGAACCGCTACATTGAAGTCCCAATTATCAACACTGTGGATAAAAAAAGCTTGATAATTATCTTGTTGATAATCGTCAATTTGATTGTTATAAGTATAAGCATTGTAGGTGCGAGCATTGGCATTGAGTAAATTTTGTGCATCTGCATTGTCCAAACCATTTCTGATGATATAATTTTGCATTTCTGCAACATCATTTCTCAAACGACTTTCAGGTACGCCATTCCATGCTTGATACGTTTTTTCTTTGCCCGAAAAAGCCACAAATTTGATAATTGTCTTATCTGAAAAATATCCTCCTGAAAGATAATAAGATTTTAAATCACTTTTTGCTCTATCTATAAAACCATCAGAAACCAACCTCGAAAGTCTTCCCTCTAAGGCAAAATGTCCTTTCATATTCTCTTTTTTGATATGTCCCGTACCAAATTTAAAAGTATTTTTCCAAGTATTAAAACTTCCATAAGAATTATTAAACTCAAAAAAAGATTTTTCACGAATATTATCAGTTTGAATATTGACACTTGCCCCAAACGCTCCTGCACCATTGGCAGATGCACCAACACCTCTTTGAATTTGAATACTTTGGACAGAGGAAGCCAAATCAGGCATATTTACCCAAAAAACACCTTGTGATTCAGCATCATTCACAGGTATCCCATTAATAGTAACATTGGTGCGAGTTGCATCACTTCCACGTATGCGTATGCCTGTGTAACCTACGCCTGCACCTGCATCAGAAGTGCTAATGACAGAGGGTTGAAAATTGAGCAAAACAGGTAAATCCTGCCCTACATTGAGTTTTTCGATATCATTTTTAGAAATGTTAGAATAAGCTACACCATTTTCATCGCCTACACGCGTAGCATTGACAACTACAGTTTCGAGATTTTTATAAAGAATACCTGTATTAGCATTGGCAAGTGGAGGTGCAAAAATAAGTTCCACTTCTAAATTATGATACCTCGTAATCATAATTTCTTGTGTCAATGTTTGGTATAAATCTGCCTTAAAAGTAATGGAATATTTACCCATTTCGATGTTGTTAAATTCGTATAATCCGTCTTTATTGCTTTGTGTAATATATTTTTCGCCTAAATAAATGGTGGCAAAAGCAATTCTTTTTCCAAAAGAATCAGCAACGATACCTGTCAACTTGGTATCTTGTGCTGTTATCTTGTAACAGAGTAAAATGAAAATAAATAAGAAAAATGTTTTTTTCATACGTTTTTTTAAATGAATTAAATAAAAAATTTAAAATTTAAAAAAATCGGTGTGATAAATGAGATGTATTCGAGATAACAAAAAGTAAATATTTGCGCTATTTTTTGCAAAATACTTTTTATTAACACTACTATTTTCCCTGAATCGGCATTATCCGTAGCAGGTACAATGGGTATAATCTCAGCCTGAAAAGTAAGGCACCCCGTTTTTTTGTGCAAATGTAGTTATTTTTTTATTATAATTCAAAAAAATAACTTTTTTTTAATATTTATTTTATAATCTCATAAAACACTAAAACTTTCCAAAAGAGTAAATACTTTTGGAAAGTTTTGAGACTACTCAATGATGTATAATCCTATAATGATAGTACACGAATAATATTGTTCTATTTTTTTACTAACTTAGAAGTGTAAAAATAAAAGAATAAATTTGAGATAAGGAAAAATTTATTTTACTACTAATTCAATGTCTATGTTTATCAAAGATTTAAAATCATTTCCTGATTCCTCCATATCTTCATCTCCATCTTCATAATACCATTTTACGGCAATTGGATGTCCATTTTCGGGTAATTGCTCTAATTTTCTCAGAATATCTAATATACATTTAGACGAGCTCGTATTAAAATATTCTAAATTAAATACTACTTCGGTAGTAGGTTTAGGGGTATTTGAATACTCATCTAACCAATCAAAAACTGGTTTGTAAAAAGAGATTGAATTTTCAGGAATAGAGCGTCCAGAAATTTCTACAAAACCATTTTCAGCGTCAAGTTTGATAGCAGGTGTTCGGCCTGTACCTTCCATTATAATATTTTCCATTGTATTTTTATATTCGAATCTAATACAAACTTATTTTGAAGATTAATTAAAAATAAAAAAAAGTCTTTTAGTGCTAAATAGCTGTTGTTCCTACTATTTTTAAGAGGCTACTTTTACTTGTAGGCTATAAAAACAATAATCATCTGTGATATTATCAAAACTATAGTCAATTTTTTCGCCTGATTTCTTTGCCATATCTATCAATCCTAAACCAGCACCACCTGTTTCAGATTCAGTTTGTTTATTGAGAACATCTTTGTAATAAGCTTTTAGTTCGTCAGTAGAAAGACCATTAACTTTGTCAATTTTATCTCTCAATTTATCAACTTTTTCTGTTAATACATAGTTGCCTGTTACAATAAAATAAGCCCCATCAGCACGCCTTACCATTAAAGTAGCTGCTTGTAACTGCTCATTTTCAGGGTGATTTACTTGTTGATAGTTATAGATATTTTGCAAACATTCAAGTAAGATGCTAAAAACTTTCTTTTTAACTTTTACATCTTCACTTTTACGTTCGAGTCTATCATCTACCAATTGTAATATAGATGTTAGGAGATTATTTGTAATTTCTCCTTTGAAATACAAGATTACATTATCATCTTGCATTTTCTTGAAATATTCGTACACATTCAGCATTGTTTAGCGTATGAAGTTAGGGTATATTAACTAACCAAATGATTACAATGCAAAAATATAATTTTTTTTGAGAAAAAATATTTTTTTGCAAAATTTATTTTAAAATTAATAAAAAAAATTCAAAAATCTTACCAATTCTTACTATTTATCAAAATATATATTTGTTTTTATCTTGTTTTAAAGTTTTTTTGTAATAACTTTATTATCAATAAAAATAATATTCTTTAATCTTAGGTTTTATTTAACAGTAATTGTTAGTATTCTAAAAACTAATTGTGCAATATTATAAAAAAAATAAGATAATTCCAATTTTTTTTGCAAAATTATTAAAAAACAAAAAAATAAAAATTTATAAGGTTTACACCTTAACGATTATCTTATAAAAAAATTATTATATTGTATATTTTTTATTACTTTTTTTATTAACTTTGCACATAGGACAAAAAATATACTTATATTTTCTATTTCTAAAACAAAACAAAGGGTTTATTTTAATTTTCTCATTTTTTAATTGAATATAAACAAAATATTAGTATCAAAAACTACTCGATAAGATTATGAAATTAGCTGAATTTTCCTTACAAAAAGACTTATTTAATACCCAAATTTCCAAAAATGATTTGGCTTTAAAATATGTAAATGGAAATGCAATGAAGATTAATTTGTAATTATTAAAATAGCCACAATTCATTGAAAATCACTAAATTATGACTATTTTTTTGGATATATTGTTGCAAAAGTTTATTTTTGTAGTT
>RDZP01000004.1 GCA_004294005.1 Cytophagia bacterium
CTTGCAGAGACAAAAAGAGAGAAAAACGAGGCTCTGCGAGTTTTTTCTCTCTTTTTTGGCTCTGTGCTTTGCACGATAGCACGTAATCGCCCAAAATTACTTTATTTATCCAACATTTTGTATTCTTCATTTTATTGAAAAGTTAGAGCGATTAGAATGCAAATGACACAGATAAAAGTAAATAATAATCAAAAGATGTAAAAAACGAGTTGGATTAAGAAATACTCATTTTTGTTAATATTTTTTGATTTTAAAGCAACAAATTCTATTTTTTGAAGTACTCAATCAAAAAAACATTGAAAAATATACTATTATGAAAAAAAATGCTTCTCATCTCTTTTGTTTATTCTTTTTTACGTTGATAACCTCTACATTATCAGCCCAAGTAAATCCTACTAATCTTTTTGACGAACAAAGAAAAAAATTTGAGGAAATGCTCAATAAACAAAGAAAAGATATGAATAATACAAAAAAAGAACAACAAAAAATATTCAAAGAATTTAGAAAATTACAAGACAAAGATTTTTCAAAACTATTAAAAGACCAAAAATGGAAACTTGTAAAACCTGATTCGAATGCTATTGAAGATACAAAACCAAAACCTAATAAAATTCCTAATGTCGAAATAAAAAAAGAAGAAAAAAGAAATAATATTGAAATACAAACCATTCCAAGACAAGAATTGCCACCAATGCCAATATTACCTTACACTACACCAACAATTATAAGTGTGATGGTAACGCCTGAAAAACAAAGAAAAGAATTGCCAAAGTTGTCTTTGAAATATCTTGATATTAATGTACAAATTCCTTATCCTGATAATTTTAAAATAGATAAATTAAAAAATATCAACCAAAAAGTAATTGCTCAATATTGGGAGGTGATGACTGAAAAAGATTATCTTTATTTCTTACAACAAATTATCAAACTAAGGGTAGAAATGCAACTTAACGATTGGGCATATTATCGTTTTTTGGAAGATATTGGTAAACAAATTATGGAAAAAGATAAAAATTTAACTACTTTGTTTACTTGGTTTATGTTGTTACAATCAGGTTATAATGTAAAAATTGGTTTTGAAGCCGATAATTTATATTTATTGTATCCTGCACAAACTACTATTTTTAGAAATACTTATTATAGAATTGATAAACAACCTTTTTATGTTTTGAACGCACCAAAGGCACAAATGCAAGTCAATATTTATGAAAATAATTTTCCTGAGGCAAAATTAATCCCTAATTTATCTATCAAAAAAGAACCAAAAGTAAGTAGTGAAGTCAATACAAAAACACTCAAATTTAGACATTTATCTAAAGAATATGCCGTTGATGTAGCTTATAATCCAACGATTATTCAACTCTATCAAAATTATCCATTGACAGATATGCGTATTTATTTTGAGGGAAAACCTACTGAAATGGTTGTTAATTCGTTGGAAAAATCATTAAAAGAACTATTAAAAGGCAAAAATGAATGGGAAAGTGTGAATTTTTTATTGGCTTTTGTTCAAAAATCTTTTCAATACAAAACAGACCAAGAACAATTTGGTATCGAAAAGCCTTTTTTTATAGAAGAGATTTTGCACTATCCTTTTTCTGATTGTGAGGATAGGTCTGTATTTTTTGCTTATTTGGTTGATAAATTGTTAGGTTTGGAAGTAGTAGGTTTGGATTATCCCGGTCATATTGCGACTGCGGTCAAATTTACACAAGAATTGAATGGTGACTTTGTGATGCACAATGAAAAAAAATATTTGATTTGTGACCCCACTTATATTGGTGCATTTGCAGGTGAAGCAATGACAGATTTAAAAAATGTAAAAGCACAAGTAATTGAAATTGTTAGATAAAAAGTTAAAAAAATAGTAAATCTCAATTTTATACGTTTTTCAACCTATAAAATTGAGATTTTTAATGATAATTTTTAATTTATTTTGTCCATTTTTCAGGGTTAATCATCGGATTAGGATAATCAACACCAATATTTACCTTAAATTCTTTCTGTTGATTTCTATCTAATTTCAGCAAATGAATTGCTTTTTCATTTACATTTTCGAGCTCAGGCAACCAATATTTGATGTATTTTCCTTTTTCATCATATCTTTTTGCTTGTGTCAAAATATTAAAATAGCGGTCTTCACGCGGGTCATTGCCTACACCTGCGATATAAGTCCAATTTCCCCAATTACTACACACATCATAATCAATCAAAAGTGATTCAAGATACATTGCGCCCCAAGTCCAATTGATTTTTAAATCTTTTGTTAAAAAACTTGCTACATTTTGCCTTCCACGATTGGACATAAATCCCGTTTGATTGAGTTCTCTCATATTGGCATCAATGAATGGAATACCTGTATTACCATTTTTCCATTGTTCGAATAGTGCTTTGTTTTCAATCCATTGTAATTTTTCTTTTGATTTTATTCCCTCTAATTGAAAAATTTTATTGCCATATTTTTTGGCTACCATTCTAAAATAATCTCTCCAAATCAATTCAAAAATGAGCCAATAAGTAGAATCATTTTTAATTTTTTCAGTTTCATATTTTTTCACTTCTTCATAAATATATCTTGGTGATAAACAGCCCAAAGCCAACCACGCCGATAATTTAGAGGAATAACTATCGCCTAATAATTCGTTGCGTGTTTCTTTGTAATGGACAATATGATTATTCTCCCACAAATATTGTTGCAAATGTTTTTTGCCTGCGGTTTCTCCGCCTTCAAAATGAATTGCTTTTTTTTCATCACTTTCTTTGATTTTGATACACAAATCTTGTTCTGATGGCAATTTTCCCCAGTCGTGAATGTGAGCAATCAATTTGAGTTTTGTCGGTGTGCTGATTGTTTTTCTTATTTTCACCAACGATTCTACTCCTTTTCTAAATTGTGTAAAAATATCAGGTAAATTTTTGATAGGATAAGGCAAATCTTGAATATGATAAAGTGTTGATTGCCAAAACCTTTCCATTTCAATTTTATTTTGTGCCAATTTTTGTTCTATTGTATTCTCCAAAGTTATTTCTTCTTTAGTAACTTCTGCACTCACAAAAACAGACTTTGCTTGATGTTTGATAGCCAATTCAGGAATAATAACCGCTGGGTCACCTACACAAATCATTAAATTAGCACCTATTTTTTGTAAATTTTCTTTTAAGTTTTGCACTGATTCGATTAAAAAACGTGTACGAAAACTATCCGTTTTTGGAAAATCAAGAAAAGTATTTTGAAATTGCTTTGTATCAAAACAAAAAATAGGCAAAATCTCTGCATTTTTATCTATACACTTTTGTAATAGTTCGTTATCATGCAAACGCAAATCATTTCTAAACCAAACAATTATTTTTGACATATATTTATTTATTTATTGATATGGATATAAAAGTTTGTGAAGAATATTAGTTTTAAAAAATGTTAAAAAATATTTTGGAATTGATATTATAAATAATTATTTTTGCAAAAAATGCACAGCAAGTTAAGTGTTTTTTTTCTTTTATTCATTTTATATTGACCATAATTAACAATGACTTTACCTATTTTTGCTCATATTTCGGTTTGGTGGAAAATGATACGTCCTCTTAATTTGTTAATTATTGCACTCACTCAAATATCAATTCGAATATTTTGTGTTGTTGCTATTGATGCACCTTTAGTAGATTGGTACAATGACATTGTTTTTTGGAAAATATTAGGCGCAACTTTGTGTGTGTCAGCGGCGGGTTATATCATCAATGATTATTATGACATCAAAATAGACCTTATCAATAAACCAAAAGATGTAGTAATCGGTAAAAATATTCATAGGAGAGGTGCCATTTTAGGACATTTTTTTGTGAATTTTATAGGTTTGTTATTAGGTTTTTGGGCAAATATTTGGGTTGGCATTATTTGTTTTTTTTGTGAATTTTTTTTGTGGGCATATTCATCTATTCTCAAACCTTTGCCTTTGATAGGCAATGTATTAGTAGGTTTTTTGACGGCAAGTTCTATTTGGCTTTTGATAATTCCTTATTATTTTGTCAATTCAAAAACATATAATATTTTTATTTTTGGTATTTTTGCATTTTTTATTACCATTGTTCGTGAAATTATCAAAGATATGGAAGATATAAAAGGCGACCAAGCCCATAGTTGCAAAACTTTACCAATTATTTGGGGAATTAAAAGAACAAAAAATGTTATTTATGTATTTGTGAGCATTTTGATAGTTATTTTGTTATCAACTTATTTTAGTTTTGGTGGATTTATTACTTTGTATTTTTATATTTTTATTGTGCCTTTGTTGTGTATTTTTATGTTCTTATTGAATCAAGCCTTACACAAAAAAGAATATCATTTTTTAAGTGTTTTTTGTAAAATGATTATGTTTTTAGGAATTTTAGGAATGATTTTAATATAAATTAAAAACATTTTTTTTTAATTTTATGTTCATTGATGAGTACTTAAAACAAGTTCAATATTTGAACGAATTATACATTTTTAATTTTTAAAATTTTATATTATTTGTATGGTTATTTTTATTTTGATGATGATTGCTACCTTTTTTTTGATGGAAGGAGCAGCTTGGTTTACTCATAAATACATTATGCACGGTTTTTTATGGATTTGGCATCGTGACCACCACCAACATCACGAAGGCTTTTTTGAGAGAAACGATTGGTTTGCGGTTGTGTTTAGTATTCCTTCTATTTTGACAATTATTCTTGGTTTTGAAATAGATTTTTTATGGTTTTTGAAGCCGATTGGTTTTGGAATTTTAGGATATGGTATATTTTATTTGGTTTTTCATGATATTATTGTGCATAGGCGCATCAAAATAAAATTTATTGCTCGAAATAAATATTTACAAAGAATGATTAGAGCGCATCAAGTACATCATCGAACTAAAGAAAAAAAAGGAGCAGAAGCTTTTGGTTTTTTGTATGCACCTAAAAAATATGAGCCTTAAAAAACTAAAATGGATAAACAATTAATAGGCTTTCAAACAGCAAAAGGTGGATTTGCGAATGAACATGCTATTGTCGCAAAGTTTAATAATTGGAAAAATGATAATGACGCTCAAATTTGGTTAGCAATTATGGGTTATAATTTATCAAATATCAATGCTTTGAATGCTATTCAAATACCAACCAAAATAAAAAAAGCAGACATAGAAAAATATGAAATTTCTCAAGAAGATTATGAAAAATTTGTAAGATTTAAAAAAGCAGATATTCAAATTAAACTCATAATTCAGGTAGGAGAAATAGTAAAGATAGAAAATATATCGCTTAAAAAATCTAATTCAAATGCAGATTTTAATCAAGTTGATAAACGCACTGTAGTTTCTTATCAAGAAATGTGGAGTTTTGATGATGAATTAGCACTCTGGTTTAAATTTTTTACAGGTGAATTGTTAACTAAAAACCATCAAAATTTATTTGAAAATATAACTTTGAGAGAACAAAAGAGGATATTTATAGATGAAATGCCTCAAAAAATTCAAAATAAAATTATTAGCTTTTTTGAAAAAAATAAAATTCTTGTTGTTAGTGATATTTTACGTGGGCGTGGAGGCTTGGCAGTAGAATGGATTTTGATAACAAGAAAAAATTTAGATGATACAACTACTTGGATTTTAAAAGATATTAATACCGCTATGAATTTTTATGGAAGTGGAGAAGTAAAAATATCACCAAGAGGAAGTCTAATAATAGGAAAAATATTTCTACAAAGAAAAGGTGGAACGCCAGACCCAACAAAATTACAATTCAAATTTAAACCCTGTGATTTATTTCAATTAGAAAATTAAAATGGAAATTAATACTATTTACAATGAAAATTGTTTAGAAACTATGTCAAAAATGCCTTCAAATTTTGTAGATATGGTTTTAACAAGTCCACCTTATGATGATTTAAGAGAATATGAAGGGTATAATTTTGATTTTGAAACGATTGCCAAAGAATTATTCAGAATTGTAAAAGAAAATGGCGTAATCATTTGGGTAGTTGGTGATAAAACTGAATATGGTTCAGAAACAGGAACAAGTTTTAAACAAGCATTATTCTTTAAAGAAATTGGTTTTAATATTCATGACACAATGATTTATTATAAAAATAACCCAATGCCAACTACAGGAAAACGATACCACCAACATTTTGAATATATGTTTGCTTTCTCAAAAGGTAGCCCAAAAACTTTTAATCCATTGAAAGAATCTACTAAATACAGAGGAATAGCAAATATGAAAAATAGAGGTAAAAATGGTACGTTAGAATATGATAAAATAGAAAGAACCGAAGAAAAAAAAATAGGCAATGTATTTTGTTATTCAATTGGCGGTGGCATTTCCACCAAAGATAAAATTGCTTATCAACACCCTGCTATTTTCCCTGAACAATTAGCATACGACCAAATTTATACGTGGACAGACGAAGATGATTTGGTCTATGATTGTTTTATGGGAAGTGGCACTACTGCAAAAATTGCCCATCAACTCAAAAGAAATTGGTTAGGTTCTGAAATATCAAAAGAATATGTAAATATCGCTCAAGAAAGAATTAACCAATATACAATCAGAAGTTTATTTTGATTGTGTATTATAATCTTTAAAAATTTATTCTAATATTCACAATAAAATTTCTACCTGCACTATGTATGCCTGAAGAAAATGTACGGTAACTTTGGTCTAAAATATTTTCAATGCCTGCTTGAATTGTTAGCTTTGGATTGAATTGATAAGAGCCTTTACAATTAAAAGTGTACCATTCAGGCATACCTTGTGTTGTGGCATATTGTAAATTATCTTCTCCCGAATTGCTGTAATCTTCTATATTTTTCCAGCCATTAAAAATAGTGTAAGCAGATAGTTCTAACTTTTTATTTTGATAATTGAAGAAAAAACTACCCAACAAAGGCGGAATATGGTCAAGTGGTGCTTGCAAAGATAAATCTCTGCCCCAAGTATAAGAAATATTGGCTCTTGTTGAAAAATGACTATTGATTTTTGCAGAAATACGCCCTGAAAATCCCCATATTTCTGCCAAACCTATATTGACCGCCGTTTGATAAAAATACAATCTTGGAGGTATGGCTATACTCAATTGATTATTGACAGTTGTATTTCTAATTACAATTGCATCATTCAAGCGACTATAAAAAGCATTTCCTTCTATTTGGATACGGCTTTCTTTGGCATAAATCAAAGTAATTTCACTGTTCCAAACATATTCAGGTTTCAAATTAGGGTTAGGAATTGTAAGCCTTAATTGATTGGCATTCGTACCAATTTGTGTAGCTACAAAAAATTTTGACATATCATCTAAATTTGGATTTCTAAAACCTGACGAACTTAATAAACTAATTCTACAATTACCTAACTTGCCTACAAGTCCAACTTGATGGCTTAATGCACCATTTTTTTGAGAAACATTGCCATTTATATTATTCAATGGTGGGAAATATTGTGGATTGAAAGAAGAATTTAACCAAAAATAAGAATAACGCAAACCAATATTAAGTACCCAACGAGGCGTAATTTCCCAATTTTCAGAAAAATAAACGCCCATTAAATCATACCTTGATTTATCAGGATAACGACTTTGAATATTGGTAGTACTTTCATTGGTAATGTTTTTATTTGTGCCTTCACTGCCCACATAATTTGAATTGATTTCCAATCCATACCTTATTTCTCTTTTGCCTTCTGTTTTTTGAAAATCAGCATTGATACTATAAATATTGACTTGTTCGATATTTTGACTACGATTTGGATTTCTATATCGCCTCGTAAAACGACTTTCTTCTATGTGTTGATAAGACGGCAGAATACGCATTTTATCAAAAAAAGGATTATTTTCAGTGGTAAGTGTATATTGATAAGAAAATAATGTTCTGATTTGAGGACCATAATACCACTCTGCAAAAACTAAATTTCCATTATTGGCTTTATCTGTCAATCTATCATATCTTGGAACATTATTAGTGGTTGAAAATTGTAAATTTAATAAATGCTCTTGATTTTTAGAGGGCGCAAAACGTACCTTTTGTAAAAGGTCTGTTTGTTTGTAATCGCTTTGTACCTGAATATGAGGATTGGGATTGACAACTATACTATCTATACCTAAAGTTTGAGTTACATAATTATTTCTTAGTCCAAAATCGTCTGAGCCTTTTAATGTATTTTTTCCTTTTTTAAGATTGTCAAAAGATGACATTGTGATAGAAGTAAGAGAAGCCCATTTTTTACCTGCAAAATTAAAATCAGTATGAATTGTATTCTCTTGATTAGCAGTAGAATATCTCACAAAAGCACTTCCTTGAAAGGATTTTTGTTCTGTTTCGGTTAATAACAAAGGATTTTTGGTATAAATACTCATCACTCCGCCTAATGCATCAGAGCCATACATGACCGCTCCCGTACCATTCAACACTTCAATTCTTTCCAAAATATTGGGGTCTAATGTGATGATATTTTGCAAATGTCCACCTCTATAAATAGCATTGTTCATTCTTACACCATCTACCACAATCAATACTTTATTTGCCTCAAAGCCACGAATAACAGGACTCCCTCCACCTGCTTGTGAGCGTTGGACAGATATATTACCAAGATTTTGTAATACATCAGCCGTTGTTTGAAAATTTCCAAATTTAATTTGAGAATTTTTTATTAAAGTAATAGGTTGGGCTACATCGATTCTTTTTTCATTGGTTTTGGCAGCAGAAATAACTACCTCTTGCAAATCAGTGATAGGCAAAGTATCATTGGTATTTATTTTTTGTGCTTTGGTGATAGAAAACAAAAAAAATAAGATTAAAATAGAAAAAAGTAATTTTTTTTGCATACTTTTGTATTGTTTTAATAAAGATGATAGAATTATTTTATACCTTTGAAAAAAGTTAGACACACAAAAGTAAAATTATTTTAATTGAATAGTCAATAATTTTTATTGTTATGTATAAAAGAAAAATATTTATCCAATTATTATTGTCTTTTTGGCTTGCAAATATAATTATAATTGTTTATTTTTGCAATTATTCTTTTATTTATCCACCAAAAAATTGGCACGAAAAGAAACAAATAGCCAATGTTTTATTATTGACAGATTATTGTTTGAGTACAGAATCAAGGCATACAAGGCATTTTTTGATGCCTGATTATTTTGCACCTTTTCAAGATTTTCCATCTTATTTGGAGCATTTTCCGTCCTCATCATTTTTTCCTGTAGTCATTCATCAAAAAAGAAAATAAAAAATGGCAAAATTTTAGTTATGTTATTATAAAAACAATAAAATCAACTTTTACCAATATATTTTTTGTTATCAATATCAAAAATTTGATAGTATAAAATAAAAATAAAAAACTTGGGCACAATCAAAAAAATGAACAAAAACAGAATTCAATCAAAACTTAACTATTTTATGGTCATTTCGGTAGTTTTTACAACTATTGGACTTGTATTTGGTTTATTTTCATGGTTTAATGCATTAGATAGTGTACCTTATTTATTATTGATTGTGATAGGTGTTGCTAATTTTTTGATACAATATATTTTATGGCAGACAATGGTAAGATTTGTTGATGAACCTCTCCATCAACTTACTCAAATTACACAATCATTGATAGAAGGTGATTTAGATGTGCAAATTAATACAAATTTAGAGTTTGAAATAGGAACTATTACACAAAATACATTGGTATTGGCAGATAGTATCAAAAAAGCAAGGGATTTTAGTCAAAAAATAGGAAAAGGAGATTATGAAACTGAAGATTTAGCCTCTGATGAAATTTTGATTGATAATAAAAATACGTTGTTTGGTTCATTACAAAAAATGAAAGATCAACTCAAAATATTGGCAGATGAAGAAGGGAAAGCGAATTGGATAACGACAGGGCTGGCTAATTTTGCTGAGATTTTGAGGTCAGATGATACTGATTTATCCCACTTATCCCAAAAAATTGTCAATGGACTTGTAGAATACACAGAGGCGAGCAATGGAGGAGTATATGTATTAAATAAAGATAAAGAAGACGAACAATTTTTGGAATTGGTTGCTTCGTATGCTTATCAACAAGATAATAAATATCATCAAAAAATTATTATCAAAGATAATTTTGGTGAAGGATTAGTAGGACAAACTTTTTTAGAAAAAATGACTTTACATCTCACTAATGTTCCAAGTGATTATGTAAAAATTAATTCAGGATTAGGACAAGCAATTCCTAATACAATCTTGATTGTCCCTTTGCAACTCAATGGAAAAACGGAAGGTGTAATTGAATTGACAGCATTTCAGTCTTTCGAACCTTATCAAGTTACATTTGTAGAAAAAATTTCTGAGAATATTGCCTCTGCTATTTTATCTATCAAAGTAAATGAACACACTAAAAAATTGTTGCAAGAATCACAAGAATTGACGCAAAAACTACAAGTACAAGAAGAGGAAATGCGACAGAATTTTGAAGAATTGAGAGCAACACAAGAGATGGTCGAAAGAAAAAATAGTCTAATTGAAAGCCAAAAAGCAGCGATTGAAAAAGCCCTTTCAGAACAAACCGAAAAATCTGAATTATTATTGGTGCAAGAAAAACAAATGCAACAAAATATGGAAATTTTGGTAGCAACACAAGAGCAAATGATGATAGCACAAATGGAACTCGATGGACAACTTAACGCCATCAATTCGAGTACGATTGCTAAAATAGAATTTGATTTGAATGGTGTTATTATTGCTGCCAATGATAGCTTTTGTGAAATGGTGAAATGTGAAATTAATCAATTAAAAGGCTTAGAACATCAAAGATTTTTGGATAAGAAAAATTTTAATGAAGAAGATTATCAAAAATTTTGGAACAAACTCAGAAATGGAAAACCACAATACGGAGAATATTGTTTTGCAGATTGGGAAGGTAGTCAATTTTGGATAAATGCCATTTTTTCGCCTGTTTTTGATACAAATAATAAAGTTTCGAAAGTGATTTCTTTGGCTTTTGATATTACACAAAACAAAAAATTATTACAAGAAACACAAACACAAGCAGCTATACTAAAAGAACAAGAGCAAGAACTGAGGTTAAATATGTCTAACCTTGAAACTGCACAAGAAGAAATTAATGCAAAAAACCAAGCAATTATCCACATAAAAGAAGAAGAAGCATTAACACTGCAAAATAAAAACAAAGAAATTGAAACTAAAAATCAGATGATTACATCAAGCATCAACTATGCTCAAAATATTCAAAGAGCAATTTTGCCTGCTGATGACAAAATAAGAGAAACAATACAAGATTATTTTGTGGTTTATTTACCAAAAGATATAGTTTCAGGTGATTTTTATTGGTTTAGTAAAATAGAAAACAAAGCGTTTTTTGCTGTCGTAGATTGTACAGGTCATGGCGTACCGGGTGCTTTTATGTCTATTATTGGTAATACTTTACTGAATGAAATTGTGAATGTGCAACAAGTTTTTGAGCCGTATAAAATATTAGAATTGTTACATTTAGGTGTAAGAAGCAAATTAAGACAAGGAGAAACTACCAATCAAGATGGAATGGATGTGGTTTTGTGTAGAATAGATAATATTTTGACAGACAAAATAAAAGTTACTTTTTCGGGTGCAAAACGTTCCTTGTATTATTATTCACAAAAAGAAAATGATTTGTTGGAATTGAAAGGAGATAGAAAATCAATTGGAGGCTGGCAAGGCGAGGAGTACAGAAGTTTTCAACAAGAAGAAGTTGAATTACAAAGTGGAGATATGCTTTACCTTACAAGTGATGGGATGATGGATACTCCTAATTTACAACGTAAAAAATATGGTATAAAAAGATTTAGAGAAGTTATTTTAGAAAATATTAGTAAGACAATGAAACAACAAAAATCAATTGTACTCACTGAAATTATTGAACATCAACAAGGTTCTGAACAACGTGATGATATTACGGTTATGGGTGTAAAAATTTAATGCGTTTTTTTGTTAATATTAGTTGTGTATAGCAACTAATTAAAAGATATTAAAGTAATAGGCATTAAAATTGAATAGTTTTTAGAAAAAATGAGATAATATTTTTTTTTTTCATAAATAATCTTTACTTTTGATAGATTTTTAACATCCACTGGTAATTTGAAACAAAAAAACAAACCTTACTTAATAAAAAAGAATAAACCTTAAAATTCACAATCAGAAAAAATTTATGACTACTAAAGAGTTTAATTTTTTTGAGTATCATTCTCAAATTACCCAAGATAATATTATTTTATCTTATAAGGGACCGCTTACTGATGTGCTTTTGGCTGAATTTAGCCGCGATATTCGTTTGAAGTTACAACAAGAAAGCCCAAAAATTGGAAAAAAAGTATTTGCTATTTTTATGGAATTAGCACAAAATGTACTTTATTATTCAAAAGAAGTAAATCATTTTGGTAATCAAGATAAAGTTGGTACTTTAGTAATTGTCCAAACTGATGATGCTTTTAAATTGATTACAGGTAATTTAGTTTATAAAGATGCAGTGTCAAGATTGGTAGAAAAATACAATACTATTAATGCTTTGGATAGAGAAGCTTTACGCGAATATAAACGTAAACTACGTAACGACCCACAAGGTGAGGAGAGCAAAGGAGCAGGTATTGGTTTGGTACAAGTTGCTTTGACAGCTGGTGGTCCTTTGGAAGTAAAAATCAAGGAATTGCCCGGTGAATTTGCTTTTTATGCATTATTCGTTTCTGTTCCTAAAAATGGAGTAGAAGAATCTGAATAAAACTTTATTGATTTTTGGTTACAAATGATAAAAAAGTCAATTATTATTATTATTTTTGCAAATATTTTAAAAACATACATTTTATTTTTATTCTATTAGAATGGAAAATCTCGAAATTAAAGGTGAAAGTGGCGTTTATTTCATTCCTGAAGTAAAATTAAACGCTTCTTCGGGCATCTGCGAAATATCAGGTGAATCTTACTTAGAAGACACTGATGAATTTTATAATAATTTAATTCAATGGCTCGAAAATTATATCAAAGAAGTTAGAAAAGCAATTACTTTTAACTTTAAACTCACTTATTTTAATACAAGTTCTTCAAGAAGTATCTTGAATATTTTGCGTGTATTAAAAAAATATGAAGATGATAGCGGGCAAGTGGTCGTAAATTGGTATTATCCTGAAGATGATGATAGTATTGCAGAAGAAGCAGAAGACTATACAAAAGATACAGGTCTTAAAATTAATATGTTTGCTTTTGAACCTGAAGACTAATTTATTTTTTATTTTATTGTTGATAATTGGTGATGAATAGTTTTTTCGCTTACTACCTTTTGAAGTATTTGGTAGATTTGTATTTAATAATTTTTCATCATCAATGCAACAATCAAAAATAATAAAAACCATAAACAAAAATACCATTATGCGTTGTTTTTTACTTTTTCTTTGTTTATTTTTTATTAATTTTTCCTTATTATTAGGGCAAACAAAACTGCCATTGCCCAAAAATGATATAGAAGATTTGAATCAAAGATTAAATAATGCAAAAACAGGTAAAGAAAGGGCTGATATTTTGAATAGTTTGGTTACTGTTTATTTTTCAAAAAGTTCAGGTGAAGCCAAAAAATTTGCTGAACAAGCACTTAAAGAAGCTGAAGCTGAAAACTATATAGAGGGTATTCAAAAATCTTGTAATTTTTTGGGTGATTTGTACCTTACACAAGGTGAATCAGAAATGGCAATTAATTATTTTACAAAAGCATTAAAAATAAAACAAAATTCAGGTGATGAGGCAGGAATTGCAGAAGGACACCACCGAATCGGAACCGCTTATGTTGTAAAGGGTGATAATGAATTGGCAGTTGAATCTTTCCAAAAATCATTAGTAATAAGAGAAAAATTAAAAGATAAAAAAGGTATTACTAATACTTTGACAAATCTTGGTGTGGTTTATTATAAGGAAGGTAATTATAATGAGGCAATTAGATACCATAGACAAGCTTTAGAAATTGCAGATGCAATTTCTGAAAGTAAGCTAATTATGACGAATTTGTATCGATTGGGCGAGAATTTTTTTAAACTCAAAGATTATTATGAAGCAAAAAGAAGTTATGAACAACAAGAGTTTAAAGCAAAAAAAGAAAATAATAAAATAGAATTACAAAGGGCTTATTTAGGGCTTTCACAAGTGTCAGTGGCACAAGAAGATTACAAGAAAGCTTTTCAATATCATCAAGAATACGTTAAATTAAAAGAATCTATTTTCAAAGACCAACAAACTGATACTGAAGATGTTATTAAAAGTACTGATGATATTATCAAAAAACAAACACAAGAAAGAGAATTATTAGCAGCACAAAATCGTATTTCAGAACTACTTATATTGGTTTCTGCTATTTTTATTGTTTCTTCTATTATTTTAATAATATTTTTATACAGAAATAATAGACAAAAAGTAAAAATAAATCAATTATTAGGAGCAGAAAAATCTGGCTTTGAACAACAAAATATAATTTTAGAAGCACAAAAATCAGCTTTAGAACAACAAAAATTAGAAATTGAAAGAAAAAGTAAAGAATCAGAAGAAAGAAAAAATCAAATTGAAGCCCAAAACGAAGCCATCAACCGAAAAAACGAGGCTTTAGAAGCAACTTTTAAAGAAATTGAAAGAAAAAATAAAGATATTACCGCAAGTATCAACTATGCAAAAAGAATACAAGAATCTTTACTGCCTACTCAACAAAAAATGAACGAGGGGTTAAAAGATTATTTTGTATTGTTTAGACCACGTGATATTGTTTCAGGAGATTTGTATTGGTTTGCTTATAAACATGGAAAAATTTTTATAGCCGTATTAGATTGTACAGGACATGGTGTACCAGGTGCTATTATGTCAATGTTAGGTGATTCTTATTTGAATCAAGTCATTAATTTACAAGGAATCACAGATGCAGAATGGATTTTGAACGAATTACACCAAAGTATTGGTAGTGCCTTGAATCAAGAAGAAACAAAAAATCAAGATGGAATGGACGTTGCTTTGTGTGTAATTGACCCTCGAAAAAATACAGTTGAATATGCAGGTGCAGCGAGACCACTTTTATTTGTTCAAGATGGAGAAATGAAATCTTACGAATCGTGTAAACTACCTATTGGGGGATTTCAAAAAGATAGAGAAAGAGTTTTTCAAAAATATACTTTAAAAATAGACAAACCAACTTGTTTTTATATATTTTCAGATGGATTTCAAGACCAGTTTGGTGGGCCAAAAGGGCGTAAATTTTCTAAACATCGTTTAGATGATTTACTATTAGAACATCATCATGAAACGATGCAAGAACAAAGAAAAATATTAAACAAAACTTTGATTGATTGGATGGGTGAAAACAGACAAATGGATGATATTTTGGTCATAGGATTTAGGATGAATCCAAGCTAAAACACATTAAAAACAATAATCAAAAAAGAAATATATACAATAAAATGGAAGACATAAGTATTAAAGAATCCCCTACTACACCCGAGGTTTATCTTAACTTCGAAAAAAGTGAGTTTGAAATAAAAGGTGTATCTATTCCTGAAGATACAGAAGAATTCTATGCCCCTATTTTAGAAGCAATAGAAACATATATGAGAGATGAAAGACCTGAAAAAATACAGATGGCTTTTAAGTTGATTTATGTAAATACAAGTACATCTGCAGTGTTAGGTAAAATTATCAAAACCTTAGAATCAGGTGATGATCCTAATTTGCAAATCAATATTCAATGGTATTATGAACAAGAAGATGAAGATATGAAAGATTTAGGAGAAGATTTTAATTCATTTTCAGACATAAAATTTGAGATGATTCCTTGTGAAGAAATCATATAATTGTATTCAAACTAACGTTATTTTATAAGATAATCAAAAAAATAGTATTGAACTTTTCATCAAAGGACTAAAAAACTTTGGTAAAGAGTTCAATGTTCAGTAAAAAACCTTCAATTCAATACTTAATTTTAAAATGTCTATTATCACACTCATCAATCCTTACAATCAACAAAAATTAAATCTCAATAATCAAAACGAAGAAGTATTCTTAGAAGACCAAGAAAGTAATCAGTTTTTTAAAATAAAAGGTGCTTTTAGATTTGTAAAAGATGATAATTATACTGAAAATTTTGGATTTCAATGGAATAAATTTACACAAACACAAGTAGATAAATTTTCTGAAAGCAATCAAAGTACAGAGCGTTTTTTGGCTGTAACACAGTGGGACAAAGAAAATTTAAAAGATAAAAATATATTAGAAGTAGGCTCAGGTGCAGGACGCTTTTCACAAGTAGTGTTAGCAAATACAGAGGCAAATTTGTATAGTGTTGATTATTCAAACGCAGTAGAAGCAAATTTTAAAAATAATGGGCATTATGGTGAGAGATTGCAATTGTTTCAAGCAAGTATTTATGAAATGCCTTTTGAAGCAAATAGTTTTGATAAAGTATTTTGCTTTGGTGTTCTACAACATACTCCTGACTTCAAAAAATCAGTACAATCTTTGATAAATATGGCAAAACCTAATGCAGAAGTTATTGTTGATTTTTATCCTATCAAAGGTTGGTGGACAAAAATTCATGCAAAATATATTTTTAGACCATTTACAAAAAAAATGAATCACGAAAAATTATTGAGGACAATTGAAAATAATGCAGGTTGGATGATAAAAGTTGCTCGTTTTTTTGATAAAATCGGTATTGGAAAATTAACAAATCGTTTTATTCCTATTTGTGATATAAAAAATACATTGCCTTACCAACAACTCTCGAAACAAGAACTCAAAGAATGGGTTATTTTAGACACCTTTGATATGTTTTCACCTGAATATGACCAACCACAACGACTTGAAACTGTTAAAAAATGGTTTGAAGAAATGGAGATGGAAAATATAGAAGCAAAATTTGTGGAATATGGTAATGGTAATAGTATTGCAGTGGTAAAAGGTATAAAAAAATCAACTAAAATCAACTAAAATCAAAGTATATTATTCTATCAAAATAAAAAAAATAGATAATATTTCATTCTATTTTATAGAAAAATCGCTTTATTTTGATTATGTTTGCAAAAAAATTAGCGTAATCAATCTAAAATAATTCTTTTTGATAGATAAATAATTGATTATCAACATAATAAATTTTAATATTTATGTTTTCATTCAAACAATCACTTAATCAATTAAGGGATAAAATTTTTCAGAATATTCATAGCAACAACTTGATTTATAATACTTGTTGGGAAGACCCTCGTTGTGATAGGGAAATGTTACAATTCAAAAATGATAGTAAAGTTGTAATGATTACGAGTGCAGGCTGTAACGCATTAGATTATCTTTTGGATAGTCCTGCTGCTATTCATACAATTGATGTCAATTCACGTCAAAATGCTCTTTTAGAACTAAAACTGGCTTTAATCAAAGATGCCAATTTTGATTCGCTTTGGAATATGTTTGGAGAAGGTCATTATGATAATGCTGTAGGTTTATATGCTGAAAAATTGAGGGATAATATGCCTGCTTATGCCCAACAATTTTGGGACAAAAATATCTTGTTTTTTAGAAAAAAATCTTTTTATTTTCAAGGTACATCAGGAACTTTTGCGTGGTGGTTTAATCAATATATAGATATTAGACCAAAATTACGAAAACTAATTACTAATCTTTTGGAAGCAAAAGATATGGATACACAAAGGCAGATTTATCAAGAGATTGAACCAAAAATAATCACTACTTGGATAAATTGGTTTGTTAATCGTCATATTACAATGAGCTTGTTAGGGGTGCCAAGAGCACAAAGACAACTTATTATTGATGAATATCCTGAAGAAAAAGTAGCAGGTTTTGTTCGTGACTGTTTGCGTAATGTTTTTATGGAATTGACAACATCTGATAATTATTTTTGGCGTTTGTACCTTACAGGAAAATATACACGTAGTTGCTCTCCTAATTATTTGGTAGAAGAGAATTATGATACATTACGTCAGAATGCTTCTCACATTCATTTACATACTTCCACTATTAGTGAGTTTTTGAGGGCAAACCCTGATAAATACTCTCATTATATTTTACTTGACCATCAAGATTGGTTGGCTGCACACGATATAAATGCTTTGACAGAAGAATGGAATTTGATTTTGAAAAATAGTAAAAAAGGAACAAAAATTTTGATGCGTTCTGCTGCTTTCAAGTTAGATTTTCTACCTGATTTTGTTCATTCTGCTATTCAATTTGATACTGAAATTACAGACAGAACGCATAAAATCGATAGAGTAGGTACTTATGCAAGTGCACACTTTGGAACAGTAAAATAGTTTTTTTATTGAAATATTGTTATTGATGTTTAAAATAAATCATTTAACATAAAAATAATCACATAATCAATAAAATCATACATAAAAATTTTATAAAAAAGAATTTTTACAAAAAAATCAAAAAATTTTGATACAATACCTATCTTTGTATCAAAATTTTTTATAAAAAATATATACTCATTATTCAAAAAAATTCTCATCAATAATAATGGAAGATAAAATATCTACAAGCCAAGAAGGGCAAGTAAATAATATGAAAAACTATTATGCTTTTCAGGCTAAAATATATGATGCAACACGTTGGAGTTTTTTGTTTGGACGCAATGCCATTCTAAAAAAATTACCTTTGGATAGATTCAAACCTATTGAAGTGTTAGAAGTAGGTTGTGGTACAGGCACCAATTTAAAAGTATTGGCAAATATGTATCCCAATGCAAAACTGACAGGAATGGACGTTTCAGGTGATATGCTATCTGTTGCTGCTACCAAATTAGAAAAATACAAGGATAGAGTTACATTACTTGAAGAACCTTATGGAACTGATAATCATTTCGAGCAAAAATTTGATGCTATTTTGTTTTCTTATGCTTTAACAATGATTAATCCTCAATGGGAAGAATTAGTACATCAAACACCAAAAGACCTCAAAGACAATGGAATTGTAGCAGTAGTCGATTTTCATGATGCTAATTTTGATTTTTATAGAAAATTTATGCGTGGTAATCATGTGAAGTTAGATGGACATATTTTGCCTATCTTAGAACAAAATTTTACACCTTTGATTTCACAAGTAAGAAAAGGTTTGTTAGGTGTATGGGATTATATGGTTTTTATTGGAATGAAAAAATAAACAATGCGTCAAAGATTATTAAGTGCAGGTGCCAATGAATTAAGTTATGAAATTCGTGAAATCGTAAAAAAAGCAGAACTCATACAACAACAAGGGCAAGAGATTTTTTGGGAAAATATTGGTGACCCTATTCAAAAAAACCATCAAATGCCTCAGTGGATAAAAGAAATTATTGCCGAAATTGCAATGGATAATGAGGCGTATGGTTATTGTTCTTCCAAAGGAATTATCGAAACAAGAGAATTTTTAACAAATCTCAATAATCAATTAAAAGGTGTACAAATTACACCTAATGATATTTGTTTTGTCAATGGGTTAGGCGATGGTATTGCAAAAGTATATCAGTTTATTACCAGAACCTCAAGGGTAATTGGACCTTCACCTGCTTATTCTACTCATTCGAGCGCGGAGGCTGCACATGCTAAAAATGAGCCTCTAACTTACAAATTAGACCCTGATAATCATTGGTATCCTGATATTGACGATTTATACAACAAGATAAAATACAATCCAAATGTAGTAGGGATTTTGATTATCAACCCTGATAATCCTACGGGAATGGTCTATCCTTTAGAAATATTACAAAAAATAGTTGAAATTGCTAAAGAATTTGGACTTTTCTTAATCAGTGATGAAATTTATTTGAACATTACTTATAATGGTATCAAAGCAATCCCGTTGGCACAAGTAATTAAAGATGTACCTGCCATTGCGATGAAAGGTATTTCGAAAGAATTGCCTTGGCCTGGCTCACGTTGTGGTTGGTTAGAATATTACAACAGAGATAAAGATGAAGAATTTAATCAATTTTGTGTCGCATTAGACAATGCAAAAATGATAGAAGTTTGCTCTACAAAATTACCACAAATGGCAATTCCAAAAATTATGCAAGACCAACGTTATGCTGCCTATAGACAAGAAGTAAACGAAAAAATTGGCAAAAGAAGTGAAGTAATTGCTCAAATTTTAGGAAATCTACCCCAAATTAGGTTCAATAAAACGTATGGTGCTTTTTATAATACAATTATTTTCAAGAAAAATGTATTAAAAAAAGGACAGAAGATGAAAATTCAAAATCCTATGATTCAAAAAATGGTTGAGGAGTGGACAAATCAAGAAATGCCACTTGATAAACGTTTTGTTTATTATTTATTAGGAGCAAAAGGCGTTTGTGTAGTGCCTATTTCATCTTTTTGTTCTGAATTAGAAGGTTTTAGAGTAACTTTATTAGAAGAGAATGAGCAAATTTTGCTACATACTTTTAATGCTATCCGAGAAGCGATAGAAGAATATTGTCAATAAAAAAAATTGAGTTATTTAATTGTTTTTAAAACAAAGAAATAACTCAATTTTGTTAATTTTTTATCTTTTAATTTTAGCTTCAATAGAATGTTGTGTGTGTGGTACTAATTTTAATCTTTCTTTTGGAATCAATTTTCCTGTATCAATACAAACCCCGTAAGTTTTGTTTTTTACTCTTATCAATGCCAACTCTAATTGATGGATAAACTTTTGTTGGCGGGCAGCCAATTGATTTAAATTTTCTTTTTCGGCAGTATCTGCTCCATCTTCCATCGGTTTATTACCCGAATTATAATCCAAATCTGCATCATATCTACGTGATATTCTTCCTCTGATATAATCAAATTCTTGTTTTGACTCTTTTAGTTTATCACTAATAAGAATTTCAAATTCTTTCAGGTCTTGGTCTGAATAACGTGCTACGATTGTTTCGTTCATTACGTCCATTTTTAAATAAATTAGAAAGTGTGAATTATGGTATAAAAAAATGATGTAATATTTTGTTATTATTAAAACGTTTGCATTGAAAAATATATATAAAAGAAGGTATTAGTTTTTCTTAATAATTTCTATTTTTAACAAAATAAAACATATTTTTGATTTTTAAAGTGCAAAATTAAAAATTAGTTTTGTAAAATACAAAAAAAACACACTTTTTTTATATTTATAATTTAAGTAGTAACATACAAAAAATAACATAAATTTAAAAATTTATTCATCTTTATTTTGGTAATACACATTTTTACCAATAAAATCTCATTTTTTGCATCATTAAAACCTTAAAATAATCTATAAATGCTGGTATATTATTAATAATAATAAAATATGATGTAAGAAAATAATGATTTTTTAACATCAATTTTAAAAACTATTGTACTTTATACCAAAATTTATATGATTTTATTGATTGATAAAATTGATTTCGAATGATTTAATTTTCATTTTCTCTAAAATTATTTTATTTTAAGTATATTTCGTATTTGTAACAACGATTTTATAGTGATTGATTATTTTTTCTAAAAAATAAAATAGAGAGTAACAAGTAAATAACTAAAATCAAAAGAATTGCTTGTAATCTAAAAACTAAGAACAAGAATAAACTAATTAGTAATAATAAATACTGTAATTTATTTTGTTTAAAGCCAAAACCATTGAGTTTTAAGGAAAATAAATCGATGGGTAAAACCATTAATAAAGAAATAAAAACAATATTGATAATCAAACTTGATTCTGATATGAGCCAAGTAAAGTATTGATTTTGAGCGATATAATATAAACCAATCACCCATAATGCCATCGCAGGCGTAGGCAAACCAATAAAATTCTTTGTTTGTTGTGTATCAATATTAAATTTTGCTAATCGCCAACAAGCAAAAATAGCAGGAAAAATTGATACAAAATAAAAATAACTTTGAGGCTGATAAGTATGAAATAATTGATAAAAAAAACATGCTGGCAAAACACCAAAAGTAATCATATCCGCCAAAGAATCTAACTGCTTGCCAATTTCTGAATAGGCTTTTAATAAACGTGCTAAAAATCCATCAAAAAAATCAAAAAACATACCTAACATCATCAAATAAGTAATGGTTGATAACTTCTCAGGATAAGAGGGTGAAATGAGTATAAAAATACTTATTATGCCGCAACTTAAATTACTTAAAGTAATTAAGTTGGGAATTTCTTTAATAAAATTCATTTTTTTGATGTAAATATAATGCTCATTTTGGTTAGAATCTCATTTATTTTTTTAAATACAAAATAACGAAGGTTATTTTCATAAAAAACTTGATTGAATAGTATATCAAAAATTCTCAATGAGAAAATAATTGACAAAAATAAATACTTTTTTGAAAATATCAAAATAAAAATAAAAAAAAATAGTTGTATGAGAAATATAATAATTCACATATTTGTATTATTTTTGCAATAAATTACAAAATATGCTGAAAAAAATATTACTAATTAATTATTTTGTATTATTGTTGTTTTGCGTTAATTCAAAAATATTAGCACAAAATAATACAAGTTTGCCTATAGAAGACGAATTTCAAACTTTGAAAAGAGAAATATTATGTAGAACTTTTAAATTTTTGATTAGTGAATTTTATGGACATCCTGAAATAGCAGCACAAATTAATTGCGTAATATTGGATAGTATTGGCAAAAAAATCCCTGAAGGTTATCAAGAAGCCAAAGTTTTATGGCTCACTTTTTTAAACAAGTCTTATGCAAGTTATGGTAGACGCACAAAAGCGAGAACAGATAAACTTATCAAAGATTTGAATACAGAGCTTTCAAAATTGAGTAATAGAAATGATTGGTTGAATAATTTGCAAGTTTTTCAAGTACAATTAAGCGAAACACGCAATGAATTGTATGAACAACTACAAAAAGGAAGCTATATCAGAGATACAAAAAATAATACAATTATTAAAAAAAATGAAATAGATACTACAAAAAACGAAAATAAAATGCCTGCAATTTATGTAATATTACTTTTTTTGATTTTAGCTGGTGGAATTGCTTATTTGGTTTGGCAAAATAAGAAATTACAAGAGCAATTGGCTGCTATTGATGACGAGAATATAGAAAGGTACAGTAGAATTGATAATCGTTTAGATATTTTTACACCATTAGGTGACCATAAAGCCGTTTTGTTGCGTCTGAATTTTTTGAATGAGCAATTAAGTGCTTTGAATGAAGAAATAAATGTATTAAAAACCAGAAATCAATATAAAATTTCTCCACACGAATTGCATACAAAGAGAACAGAACATTTAGAAAAACCTGTTTTTTTACCTGATATGCAAGTATATTATGCAAAATATAGTATTGAAAAAAATGGCTTTGACCCTCAATATTTTATTACAGAACCAACTTCTTTGCATATTTTTAAAATATCAATCAATCTTAACTTTCCTTCACAAGCAATGGTGAGATTGGTAGAAAGGAGTGAATTTCAACAAAATGCTTTAGAAAATCCAGAAGAAATATTGGAAAATAGTTGTATTTTTGCTAATGAGCCTAATAATGATGCTCGTATTACTAACTTAGAAAATGGGCTTTTGGAAAAAAAGAATGGTGTATGGATAATTGTTAAAAAAATAAAGATTTCTTTTGAGAAATAGTTAAAAAAGGTAAAAAATCTTACATTGTAAAAAAATATGTAATTATTTTTTTTTGTTATTGCAAAAAATGCCTAACTTTATGCAACTTTTGAATAGAACTGGACGTTTTATAGAAATAAACTCACTTAAACGCAACCAAACCATTCAATTAAAAGTTGCCTCGTAAAATTAGGTTACGTTTTTGATATAAGTTGTATTAAAACATAAAAGGTCTTTGAAATGCTATGACCGACAATCAAATTTTACAAAAAATTCAAGATGGCGATGAAAATGCCTTAGAATATCTTTACAAAAAAAATTATAAAATGATGACAAGACTCATCACTAATAATAATGGTACGGAAGATGAAGCAAAGGACATTTATCAAGAAACAATTGTTGTTTTTTGGCAAAAAGCAAAGCAGAAAGAATTTGTATTGACTTCAAAAATAAGTACTTATTTATATAGTGTTTGTCAAAATCTTTGGCGAAAAGAATTGGAAAGAAAATCAAAACTTTCACACGAAACCAAAGATAGTATTGAATTTAATAATTTTGACCAACAAGAAAGAAGTAATATTATCCATCAAGCCATCAATAGCTTAGGGGACACTTGCAGAAAAGTACTAACATTGTATTATTTTGATAATCTTTCAATGCAAGAAATTGCTGAAAAATTAGGGTTTGCTAATTCAGATACCGCAAAAACAAAAAAATATAAATGTAAAAAAGAATTAGACGACTTAATAAAATCAAAATATAAAGCTTCCGACTTTTTAGATTAGTAAATGTATGAACCAACTACAATGGTATAATGAAAAATTAGATAGTTTTTTGAAAGATGAACTTTCTGCACAAGACCATCAAATTTTTCAAGAGATTTTGGAAACAGACCCTTTGCTCAAAAACGAAGTTTTTTTGCAAAAGGATATTTATGATGCACTTTGCAAGACACGTAAAGATGAATTGAAAGCAAGACTTAATAAAATTAATGTCGAGCCAACTGCTTCTTTTTATGCTCTTCCAAGAACAGCTTTGTTTGGTACCTTAGCAATTGCAAGTATAATGACAGGTTTGTTAGTTTATTTCGATATTAATAAAAAACAAGATTTTTTACCCAAAACGCAAAATAAAAATATTATTGTATTGCCTCCCGCAATTACACCAAGCCCAAGCATTACTGACAATGATCCTGCTTCTCATAAAGAAGATGAGGAAGCAACTCCTATTACACCTATTTTGATTGTAAAACAAAATCAGGAAGAAGAATTAGATTTGGTAGAATTACAAAATCAATTAGACGAAAAAATACAAAACGAGACAAGAAAAGTGAGCGAATCTGAAATACTGGATTTACGTCTTAAAAAGTTACCTAAAAAAGAAACAATCATTAAAGATATTTCTCCTACACTTGTAGTGAGTATTCCTGAGACCCATAATTTGGATAAAGCACCTCAAGCAAAAATCAAAAATTTAAGGTCAATAAAAAATAATAACAATAAAAAACAAAGTGGGGTATTGGCTTACGAAACACGTAACAATGATAGTGATTTAGGGATTTTTGATGGTAAAAATGAAGCAAGTTTGGAATCAATAGCCGAAAAAAATAAGTTGAGTTATCAATATTACAATGGTAAATTATTTTTGATTGACCCAAGTGTGAAAGGAAAGGAAATTCATTTGAACCATAATGGCAAAACAAGACATTTCTTATTATATGACCAAGAATTTTTTGAATTTTTTGATAATAGATATGAAAAATCAGATTTACAAAGTGTTAAAGAACCTGATTTAATTGATTTATTAAATAAAGAAATAAGAAAATAAAAAAAATATTAAAAAAAGTCGTTTGAAAAAACGGCTTTTTTTGCGTCTAAACACCGTTTTTATAAAAATTAAATAAAATGTAAATAAAAATTAAATAAAAATGAAACCTTTTTAGTTTAATTCCGTTTATATAGATGTGGAGGGAATGAAAAAGAATAATCTTAATTACTTTTTTAAAATTAGTAAGAAAAATTTGGAATATTCAAAAAAACGTTTTACCTTTGCACCATCTAAAAAACATTTTAAAAAATTAAAAAAAAATCTCTGTTAAAATTATGAAAAAATTAATGTTTGCTATTGCTGCCGTTGCTATGATTTCTTTCGCTTCTTGTGCTGCTGGTGGCGAGAAAAAAGCTGAAGAAGGAACTGAAAAAGCTGCTGAAGGTGCTGATAAAAAAGCTGCTGAAGGAACTGAAAAAGCTGCTGAAGGAGCCGAGAAAAAAGCTGAAGAAGGAGCTGAGAAAAAAGCTGAAGAAGGAGCTGAGAAAAAAGACGGCAAAGAAGCTGAGAAAAAAGACGAAAAAGCTGGCGAGAAAAAAGAAGAACCTAAAAAAGACGCTAAAAAATAAGAAGTTAAAAAATAATTTCTCTTTCGTTTCTTAATATTCTTTTAAGATAAAAAAAAACCTAATTTGAATAAAATTAGGTTTTTTTTGTGTTTATTCATTTTTTTATTGTGATAAATTTACAAATCTAATTTTTTTGTCTTACCTTTGCTTTTTTCAAAGTAAAATTTAAGAAAAATATAAGTACAACTACGCTTTAATGCGTAATAAAAAAGTAAATATTATGGCATACAATAAAATTGTAGAATTATTAGGCAATGATGCCGAAAAATTATTGGCTCATCAATGCAAAACGATTGACAAATCTCAAATTCATTTACCAAGTGCTGATTTTGTAGAAAAAATATTTGTTAATTCTAATCGTAGCACACAAACTTTGCGTAGTTTGCAAAGCTTATTTGGTACAGGGCGTTTGGCAAATACAGGTTATGTATCTATTTTACCCATCGACCAAGGTATTGAACATAGCGCAGGTGCTTCATTTGCAAAAAACCCTATTTATTTTGACCCTGAAAATATTGTGAAATTAGCAATAGAAGGTGGTTGTAATGGTGTTGCTACTACTTTTGGAGCGTTGGCAATGAACTCAAGAAAATATGCACATCGTATTCCGTTTATTGTTAAAATTAATCATAATGAATTACTCACTTTTCCTAATAAGGCAGACCAATTGATGTATGGTTCTATTCGTGATGCTTGGAATTTAGGGGCTGTCGCAGTAGGAGCAACGATTTATTTCGGCTCTGATAATTCAGGAAGACAAATTGTAGAAGTAGCCAAAGCATTCGAAGAAGCACATAGCTTAGGAATGGCAACTATTTTGTGGTGTTATACACGTAATGATGCTTTCAAAAAAGATGGTGTTGATTACCACGTTTCTGCTGACTTAACAGGACAGGCAAATCATTTAGGAGTTACAATTCAAGCAGACATTATCAAACAAAAATTACCTGAAAACAATGGAGGTTATAATGCTTTGAATATGGGAGGCTCATCTTATGGAAAAACAGACAAACGCATTTATACAGAACTAACAACTGAACACCCAATCGATTTGTGTCGTTATCAGGTAGCAAATTGCTATATGGGACGTGCAGGGCTTATCAATTCAGGTGGTGCATCTTCGGGCGAATCTGATATGGCAGAAGCAGTAAAAACTGCAGTTATCAACAAACGTGCAGGCGGAATGGGTTTGATTTCAGGTCGTAAAGCTTTTCAAAGACCAATGAAAGAAGGTGTTGAAATTTTGAATGCTATTCAAAATGTGTATTTAGAAAATCAAATTACAATTGCTTAATATTTTGATAATCAACTTCTTGTTAATGTATTTTTCGAATAATTTTACAAGAAGTTGATTCTATTCTCTTATAAAAAAAGAAAATTTTTCATTTTATGAAAAAACATTATGAAAAAAATTTATATCATAGGTATTACAGGGGCGAGTGGTGCAGGTAAAACCTCTATTTTGAAAGGGCTTTTGAATGCTTTTACGCCTGAAACTATTTCTTTGTTGTCACAAGATAACTATTATAAACCAAGAAATGAACAAAAAGCAGATGAAAATGGAGTATTGAATTTTGATTTGCCTGAATCACTCGATTTGGAAGCCTATAAAAATGATATTATTCAGTTAAAAAACGGACAAAGAGTAGAAAGAGAAGAATATACGTTTAATAATGCTGAAAAAAAACCTGCTACTATTATAGTCAATTCAACTCCAATTTTGATTGTGGAAGGTTTGTTTATTTTTCATAAAGAAGAAATTAGTCAGTTGTTTGATTTAAAGATTTTTATTGATGTAGAAGATTTTATTGGTCTGAAAAGAAGAATTTTAAGAGATAGTACTGAAAGAGGTTATCCTTTAGATGATGTTTTGTATAGATATGAACATCATGTTTTTCCTGCTTATCAACAATTTATCGCTCCTTATAAAGCAAAAACAGACATTATTATTCCTAATAATTTACATTTTGAGAAAGGTTTGGAGGTACTCATTGCATTTTTAAAAACAAAAATTTAAAATTAAGTTACTTCTAAAAAACGGTTATTTGAAAGATAATTATTTTTTTCTGTTTAGTTAATTTTTTTATTATGAATACACAAACTTTATTAAAAGAATTTAATCTTAGAAATACATTACCAAGAACCTGTATTTTAGATGAATTTACGAAATCTTCTTATGCTTTATCGCATAATGACTTAGAAAATAATTTAGGAAATAAATTTGATAGGGTTACTATTTATCGCACATTAAAAACTTTTTTAGAGAATGGTATCTTACATAAAGTTTTAGATGATGATGGCATTGTAAAATATGCAATTTGCGCCACTCACGATTGTAGTCACGAACAACATTCTCATAGTCATGTGCATTTTAAATGTAATTTTTGTGGGCAAACTAATTGTCTTAATGACATCGCAATACCCAATATTTCGCTTCCAAAAGGGTATAAATTTCACGAAACCAATGTTTTAATCAATGGTATTTGTAAAGATTGTAATGAAGGATAGTAGATTATCAAAGAATAATAAAAATATCGACCAAAAAAAGCAAAAAAACTGAGTATTTATTTTCTTGCTTTTAATGAGTAAAAAATATAATTGACATTCAATTTAAGGCAGCTCAACTAATTTAAAACCTTGTCCATGCACGTTGATTATCTGTATTTTATCATCTTCTTTTAAAAATTTTCTTAATTTTGTGATATATACATCCATACTCCTCGCATTAAAATAACTGTCATTTTTCCATATTTTTTTGAGCGTGAAGCTTCTGTCAAGTGTTTGATTTTTAGATTCACATAACATTTTTAGTAATTCTGCTTCTTTTGAGGTTAGTTTTTGTTCTGATTCTCCGATGCTTAATTTATGTTGTATATAATCAAATTGATATTTTCCAATTTTGAATATATCTGTTTCAATATCATCATCAACCTTATTTGTTCTTCTTAAAATTGCTTGCATACGCAATAATAACTCTTCCATTCTAAAAGGTTTTGTCATATAATCATCAGCACCAATTTTTAGACCGTGAATTGTATCTTCTTTCATTGCTCTTGCTGTTAGAAATAAAATAGGAATATGCTTATTATTTTGTCTTACTCTTTCTGCTAAAGAAAATCCGTCTAATTTTGGAAGCATTACATCAAAAATACAGAAATCAAATTCATTATTTTGAAAATTATTCCAGCCTTCTTCACCATCTCGGCTCAATAAAGTTGGATAACCTTTTATTTCTAAATATTCACTAAGTAATTCACCTAAATTTTTATCATCTTCTACCAAAAGAACTCTGATATTTTCCATTGTTGTTATTGTTTTTTTTGTTATATGGGAAATGTTAAATTTCTGTTTATAAAATTTAGTATGAAAATTATCGAAAAATTACATATTTTTTTCTAAAATATGTGTTACTTTAAAAATTTTGTCTAAATATGAAAGCCATTAAAAATTGTATAATTTTTAATAATATACATTATTTCAATAAAAAACTATAATTTGTATATTTTATAATCATATATTGTTTTTTTTAGCATTTATATAATTTTTGATTTTATTATTTATTTCTATTGAATTTTTAAGAATACACGAAAATTTTACGGTATCAAAATGAAAAAAATAATTAAATAAAATAAAAAAGATATTTACAATTATATTTTTTATTATTTTTTGTTTTGTCATTCCAAAAAAATAAACTAACTTCGCACTTTGAAAAAGTTAAAGTTAGTTAAAGATTTTATATTATTGATAAAAGAGGACTAATTTTGCAAATCATTTATCAGTTTACTATATACAATGGAAATTAAAAACCGTCTTCATTTTAAATTCTTAAACAATGTTTTGGGTTGGGTAGCCTTTGCGATAGCCACCTTTGTTTATTTGCTGACAGTAGAACGTACAGCCAGTTTTTGGGATTGTGGTGAATTTATTGCTTGTGCGTATAAATTACAAGTACCTCACCCGCCGGGCGCACCTTTCTTTTTATTGATTGGGCGTATGTTTTCTCTCTTGGCAGGTTCAGATGTTACACAAGTAGCATTTTGGATAAACGTGTCTTCTGCTTTGGCAAGTGGGTTTACAATTTTGTTTTTATTTTGGACAATTACTTTATTTGGTGTAAAATTATTCGCCCATCAAAAAATAGAAAAATTAACTGATTATCAAACTATATTATTGCTTTTAGCAGGTACTATCGGCAGTTTGAGTTATGCTTTTACAGATTCTTTTTGGTTTTCAGCTGTAGAAGCAGAGGTATATGCATTGTCATCTTTCTTTGCCGCTTTGGTAATTTGGGCAGTATTAAAATGGGAAGTTATCGAAGATAAAAGACGAGGAAATCAATGGCTAATTTTAATTGCTTATATTGTTGGACTTTCAACAGGTATTCACTTGTTAAACTTAGTAACTTTGCCTGCTCTCACCTTGATATATTACTATAAAAATTATAAAAAACCAAGTGTTATTGGCGTTTTTGTTTCAATGGCTATTGGTGTTGCATTGGTTTTATTGATAATGGAAGGTGTTATTGCTGGTTTGCCTACCATTGCAGGTAATATTGAAATTTTATTTATTAATAGTTTTAGTTTGCCTGTAGGTTCGGGTATTATCTTTTTTATTGTTTGTTTGGTCGGTGGTTTGACTTATTTGGTGCATTATTCATCACAAAAAAACAAAGTTGTATTGAATACTGCGGTTTTGAGTGTTATTTTTATTTTGATTGGTTATGCCACTTATGGTATCGTAGCCATTAGAGCAAATTATAATACGCCTATCAATGAAAATGACCCAAGTGATATTCTAAAATTTGTTTCTTATCTCAAACGTGAACAATACGGAAGTCGTCCTTTGTTGTACGGACCAAGTTTTGCCTCTGATGTGCAAAGAACTGAAAGTGGACAAGTTGTCAAAAATTATAAAGGTGCAGTATATCGTTTTGTAAAAGAAAAAGGAAAATATGAAATTTATGATAAAAAAGAAGAGTATGTTTACGAAGATAATTTGGTTTTACCTCGTATTTATAGCAGAAGTGATAATCATAAAGAATTATATTTGGAAAGACTTTATGGTGCAGACCAAGTGCAAAGCATTACACAACAACTAAGAGAAGGTACTTTTAAGCCAACTATGACCGATAATCTCAAATTTATGTTTGATTATCAAATGGGACACATGTATTGGCGTTATTTTATGTGGAATTTTGTCAGTCGTGAAAGTGATAATGACGGAGCAGGTCCGATTGCTTGGCTCAGTCAAAAAGATTTACCAAAATCAATCACTACCAATAAAGCACACAACAATTATTATAGTCTTCCATTAATCTTAGGTTTGATAGGTTTGTTTTTCTGTGCTTTAAAATCACGTAAAACGCTATTAATTACAAGTTTATTATTTTTGATGACAGGTTTAGCATTAGTAGTTTATCTTAATTCTCCACCTGTGGAGCCACGCGAGAGAGATTATATTTATGTAGGTTCGTTTTATGCTTTTGCTATTTGGATTGGTTTTGCGATGATTGCTTTGCCCGAAATATTGACTATGTTTTTTCAAAAAAGATATGAAGGATATGCAACCGCTCAAAATGCTAATCCTTTAGGTAATTATTCGAGAAATGTAAGTATAGGTGTTAGTGTTATTTTGGGTGTATCATGTGTTGCTCTTTTATTATTCCAAAATTATGATGACCATAATCGCTCTAATCGTTATCATTCTATTGATTCAGCAAAAAATTTATTAGAATCTTGCGCTCCTAATGCGATTATTTTTACAGGCGGTGATAATGATACTTTTCCACTTTGGTATGTGCAAGAAGTAGAAGGTTTTAGAACTGATGTGAGAGTTTGTAATTTGAGTTTATTGGGTACAGATTGGTACATTGACCAAATGAAAAGACCTACTTATAAATCACAAGCATTGCCTTTATCATTAAAACAAGATAGATATTTGCCAGGTAGAAATGAAAGTATTTTGTTCCCAACAGTCTATAGATTAAAGACCAATTTGTCAGACAAACAACTCAAAGAAATGTCGGAAGGTGGTATGAATATCAAAACTTACCTCAAACTTATCAATAACAATGATGAACGCATTAATGCTATTATCGAAGGTTCTGATGAAGGAGTTACAATTTTACCAAGTAAAAAATTATACTATCAATTTGATAGAGAAAACGCAAAAAAAATCTTTAATATCAGTGCTGAAAAAGATAGTTTGTTAAAAGACTATTTGTTGTGGGATATAAAAGCGAACGAAATCAACAAAGCAGAATTGATGGTTTTGGATATGATTGCTCAAAATGAATGGAAAAGACCAATTTATTTTTCTTCTACTTTAGGAAGTTCAAGTTATATGGGCTTAAAAGAATATATGCGTTTGGAAGGCTTAGCTTACAGATTAATGCCTTACAAAATACCTGGTGCTACTGATGGTTTTGTGGATACACAACTAATGCAAGAAAATATGATGAAAAAATTTCATTGGAGAGAATTAAACAATCCCAATGCTTATTATTATGAAACCTATTTTCAATTTGTATTAAACTTAAGAAATTCATTTGCAAAATTAGGTTTGGCTTTATTGAACGAAGGTAAAAAAGAAGAAGCAAAAAAAGTCGCTTTGTTTTGTTTAGAAAAAATCCCTGATAAATCTATTCCTTATGATATTTATACGCCACGATTAATAGGTGTATTGATGGAAGCAGGTAAGGAGAAAAAAGCAATGGAAATTGCTAATATTTTGTTACAAAGAGCAAACGAAGATTTAGAATTTTATATCAATCATCGTCCTTCTTTTGAGCAAGTGATACAAACACAGTTGGCAATTTTAAGTCAATTAACATCTGTAATGCAAGAAGCAGGAAAAAAAGAAGATGCAAAAAGATTTGAATCTACTTTGAAAAGACATTATGATAAAATAAAATAATTTTTTTATCTTGCTGACAAAATCCTTCAATTCTCTTAAAAAAAGAAATTGAAGGATTTTTTTTGAAAATCTATCATAAATTGAACTATAAAATTATCGTAATAAAAATTAAAAAATAGTAAAATTACAGTTTTTTTTTTATCTTTGCATAATCAATAAACATAATACTTTATATTTTTGTTAAAAATGATAGACTTTATTATGATTGACTAACAATATGCAACAGCTTTCACATCACGAACTCATTGTGTTTTTTCTACAATTAAGCATTATGCTTTTGGTAGGAAAAATATTTGGGGAAATTGCTAAAAAATTTAAACAACCTGCGGTTGTTGGTGAGATTTTAGCGGGCATTTGCTTAGGTCCAACTTTATTAGGTGCTTTTTCCCCTACTATCTTTCAATATTTATTCCCATCTGTTGGCAGCAGCCCCGTTGTTTTGCATGGTTTAACAACACTTTCAGTCATTTTATTATTACTCATTTCTGGTTTAGAGGTCGAATTAGCATTGGTTTTTAAGTTAGGAAAACGTGCTATTTTTACAAGTATTATTGGAGGAGTGATTCCTTTTGTGATAGGTGTAATGAGTTTTGTATTGTTTCCAAGTTTCTTTAATGTACCCGAACAACACGAATTTGTATTTATGTTGTTTTTAGGGACAGCATTGGCAATTAGTGCCTTGCCCGTGATAGCAAGAACTTTGATGGACTTAGGTATTTTTAAATCAGCCTTAGGTATGATGATTATTGCTTCAGCGATGATAGATGATTTTGCGGGTTGGATTATTTTTTCTGTTGTTTTAGGTTTGATGAAGCATGATGGTACTACTTCGTGGTTGTTTACGATGTTGGCAGCATTATCTTTTGCAGGTTTTATGATAACGATTGGTAGGCGTGCTTTAGATAAAATATTACCTTTAATCAATCAATACGTATCTTTTCCGGGTGGCATTTTATCTTTTGCAATCACTTTATCGTTTTTAGGGGCGGCTTTTACAGAAGCCATTGGTATTCATGCTGTTTTTGGTGCATTTATTGTCGGGGTTGCTTTGGGTGATTCTATTCATTTTAGTAGAAAAACAAAAGAAATTATACACGATTTTGTTACTAATATTTTTGCACCTTTATTTTTTGTTTCTATTGGTTTGAAAATTAATTTTGTCGATAATTTTCAACTTCCTTTGGTGCTTTTGATTATTTTTATTGCCTTTTTTGGAAAAGTAATTGGTGCAGGTTTGGGTGCTTATCTCAATGGATTTACTTGGAGAGAATCAGCAGCAGTTGGTTTTGGACTCAATGCAAGAGGGGCAATGGAAATCATATTAGCAACTTTAGCATTGCAGGCAGGCGTGATTGATAAGCCTTTATTTGTGGCATTGGTGGTAATGGCATTGGTTACAAGTATGACAAGTGGTTATTTAATGAAATTGGTAATGCCAGATTTGGGTACAAAAAATCAAGAAGCAAATGGTATTATTATTTTTGGGGATAACGAAATTACACAATTTTTAATTCAATTTTTGAGTAAAAATAAAGTACCAATTTTATTGACTGATATTTATAAAAATAGATTAACACAAACCAAACTCGACTCAAATGCTTCGTTTCAAGGCGAAATATTAGACAAAGGTATTCTTGATAGATTAGATTTAAGTAGATATGGACGATTTTTGGCAATGAGTGAAAATGAGCAAACGAATTTAGAAGCTATCAAATTGTTTGGATACGAAATAGGAGAACACAAGGTTTATAGATTGATTAGCAAACAAGAATCACAATCTTTGAATATTTCATTAGAAGAAAACATATTATTTTTAGGCAAATATTGGCATTATCATACGCTTAAACGTATTTTTAGTAAAAACCCTGATGTTGATAGTATAGAATTTGTAGATTGGGAAAGTCTTATTGATTTTATGACTATTGTTCATAATCCAAAATATATTATTCCTTTGTTTTGGAAAGATACTCATCAAGTTATTCACCCAATTTCTTCTAAAGACTTAGAATCAGAAAAAAATATTACTTTATTTTATGTTGATATTACCAAAAATATTATTCCTAAATCTATAAAGCCTTTGCAGCTTAAACGCACCTAAAACTTAATATTTTTTAATTATTCTATTCCTGTATTTTTCTTAAATCCGCGTTGTTTACATCAGTTTCATCAGCGTTCTGTGGTTTTTGGAACGCGGATAATGCTGATTTTCAAACGCGGATTTTATTTTTTTAACTATTCATAAACAATGTTAATTTTCTTTTTTTTCAATTTCACTTCTGATTTTCTGTAAAATTTTTTCTGCTTCAATCAAATGAAGAATACTTTTTTGTTTGATGGCTTTTGTCAAAAATACATTAATATCTTTTTGTGTTTGTTTGATATGTATTTCAATGTTATCAACAGGTTTTTTTGTTAATTCTTTTTGTATTTCTGCCAATGTTTGCCCTTCTGCTAATTTTTTTCCAATTTCTAATAATGTTTCATCACTTTCATCTGCCAAAAGTAGAATAGCATTTTTGGTGATGGATATTATTTTATTAAGGATATTCCAACGCAATTCATCATTCTCAAAAGTAATTTTATTCAAAGTTACAGCATATTTATTATCTCTGATAATGGTTGGTTCGGATACTTTATGAATTTCTGCTAACTTTTCGGCAGTAGATTTTGCAGGCGTATCAGGATTTCTCTCAATTGTAAATTGATTTTGTCCTACTTTTTTCTTTTCTCTTGCATATTGCATTCCTCTCAAATATGATTTTGTATCATCAGTTACATTTCTTTTTCCTAACTGATTATTCAACATCCAATCTTTTGCACTATCAGCATCAGGAAATTTCACCAAATAAACATTGAACCTTACAGAGTTTTCTTGACAAATTTTGTATCTATTGTGTCCGTCAATCAAAATATATTCAGTTTCTTTATCCCACAAAACTAAACTATCTCTACAACCATCAGCAACGATATTTTCTTCTAATTTTTTATATTCATCGGCCGAGAGTGGGGGAATAAGCGACTTAAATTCTTCCTTAATGGTAATTTTTTTATCAAAATCTGAATCTTTCGCAATATTTACCTCCTCTTTTGTTTCTATCTTTGGCGGTGTAACTCCCGCTAACAAATTATCGAGTATATTTGCTCTATGGCTTTTTTTATTATTTCCCATTTTTTGTTATTGGATAAGTGTTAAAATTTCTTTGGCTAATGCGTCATAATCTTTTGCACCTTGACTTGATTTATCATAAGTAAAAATATCTTTTGCGGCGGCGGTTGCTTCTGCTAAAGTAATATTTTGTTTTATCATTGTTTCAAAAACCTGTCCGCCATATATTTTTCTAATACTATCAGCAACGTCTTTTCTAAATATTGTATTATTAAGTTGTGTAATTAACATACCAATAATAGAAAGACTTGTGTTCAAATTTTCTTTTAATTTTTCAATCAAATCAAAAATGGTTTGTAAACCTTTGACCGCCAAAAATTCAGCTTGCACTGCAATAATTACCTTATCAGAAGCAATCAAAGCGTTCAAAGGTAAAATACTTAGACTTGGTGGACAATCAATCAAAATAAAATCATATTTTCCTTGTATTTCTTTTAATCTTTTTTTCAAACGAAAATAACCATTCACATCAGATTGTAAACGCAATTCTGCTTCTGATAAATCTAAATCTGCAGGAATAATATCAAAATTTTTTGCTAATTGATAAATAGGCAAAGCAATATCTTCACACAAAACGTGAAATGTATTAAAGTCAGGACTTTCAATGCCTGCACATTGAGAAAGATTGGCTTGTGGATCGAGGTCAATCAAAAGCACTTTTTTATCTGCCAAACTTAAAGCTTTTCCTAAATTGATAGTAGTAGTAGTTTTACCTACGCCTCCTTTGTGGTTGATAATGGAAATAATCATATTTTTTGTTTTTACAAAATTTTAAAAAAAACGTCAATTTTGTTTTTTTATTATTTTTTTGTTTATTTATTGACTTGTGTTTGATTTTTTTCTACCAACTGATTGATAAAATAAACAACTAATCCTAATAAAACTACGCCTAATGCAACCAAAGATGGAATAGTTCTATCTTTATCTGTCAATAAATAATACATAGTCCAGCCTGTTGCCATTAAAAATATAAGTGGCGTAATCGGATAGCCCCAAGTTTTATATACTCTTTCGGCTTTTGGTGCTTTGAAACGCATCACAAATACACCCAAAACAGTCGAAAAAGTAAAAATATCTAAGGTAAATGCTATTGCATATAAAATAGTATTAAATTGAGCTGTCAAAAGTAAAATAATTGAAATCGAAGACTGAATAAAAATTGCTAAAACAGGAATACCTTTTTTATTTTTAGTAGCCAAAAAATTCAATGATTTAATATCCTCACCCATTGCTTGCATTACTCTTGGTCCCGCAAAAATCATAGCACTAATCGAAGAAACCAATAACAAAGCAATCATTCCTGCCATCGTAGCCGCACCTGCATTCCCCAAAAATTGTTGAGCAGAAAGATAACCTACTTCTAAAGGTCGTCCATTTCCTTTAATATTTTTTAATTGTTCTGTTGCATAAGTATCCACAGGTAAAGTGTAAAGAAATACAAAATTTAATAATAAATAAGCAACCATTACAATCAAAGTGCCTGTAATCAAAGCACGTGGCACATTAATACGTGGATTTTCTATTTCGTTTGCCAAATATGCCGCCGCATTCCAACCTGAATAAGCAAAAGAAACAAAAGCCAAATTGACCGCAAAACCTGCACTAAATATAAGTGTCCAATCTCCTTCTTTGGGCGTAATTTGTATGGGTTGTGGTGTTTGTGTAAAAAACAATCCACCAAAAATAAAACCTATAATCAAAACAACTTTCACAGCCGTTGAATATTGTTGAAAAATACTACCAATGCCTACATCTGTGGCGTGTATCAAGGAAATCAAAACAATAACACTAATCGCTATCACTTGCGGAGGCAGGGCAATAATGGTAGAGGCATAACTTCCTAATGCTACGGCAGCCATTGCCACAGGAGCAGAAAAACCAACTGTTGCTGAAATCCAACCTGAAAGAAAACCAAAAGCAGGGTGATAAGTATTAGACAAATAATTGTATTCACCACCCGAACGAGGAAATAATGCCGCCATTTCTCCATAACTCAAAGCACCACATATCGCCACTACTCCACCCACTACCCAAAGCATTAACAAAGGAAAAACTGAAGCAGTACCCAAAGCTTGATACCCTAAACTTGTAAAAACACCTGCACCAACCATATTAGCGACCACAATCGTAACTGCAGTACGAAATGTAACTTGTTTTGTAGTATTATTTTGCATATTTTTTAGAATTAAATAATAGTTTACTTTTTAGAAGTTGCAAAAATAAAGTATTTTTTTGAAAAATTAGTTTAATTGTTTATAATATTTCATTTTTCTATCTTTTAATAACTCAGGATGAAAAATTGCCAACATATCCGCTAACACTTCTTGAGGATTGATAATACTTGTAAGCCAATAATCTGCATTATAATTATAGATTTTTTTATTTTGATAGGCTGAAAAATTCCCTAACCTTTGGTCTATAGTGATGATTTCTTTCAAAGTCTTGGCTTGTCCAACATTCAACCAAATAGCTGCATTTTTGGATTTTGTATATACATTTTCGATGGAAGTAGGAACAGAAGCCGTATTGTCATTGTCTTTTGCAATAAAATCGCCTCCTGCATCAGCAATAAATTGAGCCATATAACTTTTTCCACCTGCCAAATACCAAGTTCCTTTAAAAGGTATATCAGTTAATACACTTATATTTTTTATTTTTTTTTGAGCAATCTTTTTAATTTGATTGTATTCATTTTTTATATTATCAAAAATTGTATTGACTTCTTTTTCGGTTTCAAACAACAAACCAAATATTTTTACCCATTCTGCGCGCCCAAGTGGATGCGTTTCTAACCAATCATTGTTTAAAATAGTTTGAATATTTAATTTTTGTAATGTTTTTAATTGGTCTATATCACTTGTGTTACTTGTTATCACTACCTCAGGTTGTAGTGCGACTATTTTTTCTTTTGCAGATGCGTCAGAAGTACCAATATCTATTATTTTTTTGTCTTGAATCAGTTTTTCCCATTTAGAATCTTTCAAAAAATTACCTTCAGTTACTCCCACAATACTTTGACTTTGGTTAAGTTTATCGATACAAGCCAAATGTGTATGCGAAAATACAACTATTTTTTTGACAGGAGTGCGGATAATACGTTGGGTTGGAAGTTGTTGATTGTCTATTTTTATATTTTTAGGTACGAAAGCATAGAGAATACTATCTTTTCTTTCTTTGATGTAAACGGTTAATAATTGATAATTTTTAAACTTTTGAATTTTAAATGCAGGTTTAAAATCTAATTTTTCGGTAATAGATGTGTATTGATTTTCTTTTATGGTTGTATTTTTTTCTTGACAATTAGACAATAAAAAAATAGAAAGGAAGATAAAAATGTAAAATTTCATGATTTTTTTTTAAGATGTAATACAAAATAAAACTAAAAAAATGATAAATACAAATATTTTTAATTTTAATCTTGTTCTTAGAAAAAGTTAGGATTTAAACGAACATTCTTTACATCAGTTTCATCACAATTCTATGGTTTTGGAACCTTGATGAAGTTGATTTTCAAACGCGGATTTTATTTTTTAGTATATTCTTATCAAAAAAAACAATTATGTTTCAAAATAAAAACTTTGAAACATAATTGAAAATATGATTTTTTGTTAATACAACGACTCGAAAATCATTGTGATTTATTTGTATAAATTTTGATAATATTCATCTGCCATGCGTGAAGATTCAAAAGCAGGTGTAACATCATCAATACTATTTTTCACAATTTGCAACCATTTTTCAGGTTTGTCATAATACAAAGGTAAAACTTCTTTTTCGATGATTTCATACATATTATCACAATCAATTCTATCTTGTTCTTTTGTTGGCAAATTAGCATCAACAGGTTCAATAATAAAAGCATTTTGACCATGTTTAGCAAATTCACAAATCCAACCATCAAAGATAGATAAACTTACTGCTCCGTTCATCGCTCCACTCATTCCACTTGTTCCTGATGCTTCTCTTGGTCTTCTTGGTGTATTCAACCAAATGTCAGCACCACCTTTTAATAATTTAGACAAAGCCAATTCGTAGCCTGTTAAAACAGCACAATTTTCTAATTCTTTTGTATAATGTACTAAATAATTAAAAGTTTCTACGGCACCTTGGTCAAGTGGATAAGGTTTTCCTGCCCAAACAATTTGCACAGGTTTTTCTTGATTTTTTACCAATGCTTTAAATCTTTCAATATCGTTCAACAACAAATCAGCACGTTTATAAGAAGCAAAGCGTCTTACCCAAATAATTGTAATGACATCTTCTTTAAAAATTTTCCCTGTTTGGTCAGCAATTTCAGTAAATAATAATTGTTTTAATTCTTTTTTACGTGATGTTATTGCTTTCAAATCATTTTTTGCACTTGCAGCATACAATTCTTTGTCGTGCCAATATTCAAAATTTTGAGCATTTGTAATTGGGATAATTGTAGGAATTCCTTTGTAAGATTTCCACATATCTTTTGAAACTTCTGCGTGTAATTTTGAAACGCCGTTAGCCGTTTTTGCCATACGCATAGCGGCTACTGTATAATTCAAAATACCTTTTTCATCTGTTTCGTCCAAAATTTCTTGTCTTGAAAGGTCTTTTGAGAAAAAGCCCATTTCATTCAAATAAAAAGCGTCATGTTCTTCATTGCCTGCTTTTTCAGGTGTATGTGTTGTAAAAACAAAATGTTTTTTTACTTCTTTTATATCATTATTATATTTTTCATTCAAAAGATAATATGCCAAAGGCAAGGCGTGTCCTTCGTTGATATGGTACATATCTGCACCACCCAAAGCTTCTACTACTTTTCCGCCACCAACACCCAAAACGATACTTTGTGCAACTCTTGTTGCAATATTATCGTCATACAAACGATTGGTAATTGTACGAGAAAGATAATCATTTTCTTCGATATCTGTTGTTAATAAATACAATGGTACAGTATCAAAAGTTTCAGATTTTACTTTGTAAGCCTTTACAAATACACTATTATTTCCTGCGATTTTTATGCTGACAACAATGCCTGTGTCCTCCAAAAAACTATATTTTTTCTCGATAAATTCAGCACGCATCGAGAGGTCTTTGTTACGCATTTGGTCATAATAACCATATTTCCATAACATTCCAACAGCGATAAAATTTTGTTTCAATTCATAAGCACTTTTAAGGTGTGAACCTGCCAAATAACCTAATCCGCCTGAATAAATTTTGAGTGCTTGGTCGATAGCAAATTCCATACAAAAATACGCTGTTTTTTTTTCGTATTTTTTATTAGGAGTATAAGGTAAATCCCAAAATTTTGCTTGTGTAGTTACACTTTTCGTAGTCTTTTCAGTACTTTCAGCTTTCACAACTTCTTTTTTAGTAGTTGTTTTTTTCGTGGTCTTTTCTGCTTTTTCAGCCATTTCAATAAATAATTTAATTATAATGTGTTTTTAGAAGTGCAAAGTTAGTGTTTTTTTTAAAAAATTACAAAAAAATATTAATTTAAACTCAATTTCAACTCAATTTCAAATTAAAAATACAAAATATACTTTGTTTTAATGAATGTTTTTTTGATAAAATTATAATCATTTATTTTGAACGATAACAAAAATAAATTATAATATCAAGTAAAGCACAACTTCTTATAAAGTCAAAATTTATTACCAGAGCCATAAAAAAAGATTCTAAGCAAAAGAACACAACTTAGTCGTATTTTTCTTGCTTAGAATGTTATTTATCAACAAAAATTAATTATTTCACTGATTTGATGGCTTCAAGACATCTATTCAAATCTAAATCCTTGTAATAAGCAGCAGGTTCAAACATATATTGTTTATTATCTTTTTGGAAATAATAACGAAATTGTTTTTTCTTTTTGGTTTGAATCGTTACGCCAAAACCATTGGTAATTGTTTCCTGATTCAAAACTTTGAAAGATTTGGAAGAGGCTTTCACCAACATATCCAAATTTTCTACTGAAGGATTTGCTTCTGTAACATTCATTACACGCCTACTGCCATTCGATATTTCAATGGTAGTCTTTCCTTTGAAATTATCTTTATTCATTTTCCAGCCCACAGGCAAATCAATAGTCAAATTAAATTCATCGATTTTGGTGTTTTTTACATCACCACAATTACTCAAAAGTAATATAAGACAAAAAATAGAAATGTAGAAAAATGTTTTTTTCATAATGTATAAAATTTATTAAATAAGTAAAAGTTTTGCTGCAAAAATTTCTATGATTTTTATTTAATGACTGTTTGTGTTGTATTAGCCATATTAGCAGTAATGGTCAAAAGCAATGTTCCTTCTTTGGTATAAACCGCTCCGCCAATTGCAATTTCAATGGTTGCGGTTTGGTGAGAACTAAGTGTAATGGTTGCTTTTCCACCGCTTCCTTTTTTCTGTTGATAATAAAGTGCGCGGTTTTTTCCTGAAGCATTTTTGATTTTTACTTTGATTTTATCACCCAAAGGTTTTTTGAGGTTCAAAGAAATATTATTTTTTTTTGACTCAAGATTGAAAGAAGAAGTAAAAGACATATTCACAAAAGAAAATGCCAATAAAAAAGCGAAAATGATGATTTTTTTCATATTTATAAAAAATTTAGGAAAGTGATTTAATTTATTGTTGCAAAATTGTATTCCTTTTTTCTGCTAAAAAAAATCGTTTTGTGAAGCGTGGGTTTCGTTTTGTAAAGCACTCTTTTTTTAGATAATTTTAGCCTTGCATTGCCTCCAAAAATTCTTTTTTACGGTCTTTTGCCAAATCTATTTCACGCAGGCTTTGCATCAAAATAGTGCTTTTTTCGCCTATTTTTACTGATTTGATGTGGTTTTTATTGACCAAAAAAGAACGATGTACTCTCAAAAAAAAGTCAAAATGTTGTAAAGAGGTTTCAAAGTATTTCAAATTTTTAGAAATTAAGATTTTTTTCTCACTTGTGAGTTGAATATTGGCATACGAGCCTTCTGCCTCTATGTATTCTATTTGTGAAACTTCAACATATTCATATCCATTTAAAATAGGCAGGCATATCATTTGTGGTTTATCTTTTTGAAAATTTTGTATAAGTGTTTGAAGTTGTTTGCGGTCTTGGGCTATTTTTTTCTTTTACTTTTATAATTGCTTCTATCAAATGATTTTCTTGGATAGGTTTGAGTAAATAATCTATGGCTGAAAGGCGAAAAGTTTGGATAGCATATATACTATATGCAGTAGTAAATATAATTTCAGTATTTAATGCTATTTCCAATAATTCCTCTGCGAGTTGCAAACCTGTTTTTTCGGGCATTTCTATATCCAATAATAAAAAATCGGGTTGATATTATTTTGCCAACTCAAAACCTTCTCTGCCATTACTGGCTTCTGCCACTATTTGAATATCAGGCATAAGTTCTGCCAACATAAGCCTCAAAAGCCTGCGTGCTTGTGGTGAATCATCTATAATAATGGTCGTTAATTGAGGTTCGTTTTGCATGTTATTGTTGTATAAATTGTATATTAAGGATAACTTTTGTTCCTACTGCTTCTTGAATTTCGTTTTGAAGGTCAATTATTTGAAATGTCAGATAAAATTCTTGGTTTTGGTTGATGATATCTAATCTTTCTTGAATATTTTTGGTACCAAATGACGTATGTTTTTGGTCATTTTTTTCATTGATAATCCTTGATTTTTCTCTTCCTATTCCATTATCTTCTATTGTAATAATCAGTTGATTGTTTTGATTTTGTAGGTCAATGTATAATTTTTTTAGTCCTTTTTGCTGTCTTAATCCGTGTTTGAAGGCATTTTCTACAAAAGGTTGCAATAAAAAAGTAGGTAAATAGATTTCTTCTACTTCCAAATCGGTATCTACTTCTATTTTCCATTCAAAATTTTCTTCCAAAAGCATTGCCTCCAAACCAATATACAAAGAAATAGTTGCTATTTCTTCCGCCAAACTTACTTTTGTTTTGGTGCTGTTGTGTAGAACTTTTCTTACCAAATTAGCAAAATTATTCAAGTATAAAATTGCTTTTGGCTTATCATTTTCGTAAATATAGGTTTTGATAGAATTAAGTACATTGAACAAAAAATGTGGATTCATTTGTGCTTGTAAAGCGGTTTGTTGGCATAATTTGAGTTCATTTTCAAGCATTACCTGTTCTAATATCCGTTTTTGTTTTTGTTTTAATGTATAAATATTTTGTTTTACTCTCCAATAAACCAGCAATACCAATAGTACAAAAACAGCAATAATGAACCATATATTTTGCCAAAAAGGAGGCAAAACTTCTCCTTCTATCCAAATTGTATTATTTGAACTTCTGTTTTGGTGGTCAAATATTTTGATTTCTATTCTAAATTTACCCACCGCAAGCGAAGAAAAATGAATAAAATCAGTATTAGCAGGCAAATAATTCCAATCTCCATCTGTTTTGAGGCGGTAAGCATACCGAAATTTATCACCAGAAAGATAACAAATGCCTTCTACGCCTATTTTAAAATCATCTTGATAAGAAAGTTGCAAATTTTTAGGTAAAACGATTTTTTGTTGATTCACCAAAATATCTTTCAAAACAACATAAGCGTGTGATTCTATTTTTTTTCTTTCAAAAGGAATACTTTGCAGACCTTTTGAAGTGCCTAACCAAATTTGATTTGCCAATACACAAATATTATGCACATCTTCTGAAATCAATCCTTCTAATTTGCCAATATTTTCCCACGTTTTTTGCTCAATATCCAAAAAATAAACTCCTTGATTAGAGGCAATTAACAACACATCTTTTTTTAATATAATTTCTCTTGCTTGTACTTCTGTGGGCAGGTAGGCAAAAGGTTTTATTTGATGTTGGGCGGTCATATTTGCCTCTATTTGATATAATTTACCTTCAAAATTGACTGCATATAGTCTTTCATTTGCTTCATCAAAAGCAAGTGCCACGATTTGAATATCTTTAAAAAAAGTTTCTTGTATTATCCATTTTCCATTTATTTTTTTTGATTTTACCAAACCTTTGTTTGTAGCCACCCATACGATTTGTGAAATATTGTTATAAGCGATTGCTCTGCCCCATTCTGTACTAATTATTTGTCTTTCTTGGGTTGCAAAGTCAGGCAAAAAATAGGTAAACGCAGAGGTAGCAAATATATAACCTTGTGGCAAATGCAAAAATGACTTAACCGAGCCAGCATTTTCGTAAGCAATAGAAATTTGATTGTTTTTGAGTTGATACAAAATATTATTCACATTAAAATAAACCACTTTATCAGCCAAATCATAGTTGATACTTCTAATATCTGCTGTTTGTGGTAGGGTGTAAGTTTGTATTTGATTGGTTTTTGTATCCAAACTATGCAATTCGCCTTTTGTATTGCCAAAATAAATATGGCTTTCATCTTGCGACATTTTTAGGATTTTTTGAGGTTCTTTTCTCCAATTTTTAAACTCAAAATTAGGAATATACAATAACCCATCATACAAAGTGGTAAGCCAATATGCACCATCTTTGTCTATCAAAAAATACGAAAACGCATATTCTTCCAAGATATGTTTGATGGTATCTGTTTTAAAATCATATATAAATATGCCCGTAAAGGTCAAAATCCAAATTCTGTCTTCTTTTTCATAAAAAACATTGGTAATTTTTTTTCCTTTTAAACTTTTTTTTAACGTAGGTAAATCTTGGTAATAAAATGTATTGTTTTTTAGTTTATAAAAATAATTGGTCGTCATACTCACCAGCCATGTTGCTTTTGGAGAGGCAAAAACAAACGAATTACCCAATAATTCTTGTTGGGTGTGTGTAGGTTCTTCTACGACTTCACACAGGCTAAATGTTTTATTGGGTTCTAATCTTCCAACTAATTTTTCTACAAACCAAATGTTATTATAGTTATCTTTCAATACTCTTGTGGGAGGTGCTTGTTTGAGATGAGGTTTTTTTTTATCCAAAGCAGGATAAAATGTAGATAACTTTGTGAGAGAATTATAATAATAAATGCCATTTTTGGTAGTAAGCCATAACAGATTATCGTGGCTTGTGGCAATGTGTAAAATTTGGCTTTTTGTCAAAATTTCTAAGGCTTGCATTTCGTCATTTTTGATACAAAAAACCTGTCCCACAAAATTATAACAATAAATAGTGCCATCATTTGCTTGGCACAAACCTGTGATAGATTTGCTTTTTTGTGCGGTGCATTTGTAAGGAATAAATTGAATACCATTGTAACGGAACAAACCTGCATCACAACCAATCCAAATAAAACCTTTTTTATCTTCTAAAATAGTATATATTTCATTGCTGGGCAATCCTTGTTCGGTGGTAATGGCACGAAAGCTTGGTGCTTGTGCCAATGCCAAACGAAAAAAAGATAATACAAATAAAGTTATACCAATCAACCAACGCATTTGATATTTTTAGATAAAGTTTATTTTTGAGAAATAAAAACTATTTCAAATTTTATGAAGTAATTTTGGAATTTTAATTATAGCAAGTTTTTAATTGCTTATTTTTGAAAGGGAAATAAACTATCAGCCAATAAAAATGCTTACTTTTTTTACAAATGTAAACGTTATTTCTCTAAAAAAAAAGAAATTTTAAATATTTTTCTTTGAAATCAACATACAAAAACAGGGGAATAATTTGCTTTTTTTTGTATTGATTTGTTATCTTTCAAAAAATATACTTATATTTGCAAATTGATTTTGATAATAAAAAATAATATTCAATAGGATAAATAGATTATGAAAATACTATTATTGGGCAGTGGAGGCAGAGAACACGCATTGGCTTGGAAATTGACGCAGAGTAAAAAATTAACAAAATTATATGTTGCACCCGGTAATGCAGGCACATCACAAGTCGCTGAAAATATTGACATCAATGTAAATGATTTTCAAAAAATAGAACAATTTATTATCGAAAATGCAATAGAAATGTTGATTGTTGGTCCCGAAGAGCCTTTGGTAAAAGGTTTGAGAAATTATTTACAGAAAAATAAAGATTTAGAAAAATTGATAATGATTGCTCCTGACGAAAATGGAGCAAAATTAGAAGGAAGCAAAGATTTTGCAAAAGAATTTATGCAAAAAAATAAAATTCCTACCGCTCAATACCAAACTTTTACCGCCGAAAATTATACAGAAGCAATTAAATACATACAAAATCATAATTTGCCTATTGTATTAAAAGCAGATGGTTTGGCAGCAGGAAAAGGCGTAATTATTCCAACTGATTATCAAACCGCAGAAAATACTTTAAAAATGATGCTATTAGAAAATAAATTTGGGGAAGCATCAAAAAAAGTAGTGATTGAAGAATTTTTGGAAGGCATTGAGTTGTCTATGTTTGTATTGACTGACGGTAAAAACTATGTATTATTGCCTGAAGCAAAAGATTACAAACGAATAGGAGAAGGAGATAAAGGACTTAATACGGGAGGAATGGGTGCAATTTCGCCTGTGCCTTTTGCTGATAATGCCTTTATAGAAAAGGTAAAAAATCAAATTATTTTACCAACTTTAGAAGGTTTGAAAAATGAAAATATTGACTATCAAGGATTTATATTTTTTGGGCTTATTAATGTAAAAGGAAATCCTTTTGTGATTGAGTACAATGTACGTATGGGCGACCCTGAAACAGAAGTTGTGATTCCACGTATTAAAAATGATTTGGTAGAAATTTTTGAAGCCGTTGGAAAAAGAAAATTGAATGAAATAAATATAGAAATCACTACTCAAACCGCTACAACTGTGATGCTGGTCGCAGGTGGTTATCCTGAGCAATACGAAAAAGGAAAAGAAATGACAGGTTTTGAAAATTTGGAAAATGTACTCGCTTTTCACGCAGGAACTACTCTTAAAAATAATACGATTTTAACTTCAGGTGGGCGTGTGTTAGCGGTTACAGCGTTGGGAGCGAATATAAAAGAAGCATTGGAGAAAAGTAATCAGGGAGCAAATCAAATTCAGTTTGAAGGAAAATATTTTAGAAAAGACATTGGTTTTGAATTTTTATTATGATACAAACATTTTTAGTTTTTTTAGCCTTTTTGTGGGCGATTTATTTCATCTTTCGTAAAATTAAAAATGATTTTACAATAAAAAAAGGCTGTGCAAAAGGTTGTGGAAGTTGTGGAATTGATAAAAAAATAAGTGTTTTTTTGTTAATTTTGGTTGTTTTACAAAGCTGTAACGCCAAAAAAGAAGAAAATAATAATGATAATCCTACTTTTGAAATCGGAAAAAGCAATAAACCTATTGCTAACAAAGAAAAATCAAAATTAATGATGGCTGATACAAGTAAATTTGAAGAAGTGCCTGATAATTTTATACAACAAAGAGGAAGATTTAAACAAAATGGAAAATATGGTTTTCTCGATTCTTTGTATCAAATCGTGATTGAGGCACAATTTATAGAGGCAGAGCGTTTTCAAGATACATTCACAAAGGTAAAAAAGGAAAAATTTTGGGGCGTTATTAATAAAAAAGGAAATTGGTTAGTGCCTGCAAAATATGATAAATTAGGTATTTTTAAAGATAGTGTTACTTATTTTATTCATCAACAAAAGTATGGATTTGTATCTTATCATGGAAAAGAAATCACAAAAAATGAATATGATTGGGGTGATAATTTTTATGAAAAAAGGGCAAAAATAAGTAAAAATAAAAAATGGGGTTTTATTGATTTGAAAGGCAAAGAAATTATTGCTTTGAATTATGACGGTTGTCGTAACTTTTCTGAAAATATGGCTGCGGTTTGGCAAAATTCTCAATGGGGTTATATTGATACAACAGGAAAATTACTCATCAAACCACAATATGACTTGGCATTGGATTTTGAAAAAGGAAAAGCAAAAGTAAAAATTAATGGAAGTTTTGTTGAAATTGATAAAAAAGGAAAAGTGGTGAAATAATCAAAACACTTTTCAATTTTTTTGGAAATTGTTTTTATTTTTTTTCTTTTGGAATAAATTTTTGAACATAGCTTTTTAATTTTTCATAATTGGTATATTCTTGTTCTGAAACTTCTAAACGTCCATTTTTAAATTGAATAATCAATAATCGATACGGAGAAGAAAATGTATTGATGCGTTCTTCTTTGACCGCAGAAAGTTCTTGCATATCAAATGTTTTTTTTGTTTTTAAAAATTTTTTGACAATAACTATTTTTCCTTGACTGGCTGTGATAGTTTTACAAGTCAAAAACCATCTGATTATCAATCCAAAACCTAAAACCCAAAAAAAGATAAAAGAGTATGCCCAAAAATTAGGCGTTGGAAAAGTAATGAAATAACTTCGAAAAGGAATAATACCTACCAAAATTAAGGCGATTGAAAAAACGAACATCGAAATAGTACTACGTTCTCTTGGTTCTGAAATCATATTTTTATTTTTATTGAAATGCAAAAGTATTAAAAAATTATGGTAAATCAAATAAAAAAAATCATCAAAAAAGAAAATTTATTTTCTGAACATCATAAAATTTTAATCGCGGTCAGTGGTGGTATAGATTCGATGGTTTTAGTGGATATTTTTTTAAAAATACATCAAAATTTTGCAATTATTCACTGTAATTTTGGATTGCGTGGAGAAGATTCGGAGCAAGATGAATTGTTTGTAAAAAATTGGGCAAAACAAAATAATATTTCTTTTTTTTCTAAAAAATTTGAAACAATACAATTTTGCAAAGCACAAAAAACAACCATTCAAGAAGGAGCAAGAAAATTGAGATATGAATGGTTTTATGAAATATTAACCAAAGAAAATTTTGATTATATTGCTACAGCCCATCATCAAGATGATAATTTAGAAACAATATTTTTGAATATAGGGCGTGGAACAGGCTTTTTTGGAATAAAAGGAATTTTACCAAAACACCAAAAACGCATAAGACCTTTGCTTTCTATCACAAAAAAACAAATTATAAATTATGCAAAAAAAAATAATATTGTTTGGAGAGAAGATACTTCTAATGAAAAATTAGATTATCAACGCAATCAAATTAGACATCAAATTATGCCTATTTATCATCAAATTTGTCCTAATTTGGTCAATTCTTTTGCTGATACAATAGAAAGAATGAGAGGTGCTTATCATATTTTAGAAAAAAATATCGAAACCACTGTCAATACATTTACACACAAAGAAAAAGACAGTGAAATTATCAACATAGAAGAATTAACAAAAATAGAAAATGCTTTTTTTTATTTTGCTGAATACTTAAAAAAATACAATTTTTCATATCAATTATGTAAAAAGATTTGGGAAAATCAACCTTATTCAACAGGGAAAATGATTTATTCAAACAAAGGAAATTATAGATTATTGATAGATAGAAAAAATTGGATTGTTGCTAAAAGGCAAAAAAAACAACTTCATTACATCGAAAATGATACAATGATTTTGAATATCAATGAAAATCAATTAACAATAAAAAAAATAAATCGTCCTGATAGTTTTAAATTACTTCCAAATGAAACTTATTTAGATATTGAAAAAATACAATTTCCTTTGATAGTTAGGAATTATTTTGTTGGTGAAAAATTTTACCCGTTAGGTATGAAAGGAAAAAGTCAAAAAATGAGTGATTTTTTAACCAATAAAAAATTATCGAGATTTGAAAAAGAAAATACTTTGGTAATAGAAAGCAACGAAAAAATCGCTTGGGTCATCAATCAAAGAGCAAGTGAACTGTTCAAATGTGATGAAAATACAAAAGAAATTTTACATATAATTTATACATAATTTATTTTTAAAAATATGCTTTCAAAAATAATTAAAAAAATATTTATTTTTCCTGTGCGTTTGTATCAATTGATTATTTCGCCTTGGCTTCCTAATGCGTGTAGATTTCACCCAACTTGTTCACAATATATGATAGAAGCAATACAAAAACATGGTGTATTAAAAGGAGGTTGGTTAGGCTTGAAAAGAATAAGCAAATGTCATCCTTGGGGTAAAAGTGGACACGATCCTGTACCTTAAAACACAATAATTTCAAAAAAAATATACAATAATTTCAAAAAAATACTATCTTTGCACGCTAAAAATCAATTAAAAAACACTTTAAAACAATGTCAAAAGAATATAATCCTAAAGAAATAGAGAGCAAGTGGCAACAATATTGGCAGGAAAATAACATCTATCAAGTTGAAAATCAATCAGATAAATCTAAATATTATGTATTAGATATGTTTCCCTATCCATCAGGTGCAGGTTTGCACGTAGGGCATCCTTTGGGATATATTGCTACTGATATTTTTTCTCGTTATAAAAAAATGCAAGGTTTTAATGTTTTGCATCCAATGGGTTTTGATTCTTTTGGGCTTCCTGCCGAACAATATGCCATCGAAACAGGACAACACCCTGCCATTACCACAGAAAATAATATCAAAACTTTTAAAAACCAATTATCAAAAATAGGTTTTAATTACGATAAAAATACAGAAATTCAAACTTCGAGTGCTACTTATTATCGTTGGACACAGTGGATTTTTGGACAATTATTCAATGCTTATTTTGACAAAAAAACACAAAAGGCTGAAGATATTGATACATTGATTGACGCATTCGAAAAAAATGGTAATCAAAATATTGATGCGGCTTGTGATGAAAATACCCCTATTTTTTCTGCGTCTGATTGGAAAAATAAATCTGAAACCGAACAACAAGAAATCTTATTGTATTATCGCTTGGCTTTTATTGCGGAAGCAACTGTCAATTGGTGTCCTGCCTTAGGAATGGTTTTGGCAAATGATGAGGTAAAAGATGGGCTTTCTGAACGTGGTGGACATCCTGTGGAACGCAAAAAAATGAAACAATGGATGATGAGAATTACCGCATATGCAGATAGATTGTTGGATAATTTAGAGAACTTGGATTGGTCAGATGCAGTCAAAGAAATGCAAAGAAATTGGATTGGAAAATCTATAGGTTGTGAGATTGATTTTAACCTCACCCCCTTGCCCCCTGTCCACTTGGAGAGGGGGAATATTCAGACTTCAAATCAGTCTGTTTATTATCCAAATCTATTTACAACAGAGCCTGAAAAATGGAAATATTTGAAAGAATTAGCACGAAACCACCGCAAAAACTCAACAGAAGCAGAAAATATTTTGTGGCAAGAGTTAAGAAATCAAAAATTAGGTTTTAAAATTAGAAGGCAACACGCTATTGAAGATTTTATTGTCGATTTTGTTTCTTTGGAAAAAAAATTGGTCATCGAAGTAGATGGCGAATATCATAATGAAAAAGAACAAAAAGAATATGATAATTTTAGAACTTGGACATTACAAAATACAAGTTTTAATGAAATTCGTTTTACAAACGATGAAGTTTTAAATGATTTGAACAATGTATTAGAAAAAATTAAAAATAGATTAAAAAATAATAACAGCGAAATAACAATCCCCTCTCCAAATGGAGAGGGGGCAGGGGGTAAGGTTCAAAAACTGACCGCCTTTACTACCCGCATCGACACTATTTTTGGCGTTTCTTATCTTGTGCTTGCTCCCGAACACGAAGTTATCTCGTCATTGACCACTACAGAACAAAAAAATGAAGTAGAAAAATATGTAACTTGGGCAAAAAATAGGTCAGAATTAGAAAGACAATCAGAAGTAAAAAATGTTTCAGGTGTATTTACAGGAAGTTATGCTATCAACCCTTTTAATCAAGAAAAGATACCTATTTGGATAGCTGATTATGTGTTAGCAGGTTATGGAACAGGCGTTGTAATGGGCGTTCCGAGTTCAGATGAAAGAGATTTTAGATTTGCAAAACATTTTAATTTACCGATTCGATTGGTGATTGAAGGAACAGAAAATATGGAAAATCCAACCGAAAAAAAATATGGAAAGATGATAAATTCCGAATTTTTGAATGGATTAGATACAAAAGAGGCAATTCAAAAAGCAATTCAATTTGTTGAAAATCAAGAAATTGGACAATCAAAAGTGAATTTTCGCTTGCGTGATGCGGCGTTTAGTCGTCAAAGATATTGGGGCGAACCTATGCCTATTTATTATAAAAATGGAATGCCTTATTTGGTCGATGAAAGCGATTTGCCTTTGCAATTACCTGAAATTACAGAGTACAAACCTACTGCTGACGGCGAACCGCCTTTGGCAAGAGCAAAAAATTGGACATACAAAGGTTATCCACTCGAAACAACCACAATGCCGGGTTGGGCAGGTTCATCTTGGTATTTTTTGCGATATATGGATAGCCAAAATCAAAATACTTTTGCCTCAAAACAAGCCACAGATTATTGGAATCAAGTTGATTTATATGTGGGAGGTACAGAACACGCGGTTGGTCATTTGTTATATTCACGTTTTTGGACAAATTTTTTGGCGGATAGAGGTTTTATTTCTTTCCAAGAGCCATTCAAAAAAATGATAAATCAAGGAATGATACAAGGACAATCTGCTTTGATGTATCGTTTAAAAAATCAAAATACTTTTATTTCTTGGAATTTAAGAACAAATTATAAAGAAGAAGAATTACAAGAGTTGCATGTTGATGTCAATATTGTTGAAAATAATATTTTGAACATTGAATTATTCAAAAAATGGCGAAGTGAAAACGAAAATGCTACTTTTTTGTTAGAAGATGATAAATTTATGTGCGGTTCACAAGTCGAAAAAATGTCAAAACGCTGGTACAATGTAGTCAATCCTGATGATGTGATTGAAAAATACAGTGCGGATACTTTGCGTTTATACGAAATGTTTTTAGGTCCTTTGGAGCAATACAAACCTTGGAGTATGCAAGGCATTGATGGTTGTCATAAATTTTTGAAGCGTTTATGGCGTTTGTTTTATGATAATGAAGGGAATTTACAAATTTCAAACGAAGAGCCTACACCTGCGGAATTGAAAGCATTGCACAAATGTATCAAAGGCGTGAGAGAAGATTTAGACCGCTATTCATTCAATACGCCTGTAAGTAAATTTATGATTTTGGCAACTGAATTGATAGAATTAAAATGCTATAAAAAATCAATTTTAGAAAAGTTTTTGGGTGTGTTAGTGCCTTATACGCCACACATTTGCGAAGAACTTTGGCAAAACGCATTAGGTTATCAATCAAGCATTTATCATACAGAATTTCCAACTTTTGAAGAAAAATATTTGACTGAAAGCGAGTACAGTTATCCAATTCAAATCAATGGAAAAATGAGAGGAAATGTTACATTCTCACTCGATTTATCAAAAGAAGAAATTGAAAAAATGGTCGTTGAAAACGAACTCGTACAAAAATATTTAGAAGGCAATGTTCCTAAAAAAGTAATTGTTGTTCCTAAGAAAATTATTAATGTAGTCGTCTAAAAAATAAAGCAATTTTGGGCGATTACGGGCTATCGTGCAAAGCACAGAGCCAAAAAAGAGAGAAAAAAACTTCGGAAACCTTGTTTTTTCTCTCTTTTTGTCTCTGCAAGTGTGCTTCTATCCCTATCGCGAGATGTAAACTTTTTTAGTACTTCTAAAACAACCTGTTTTACAATCGGATTTATTTAATTGCTTAGTATAGTACTTATTTTAACAACAAATAATACAATTATACTGAATTTTGATTGATGAAAAGAAAAAATCATTTTTATCCATGTGTCAAATTATGAAAAAAGCGGTATTTAAAATATCAACTAAACAAGTTCTATGTTAAAAATATATTTTTTACTATGATAAAGTTTATTTCTGCAATTTTATCCACCTAAAAACGTTTTACGTTAGTATTTCTTTTTTATAAATTCTAAATATTATATGAACACACAAAGGTTTTTTATCTTATTTGCTTTTTGTTTATTGTTTTTAATAGTAAAAACAAGCGTTATAAATGCTCAACAAATTAGCAACATATTTGGAGATTTATCTTCTTTAAAGTTTTCAAATACAACTGGAGATGCAGGAATATTAGATATGGATGAGGATAAACAAGGAAATATTTATGTAGTTGGTTTTTTTTCTGAAAGCATACAAGTAGAAACCGCAAATTATACTTGCCAAAATCCAAAGAGTACAAAGTATTTTTTCGCAAAGTATGACCAAACAATGAAAAATATTTGGCTTAAAGAATATATCGATAATAGCAAAGACAATTATATTGCTGCTGAAAAAATAAAGGTAGATAATAATGGAAATGTATATGTCTTGGGACTAAGCAAAGGGAATGCTCGTTTTGGAAACTCTCCAAAAGAAACTATCAATACAAGTGGCGATGCTAAAGAATTTTTAGCAAAATATAATACAAATGGCGTAATTGAATGGGTAAAAGGATTTCAGCAAGGTTTCTATTCAGGTGCGCGTGATATGGCTTTGGACGAAGAAGGCAATGTTTATATCTTGGGTTTTTATGCAAATGTAGCCAAAATAGATGCTCAGGGTAACGAAATATTTAGAGTGTATTTTCCGAATGGATTTACACCAGGTAATATTGCTATTGGTAAAAATACCATCGCAATACTAACTAATATTCGCACTTCAGATTCAGATTCTCGTTATTCTACAAAACAACAAGGAGATTTTACTATTCCCCGAGATGAAGCCAAAAAAGGATATTTTTATAATCTTGATTTGTTGATTACAACCCTTGATAAACAAACGGGAGAAATGATTTGGGCAAAATTTGTACGTGGTAAGGACGTTGAATATACTGGAGGAATTGCCATACAAAATAATGATGATATAGTGCTTTTGGGAGTAGCAGATAACAGTTCAACTTTTGGAGATGGTACTCAAACCAAATTATCTATACCTGAGTCTAATCAAAATCATCGTAATGCACCTTTTATAATGGGTTTGGATAGTAAAGGAAATATGAAATGGTTTAATACCTTAAAAGTAGAAGATAAAGACGGTGGAAGTTATAGTATTTCTTTACAATTAGATAAAAAAACAGGTAATTTTTTTACTACACGAGCACATTGCAACAAAAGTCTTTTTTGGGGAATGTATATTGAAGGATTTGATAAAAATGGAAAAAACATCAAATATAATACGCTTGGTATCGAAAATAAACAAAATAATGGATTTTGGAAATCAAGTTGTGGTACTGCTAATATATTTGTTCATCTTGGAAAACATACTAATAAATCTTATATCTATGGAGAAGGTAGAAGTTTTGATACAAAATCTCTTGACTTTACCAATGTTTTTAATCAAAATAAAGAAGAATATTGGGCAAAAACACGCTTTTTTGTAGCACAATATAAGAAAAATAATAACTCAAACAATAATAACACAGAAGTAGAATCGCCTATTTCAAATACAAATAACAACAATGTCATTGTCTATACACTTCCTAACTTCGCAGGACGTTCCCAAACTTTGAAAATTGGAAGACACGACTTAGAAAGCCTAACTATT
>RDZP01000131.1 GCA_004294005.1 Cytophagia bacterium
TGTTCAAATCAAAAAAAGATTCATTAGCAAAAATAAAAATGAAAGAAAAACGTAAAATGAAAATTTTTACGTGGGAAGGAGGAAAAGACTCCACTATTTCAGCCTTAGATTCTGTAAAACACACATTGCAAATTATGCAAACAGGATTACTTTCATTAGACCCCAAAACAGGTTATATCAAAGCATGGGTAGGCGGAGTAAATCACGAATATTTTTCTTTTGACCACGTCTATCAAGCCAAAAGACAACCCGGTTCTACTTTCAAACCTTTTGTTTATACAGAAGCTTTCGAAAGAGGTTTGGCACCTTGTGATAAACTATTGGACGCACCCGTAACCGTTTTTTACAAAGAAAATGGAGAAGATAAATCTTGGACTCCTAACAATAGCGATTTTGAATATGCTTACGGCGAAATTACGCTTAGAAAAGGAATGGCTACTTCTAAAAATACAATTACCGCAAGATTAACCGAAAAATATTCTTGGGATTCGGTTTATACGCGTGCCAAAAAAATGGGCATCAAAAGTTCACTCAAATCTGTCCCTTCTATTGGCTTAGGCTCAGGAGAAGTTTCATTGTTTGAAATGGTAGGGGCTTATAGTTCTTTTATGAACGAAGGGGTATGGACAGAACCGCAATTTATTGCCAAAATTGAAGACAAATCAGGGAAAGTTATTTATGAGGCAAAACCCAACAAAAGACGAGTAATGAGTGAAGAAACTGCTTTTTTGATGACTGATATGTTCAAAGCAACGATGCAAGAACAAAAAGGCACCTCACAAGCATTATGGGAATTTAATTTGTTGTTTGATAAAGGCAATGAAATTGGTGGAAAAACAGGTACATCTTCTAATTATGCTGATGGTTGGTACATTGGATTGACAGAAAAATTAGTAACAGGCGTATGGGTAGGCGGTGATGACCACAGAATTAGATTTAGAAGTAGTGATTTTGAAGCTTCACAAACAGCCTTGCCCGTTTTTGGTATTTTTATGCAAAGTTTGTATGCAGATACAAAATTAGGATTTAAAGCTGAAAAATATCCCGAGCCAAAAATAAAAATCAACAAACAATATGGTTGCCTCTCTCCTTTTGTGTATCAACCTAAAAAAGAAGAAAATGAAGGAAAAGAGGAAAATTCAAACAAAGAAAAATAAAAAAAATTGAAATTTAAGAAAAATACAATCTTATCTAAAAGTGGTTTTGAAATATTTTAAAAATATGTAATTGATTATAAAAAATTCATTATCAATCAGTTAAACTTACAATACCTTAAAGACTTTATAGATTTAAAATCAGAAAAATAATTTCAGATGTATATAAAATAACTTTTTTACAAAAAAAATGGTTATAATAGAAATAATCATTTAAAATTAAAAAATAATAAAATTATGATTTTCGTAACAGACAATGCAAAAAATAAAATTAGCGAAATCAGACAACAAGAAGGCTATTCAACTACGCATAATATTCGTGTATCGGTAAAAGGTGGCGGTTGTTCAGGTTTGATGTATGATTTGAATTTTGATGCAGAAGTTTATCCACAAGACGAAGTTTTTGAGGATAAAAATATAAAAATATTGGTAGATAAAAAAAGTCTTTTGTATCTTTTAGGTACTACTTTAGATTTCAGTGATGGCTTGAATGGAAAGGGATTTCAATTTATCAACCCAAATGCTTCGCGTTCTTGTGGGTGCGGTGAAAGTTTCGCAGTATAAAACAAGCAATCAAAAAAGTAAATTATTTTAACACGCTTTTTGCGTGTTTTTTATTTGATAAATATAGAAAAAATACTATATTTGCATCGATTTAATAAAAAACAAGATGGTTTCAGCAAAAAATATAACTAAAAAATACGGTGAATTACAAGTATTAAAAGGCATCAATATCGATATCGAAGAAGGAGAAATCGTATCTATCGTTGGTGCATCAGGAGCAGGGAAAAGTACATTTTTACATATTTTAGGCACATTAGATAGCCCAGATAGCGGTAATATTTTTTTAGATAATACTAATCTTATCAAGCTAAAAAGCAAGGAATTAGCAAAATTTAGAAGCGAAAAAATTGGTTTTGTGTTTCAATTTCATCATTTATTACCTGAGTTTACAGCTTTGGAAAATGTATGTTTGCCTGCATTGATTGCAAAAAAAAATCAAAAAGAAACCACCAAAAAAGCAAAAGAATTACTCGATTTTTTAGGCTTAAAAGATAGAATTAATCATTTACCCGCTGAAATGTCAGGTGGCGAACAGCAAAGAACTGCGATTGCAAGAGCATTGATTAACACACCAAAAATCGTATTGGCTGATGAACCAAGTGGTAATTTGGATTCGCATAATGCACACGAATTGCACAAACTTTTTTTTCAATTAAGAGAGCAATTCAAACAAACTTTTGTCATTGTAACGCACAATCAAGGTTTAGCAGATATGTCTGATAGAAAAATAGAAATGAAAGATGGTTTGAATGTAGAGTAAGTTTAAACGTTAGTAAAAGTTCTTTATGTTAAGGGATTTTATTGGATAGATTAGTTTTGCACTACTTTAATAGGTTAAACACACCTAAAAATGAACTTTTTTTAATTATCCCATTCAATACTTAAACACGTTAAATGTACCTAATTATTTTGATTATAGTTAGACTTTGAGCAAATTCGCATTTGTTGTGTACCACAAGCAGTCGAATAAAAAGACAGATTATTTTGATGAACAGCCTCATTTTTTGCTTTATTGAAAATAAAATTGTGGAAAAATACTCATTTTTTTGAAAAAATAACACAATAATATAAAAAATAAAATTTTATATGGTGGAGTTGTGAGTGTAGATTTTTTGTTTCATTGCGTGAACAACCAAACAAAACAAAATCCTAACAAACCAAAAAACACTCCCAAACCAACGCCTTTTCCACTCTCTGAGTGGTGAAGTCTGGAGACTTCTATCAATACAAAATCACAAGTATCGCTTCGCTTATACTTGCGATAGTTTTACTTTTTTTATAGACTTAAACCAGTTGGAGAAACACCACTAATGCGTGAGGCTTGTCCAATGGTTATTGGTTTTATTTTCAACATTTTTTGCCTTCCTTCTGCCGAAAGAGCATTCACACGTTGG
>RDZP01000005.1 GCA_004294005.1 Cytophagia bacterium
ATAAAATTTACAAAAATAAAAAATCCGTTTAAATCCGTAAAATCCGCGTTATCCGCGTGCCTCCTGCTATAAATTTCCGTATAAAGTTTAGTAGAACCATGATTGTTTAATCTTCTAAAGCATTCGTGATAAATGTACCTTTTACAAAAAGCCAAGCGATAAAAAATAAAATTCCCCATACTAAATAAATACTATAAAAATCTTCTGTTTTTTTGTACTTTGTTTCTATAATTTTTGATTTTTCCAATATATCAATCTGTTTAAAAACCTCATTCAAAGTTTTATTATCTGTACTTCTAAAAAATTTCCCTTCACTTTTTTGAGCAATTTGTCTTAAAGTTGTTTCGTTAGCAGTGTTTCTTACCACTGTAATATTTCCTTTTTCATCTTTGACAGATATATCTCCCTCACTTCCAACTAAGATTGGATAAATTTTAATACTATTATAAGCCGCTAATTGTGTGGCGGTAAGTGGGTCTAAATTTCCTGTTGTATTATCACCATCACTGATTAAAATAATGATTTTACTTTTGGCACTCGATTCTTTTAATCGATTCGTTGATACTCCTATGGCAGCACCAATAGCAGTTTCAGGTTGCGGTATCATACCTACTTGTACTTCTTGTGAAAGATAGTTTTCCAATAAGTTATAATCATTTGTAAGTGGTGAAAGCGAAAAAGCTTCTCCTGAGAAAACGACCAAACCTATTCTATCATATTTTCTCCCTTTTATAAATGCTGTTGCTACTTTTTTAGCGGCTTCCAATCTATTAGGTGATAAATCTTCTAATAACATCGATTCTGAAACATCAACTGCCAATAAAATATCGATTCCTTCTGTCATTTGTTTGATTTGTACTTTTGTTTGTTGTGGTCGTGCCAGTGCAATTATTAGACAAAATAAACAAATTCCCAAAATAACATAAGGTATAAATCTTAACCAAATAATAGGTCGCCAAGCATTATAAGTGGTTCGAAGATTGAATGCAATTTTGGCTCTAATTGGAATATTTCCAATTCTTCTGACAACAAAAACAATAGGAATTGCCAATAAAATATACAAATAATAAACATTTCCCCATTCAAAACGGATTAAAGTTGCAGGAAAAAACCATTCTAAAGAAAGCCAAGCCCAAGTGTTATCTATAATTGTTTCAAACATTTTTTTAAATTGAATAAAAATTGCTTCAAAAAAAGAAAAAAAATCTATTTTTCAAAGCAATTTTTGTATAAAACTAAAATTTATTTTCGTTTTTATCGAACATTATTGAAATACATACAAGTAGATTTTAATTCTTTAAATGTTTTTGTATCTTTTAATTCTTTTTTCAAACGTATAAAACTTTGTCTGTATTTTGGTAAATAAGTAGGTGGTATAAAAAAACCACCTGTTGTTGTTTCTAAATAATAATTATTTTGTTCGCATTTTGCAGCCATCATCAATGCTTTCGCAGCCATTTCATTATCACCTGTTTTGAGTGCAGCAGTAACACATCTATCAAAATAATATTTTGCTTTTGACATATCAAAATAAATATTACTTACATATTTATCTTGTTTATTTTGTTTTATCTCTTGTGCCATTGCCAAATCCATTCCACTTCTATAATAATCTATTGCTTCCCAGCTATTGCCAAAGTGAGAAGTATTATAATAAACAGTGCCTAATTGCAACAAAAATTCTGCTTGTTCTAAATTATTTTTTTCTGTTAATTTTTTTAGATTTACGATTTTTTGAGCAAGTAACATTCTGTTGTATTTTCCTTTTTCAGTTGAATTAGCACAATTTTCATAACAATCTTTTATGGTTACTAAAAAAGGATCATTTTTTATTTTTTGTAATTTATTCGAAGGAATTGATTGATAAATTTTGATGGCTTCTTCTAATTTATCCTCAGCAAATAAAAAAGTGGCTTTTATTTCGTTTAAATCGCTTTCAGCATTTTTATCACCTAATTTATCTTTAATAAGCTCTTTTTCCAAAATGGTAGGTTTCTTTTTTGTTACCATTTCTAATAAATTATTAACTTTTGCCACATCTCCTCTTGTTTTAAGGCTATAAACATCATTTCTCAAAATAAAAGCCTTTCCTACATTTCCTTTTGTTTCATACAATCTTGAGAAAGCATTTTGTGTAAAGTCAGTTAAATGTTCATTTTTTATTGCTTTTACTTTTGTATAAATTTCCTCTTCTGTATTGTCATCAATAGATTTTAGTTCCGATATTTGTAAAGCCAACTGAAATACTTCGATTTGATTTTTTAAGTTGTTATCTTTTGTTTTATTGGCAATGTCTTGATAAATTGCTTTCGCTTTCGAGGGTTGTCCTGTGATATATTCTAAATATCCACCTGCTAAACGAAATAACTCACTATTTTTCAATTTATTATCAGCAATAGCACGTGTTACAATTTTTTTCAAACTTTCTACATTTTTCTTTGCTTGTGTTATTTCTTCTCCTTGATAATTTTTCATAAAAAGTAAATTTTTACTCAAATCAATATCTAATAAATCAAATTCTAATTTATTGATTTCACGTGCCAACATATACGACAATTTTTCAGATTTTGGAGCAATATCTAACACATTTTGTATTTCTTCTAAACCATTTGCTTGTGAATTTAATGAACGAATAAAATACAAAGTTGCTTTTTCATCATTATTTTGGCATAAATCTAATGCTTTTTCCCATTCATTTTGTTCGTATATTTTGATACTCAAATAAGCACTTGCTTGTTTGCTTGGACACAAATCAAAAATTCTTGAAAATAAATAAATAGATTCTCCTTGCATTCCTTTTTTATACAATGCACCTGCTTTGTGTGATAAAGCCCAATATTTAATGACAGAAGTAGTGTTATTTTCAATTGGTTTTATCAATTCATCATAAAATCTAACAACTTTATCGTATTCTTGTGTATAATGTGCCATTCTGATGGCTTGATAAGCAAAACGCACTTTTAAAAATGGATTAGATGCTTTTTCGTTGTAATATTTTTTGCCTGCGTCAGTGAGCCATCTCATTTTTTCAAAATCTCTTTTTGGTTTTTCATCAGCCCAAGTGTCATGTTTTGCACTTTGTATTTCGCAAGTTTTTGCAAAATATAAATAATCTATTGCTTCTAAATCTTTATTTTTTTGCCAAATTTTAATAACATCATTATTTTTGAGTTTTGTATCCAACATTTTACCTTCAGTGATATAAGCCCTGATTTTTTGCATATCGTCTGCAGATGCATCATAAATAATTTTTTTTAGGTCTTCATTATTTATCTTACCTCCCAAATAGCTTTTCCAATCTTCCATATTAGCCGTAAAAGTGCTATCACTTTTCCATTTAAAATTAGACATTTCTGCAAAAGAAATTGGAGTAAAAAAACGATAATTGATAATTTCATTAGCGTCTCCACCTGCACAAATAGCCAAATAATTTACTTTTTCAGTACGTAACCCAAATGCACTTAAAAGAATTAACAAAAGATAAATTTGAGTAAATTTTATTTTTTTCAACATTAGATTTATTTTTTTAATTTAATAATAGATATATTTCAATAACCGCAAAATTAGTTATTTATTGTAAAAAAAAGGCATAAAATATATTTTTTTCGTTAAAAATAATTATTTTTATTTGAAATTATTTTTGTAGGAAAGGTAACTGAATATACTTAAAATAAAATGATTTTGGAGAAAAATGAAAATTAGATTATTCAAAAAATTAATATTGAAAGGCTGTGATTTTTGGGAAAATTAGCGTTTTATAACATTATTAAGCCATTAAAACCTATAAAATTTATTATTTGAGAATAAAATTTTATAGGTTCATAATCAATGTAAATACTATTGAAAACTAATAACTATCAATTACATTACAAATATTTGTAAAAATAGTATCAATTTCACCAATGCCATTAATAGATGCAAATTTTGATTGTGCTTTATAGTGATTGGCAACGGGAGCGGTTTTTGTGTTGTATTCTTCCACTCTTTTTTTCACTAATTCTTCGTTTTGGTCATCTGCTCTTCCTGATGTTTTTCCTCTTTCCAAAATACGTTTTGTGAGTTCTGTTTCTTCTACTTCTAAGGCAATCATTCCCGCAATTTTGAGGTGTTTTTGTTCGAGCATCACATCTAACGCTTCTGCTTGTACGACAGTGCGAGGAAATCCGTCAAAAATAAAACCTGCTACTTCCAGATTATTTTCAATTTTATTGGCGACCATTCCAATCAAAACTTCATCAGGGACTAATTTTCCTGCGTCCATAAAAGTTTTTGCGTCTAATCCTAATTTAGTATTATTAGCAATTTCAGCCCTCAATAAATCTCCCGTTGAAAGATGTAAAAAACCATATTTTTCTATAATTTTTTCACTTTGAGTACCTTTTCCTGCTCCTGGAGGTCCGAATAAGACAATATTTTTCATATAATCAAAAATGTTTTTATTTATAATGAATAAAAAATGTATAAAGTATTGATATTCAACACTTTGATAAGTAACCAATATTTTTAAAGTCTAAAATTAAATATTTTTTTTAGAAATCAAAATATTTTCTATCTTTTTTTTAAATAATAATTATTTTTATTCTCAATACTTTTTTAATGCACAAAAATTTCTTCTGATTCCTCTACTTCCATCAACATCTCATCATTGATTTTTGATAGACGCAAAGTTTTGAGTTCATTTACCAACATTGCATCATATTTGGCAGTAACGCGAATATAATTTTCTGTAAATCCTTGCATATTGCCGTTTTCTATATCATTTTCGAACAAAACACTTCTTATCGAATTGATATTTTGTTCATAAAAAAATCTTCTTTTTTTATCAGAAAGAATATGCAACATTTTAGACCTTTCGTTGCGTATATGTGCAGGAACGACTGGCTTTATTTTGATTGCTTCTGTATTTGCTCTTTCAGAATAAGTAAAAACGTGTAAATAAGAAATATCTAAATCGTTTAAAAATTGATAGGTTTCCAAAAAATCTTCTTCTGTTTCATTAGGAAATCCCACAATTACATCAACACCAATACAACAATCGGGGCGAATTGCTTTGATAGTTGCGATTCTTTCTGCATACAACTCTCTCAAATAACGTCTTTTCATCAATTTTAAGATTTTATTAGAGCCAGATTGCAATGGAATATGAAAATGAGGTACAAACAAACGAGAATCTCGCAATGTGAAATTGATAATTTCATCAGTTAAAAGATTGGGTTCGATTGATGAAATTCTGATTCTTTCAATACCTTTCAATTGGTCTAATTCTTTGATTAAATCGATAAATTTATCAACTCTTTTTCCATTTTGCAGTCCAAAATCACCTGTATTTACGCCTGTCAATACAATTTCTTTTACTTCTGTTTTCGCAATTTCGTTTGCTTTTTCGATAATATTTTTGATACTATCGCTTCTACTTTCGCCTCTTGCTTGCGGAATAGTACAAAAAGTACAACTGTAATCACAGCCATCTTGTACTTTCAAAAAAGTTCGAGTTCTATCACCATAAGAATAAGAAGAATGAAATATTTTTGCTTCACTTACATCAGCCACAAAGATTTTTGCTTGTGCAATATCTGTACAAGAGATTTCTTTTGATGATGTTGAAGTAGTTATTTCACTTTTATTAGTGTCTATTTTTGAGGGAATATTTTTCTCAAAAGTAGGAATTAAATCAAATAATTGGAATTTTTCGGCGGCACCCAATACTGCATCAACACCTTGAATAGAGGCAATTTCAGTAGGTTTGAGTTGTGCATAACAACCCATTATTGCGATATAAGCGTGAGGAGAAATTTTTTGAGCTTCCTTTACTAATTTTTTACATTTCTTATCTGCATTTTCGGTTACAGAACAAGTATTGATAATAAAAATATCAGGAGTGTCATAAAAATCTACTTTTTTAAAACCTTTTTCTATGAATTGTCTTGCTACGGTAGAAGTTTCTGAATAATTTAATTTACAACCTAATGTATAAAACGCAACTTTTTTCATTTTCAATTTATATTTAAAGTGCAAAATTAAGTCTAAAAATTGAGAAAGACAATTATATAGTTGATTTTAAATATTGTTTTTTGATTTTTATTCAAAATATCAATCAATATTATCTTTTCTTTTTGGCGGCTTGTTGAAGTTCTTGTGGACTGGGCAAGCTATCTTTCAAGTTTTCAGGAACTTGTTTAGTCAGTTGATAGGAGGCAATTCCCATAGGTCTATCTAATTTTTGCAAAGCATATTCCACAACGACATCATTTTTAGTTTTGCATAAAAGTAAACCAATCGTAGGGGCATCTTTATTGTCTTTTACCAAATCATCAACTACTGACTGATAAAAGTTTAGTTTGCCTACATATTCAGGTTTAAAATCATCTACTTTTAATTCAAGCACGACAAAGCATTTGAGTTTGAAATGATAAAATAGTAAATCAATATAAAAATCTTGTCCGCCTACTTCTATGTGATATTGTTTGCCTACAAATGCAAATCCTTTACCTAACTCGAGTAAAAATTTGGTCATATTTTGTACCAACTCACCTTCAAGTTCTCGTTCAAATTTGATGTCATTTTGGGCTATAAAGTCAAAAATATATTCATCTTTCAATAGATTTGTTACCGCTTCAGATTGTTCTAAGGGTAATACAGCGGGAAAATTATTGGGTAATTTACCAAAAACTTTGTGTGCATTTGCTTCTATTTGATGTACCATTACATCACGAGTCCAGCCATGTTCGACTACTTTTTGGGCATACCAAATTCGCATCGATTGTTCTTTTATTTTATCAATTAGTGTGATATGATGATACCAGCTAATTTGTGCAAGTTTGCCTTGCACAAATGCAAAGTCTTGATATTCAAAGGCAAACTTACGCATATACTTTAAGTTGCGTGTAGAAATGCCTTTCAGGTCAGGAAATTCGGTTTTCAAATCTTTGGCAAGGTTGTCAATTACTTTTGCGCCCCAGCCTTTGTCATTTTGGCGTGCTAAAATACTTTTGCCTATATCCCAATACATTTTTATCATCTGAGTATTGACATTTACGATGGCTCTAAGTCGAGCTTGTTGAATGGTAGTTTTGAGTTCTTCAAGCAACTCACTATAGTACTTATCTTGGTTCATTTTCTATTAGATTTATTGTTTTTATTTTTGAAATACTAAGGAACGCTGATAAAATAATTTATAACAGTTTGTAATGATAACTATTTGATTATCATTTATTTATAATTTTAAAATTTATACTTTATTTAATTACCGTTCCTAAACTTACTATTTGCAAAATTAAGTCTAAAAATTGAGAAAGACAATTATATACTCGATTTTAATTGCTAATTATAGATTAAAAAGAGTGTAAATAATGTTTTTTCTAATCAAAAAATTAAATATAATTTATTAATTTACTTTCAAAAATAATTTTTTCTTTTGTAGAAATAAATTTATTTTTTTAATTTTGTATTAAAATATTTTTTTTCTACTATTTTTTTAACTACCTTTGATATACTCAATAGTCCATTTTTTATCCACTTGTTTTTAAAATATCTAAATTTTTTATTTATTCGTTTACTAAAAAGCATAAAATTAAATATAGAATAAAAACAACCAAAAATAATATGAAAAAATATACTTGTGTTGTAGTTGATGATGATGAAATTTGTTTAAGTATTTTAAGCCGATTTATCCAAAAAACTGAAGATTTAGTTTTGGTGCATTCTTTTTCGAATGCTATCGATGCTTATCCTATTCTCCAAAAAGAAAATATTGATGTTTTATTTCTTGACGTAGAAATGCCTGAAATGAATGGTTTAGAGTTGATTCGTGCTTTGCCCGCTTCTCAAATGCAAATTATTTTAACAACAAGCAGAGAAAAATATGCAGTAGAAGCATTTGAATTGGAGGTTAGTGATTATATTGTAAAGCCTGTTTTATATCCTCGTTTTTTGAAATCAGTAGAACGCATACGCAAAAAAAACAAAGAATACGAGGAAATGGCTTCTGTACCTAATAATGATAATCAATTCTTTTTTGTTCGTTCTAATTATAAAATTGTAAAAATTGACCCAAAAGAAATTTTGTATGTTGAGGCTTTGGCTGATTATGTAATTATTGTTACTATCAAAGAAAAGCACATCGTTCACTTTACAATGAAAGGCTTGGAAGAAAAGTTAGTATCTTTCAAAGTTTTTGTACGTGTACACAGGTCTTATATCATTAATGTTGATCACCTCAAATCAGTACAAGATATGGGTGTAATGATTGGAGAAAAAGAAATTCCTTTGGGAAGAAGTTATAAACAATCTTTTTTAGAAAGAGTAGAAACAATATAATGCAAAAAACGCTTGAATTAATTATATTCAAGCGTTTATCTATTTTATAATCAATACAGATGAAAACTAACTTGTTTTTATATCAATTTCCAGATCAACCTAATACCAAAAGTACGTGCAGGTGCAGGTAAAGGATATAAATCTACCTTATAAGCAGCAGTATGCGATAATTGCTTACTAGTTAACAAAAATAAGGCTCTAAGTGATTTTACTTGAAAATACAGATAATCTTGATATTTTTTCGTGCCAAATGGTTTGCAAAACCTTCGCTATGAAGAAAATGGCATTTTTCAAAAATTGCTATCAAGTAAAATCACTTAGCACCAAAAATAAACCAATTTCCAAAGAAAAATAATACATTTTTAAAAAAAATAAGAACAGCAATCAAAAAATTAGGAATTTTTATTAAAATTTTATAACTTTGCATTCAATAATTGGGCATTAAAGATTGATTTTTAAATCTTAGATTTATCTTAATTTTTTTTTATACATATGAAATACTTATTTTTTTTCCTTCTTTTTTGTTTTTCTATTCAAATCACAGCACAAGAACTGAATTGTACTGTAACGGTTGATGCCACACGCATTAATACTGCACAAGTATCAGAAAAAGCAATTTTTGTTAATTTGGAGAAAGCAATTCGTCAATTTATGATAGATAGAGAATGGACAAATGACCAATTCAAAAAAGGAATTGAGCAAATTAATTGCAAAATATTCATTACAGTTACAGAAGCCCCTGCCCAAAATTCATTCAAAGCAACAGCACAAGTACTTTCTTCTCGCACTATTTATGGTACTAATTATGAAAGTCCATTGCTTAACTTTAATGATAGAAGTTTTAATTTTGATTACGTAGCAGACCAGCCTTTGATTTTTAATGATAATAATTTTACGAGTAATCTTACATCAGTGTTGGCTTTTTATGCCTATGCAGTGTTGGCTTTAGATTATGATAGTTTTTCAAAAATGGGTGGAAATCCTTATATAGAGAAAATGTTTAATGTAACCAATGTAGCACAAGCAAGCGGAGATGAAGGCTGGGCAAGGTCGCAAAATCAAGTGAATCGTTATTGGTTGGCTGAAAATTTGCAACATCAACAAATGCTTCCTTTTAGGGAAGGTTTGTATGATTATCATAGAAAGGGAATGGATTTATTACTCATAAAACCTGAAGAAGCACGCAATAATATCATCAAAAGTTTGGAAGCACTCAAAGAAGTGAATCGTTTGAAACCATCTTCTACTTTATTAAATGTTTATTTTGATGCGAAAAATAGAGAAATTGTTGATATTTTTAGAGAATCATCTCCTGAAATCAAACAAAAAGTTAGGTTAATTGTAGTTAATTTAGACCCCGCTAATGCAAATAAATATGATGTTTTATCTAACTAAAAAAATATTAATCAATAAAATACAATGAAAAAAGGCTTAATTTTATTAGCAGAAGACGATACAAATTTAGGGTTTGTAGTCAAAGATAATTTAGAATTGGCAGGATATGAAGTCGAATTATATCCTGATGGAGAAATGGCTTTGATTGCATTTGGTAGAAAAATTTTTGATTTATGTATTTTAGACGTAATGATGCCAAAAAAAGATGGATTTTCGACAGCTCAAGAGATTAGAAAAAAAAATACAGAAATTCCTTTTATTTTTGTAACCGCAAAATCGCTAAAAGAAGACCAAATCAAAGGACTAAAACTAGGAGCAGAAGATTATATCACAAAACCTTTTAGCATTGAAGTATTGATGTTGAAAGTAGAAAATATTTTGAAAAGAACGCAGAAAACAGATAATCTCACAAATGTACCTCCAAAAGAAATTTTTGAAATAGGGAAATTTGTACTTGATTTCAAAAACCAAACTTTGACTTTTATGGCTGATAATCAGGCTGAACAAATGACACAAAAAGAAGCTGAATTATTACGATTTTTTTGTTTACATAAAAATAATGTAGTAGAACGTAATCTTATTTTGAATACCATTTGGGGTGATGATGATTATTTTACAGGTAGAAGTTTAGATGTTTTTATTTCAAGATTGAGAAAATATCTCAAAGCAGACCCTTCTTTAGAAATTCTCAATATTCATAGTGTTGGTTTTAAGTTGGTAGAGAACTGAAAAAATAGACATTTCTATTAAAAAAGAGTAATATTTATTTATATTTTATAAACTTAGGAAATCTTTGAAAAAGGGAATTCGAGGTGGTATAAATGTCACCTTTTTAGATAAAAAAATTTTCAATTATGTATAATGTTGGCATTTATGTCACTTCCGCAAAAGTATTTTAGAGATTTCTCAAGTTTATAGTAAACATATAAAAAAAGTTAATTTTGAGTTAAACAATTTTGATTTTTTGATTTTTTGATTACTTTTGAATAAAAATAACTTGTTGAAAGTTAAAAAAATATGAGTAGTTTATCCCAAACCAGTATTTCTCGCCCCGTTTTGACGTGGGTATTTTCTATTGTCATTATCATTTTTGGAATTGTTGGTTTTTCATTTTTAGGAATTAGAGAATATCCAAGTGTTGATCCACCTATTGTAACAGTGAGTACGAGTTATACAGGTGCTAATGCTGATGTAATGGAATCTCAAATCACAGAACCATTAGAAGATGCTATCAGTGGTATTGCAGGCATTCGTACTTTGACATCTACAAGCAGAGATGGACGCAGTACAATTACCGTAGAGTTTACATTAGAAACCGATATCGAAGATGCCGCAGGTGATGTACGTGATAAAGTGGCACAAGCAGTAGGTAACTTACCTCCTGATGCTGATAAACCCATCGTTGCAAAAGCAGATGCAAATGCCAGCCCTATTTTGATTTTGAACATTAGAAGTGATGAAAAATCATTGTTAGAATTGACTGATATTGCACGAAGACAATTCAAAGAAAAATTACAAACCATCAACGGAGTAAGTGAAATTTTGATTTGGGGTGCAAAAGACTTTTCGATGCGACTTTGGATAGACCCACTCAAACTTTCTGCCTATAATTTGACACCTCTTGAGGTGCGAAATGCTTTATTAAGACAAAATGTAGAACTTCCCGCAGGTAGAATTGAAGGACAAAAAACTGAACTTTCTATCCGAACATTGAGCCGACTTTCAACTCCCGAAGAATTTAATAACTTGATTATCAGACAAGAAGGTGAAAATATAGTTAAATTCAGTGATATTGGTAAGGCTGAATTGGGTGCAGAAAATTTGAGAACCGTTCTCAAACGTGATAATATTCCATCTGTTGCGGTGGCAGTTGTTCCACAACCTGGTAGTAATCAAATCGAAATTGTAGACAAAGTGTATCAAAGGTTAGCACAAATTAAAAGTGATTTACCAAAATCTGTAGAAGTAGCCATTGTAGCGGATAGCACAGAATTTATCAAAAAATCTATTAATGAAGTAGCAGAAACGATTATTACTGCATTTTTATTGGTAATTGCGGTTATTTTCTTATTTTTAAGAGATTGGCGCACTACTTTAATTCCTATTTTGGCAATTCCTGTGAGTTTGATAGGTTCTTTTTTTGTGATGTATTTACTGGGTTTTTCGATTAATATTTTAACCTTATTAGGCATTGTTTTAGCGATTGGTTTGGTGGTAGATGATGCAATCGTATTGATGGAAAATATTTATGCAAAAGTTGAACAAGGAATGACACCTTTAGAAGCAGGTAGAAAAGGAAGTGATGAAATCTATTTTGCGGTTATTTCTACTACAGTTGCTTTAATTGCTGTTTTCTTTCCCGTAATATTTTTACAAGGTACAACAGGAAGACTTTTTAGAGAATTTGGAATTGTGGTGGCTACTGCGGTGGCTATTTCTGCTTTTGTAGCCCTCACACTTACGCCTATGTTATCGACAAGATTATTAAAATCAAACGAAAAACATAATTGGTTTTACAGAATAACAGAACCTTTCTTTGTGGGAATGAATCAAGGGTATGCTTATAGTTTACGACAATTTTTAAAAGTACGTTGGTTGTCTATTCCTTTAATTTTGCTTTTGGGTTATTTAGTTTATGTTTTTGGAAAAAATATTCCCTCAGAATTAGCACCACTCGAAGATAGAAGTGAATTTAGAGCATCAGTCAAAGGGCCAGAAGGTGCAACTTTTGAGTTTATGGAAAATTATGTAGATAATTGGGTGAAACACATAGAAAAAACATTGCCTGAAAGAGAAATGTTGATTTCTGTTATTTCTCCTAATTTTGGTGCTTCAAGTGCTGTTAATTCTGCTTTTGTACGTGTAAAACTCAAATCACCCAAAGAAAGGAAAAATTCACAACAAGAAATAGTTAACCGATTGAATAAAGATTTACCTACTTTTACAGATGCCAAAACTTTTATTTCTCAACCTCCTTCGATTGGTGGAAGTGTGCGTGGTGGCGGTACATTTCCAATAGAATATGTTTTGCAAGCACCAACCTTAGAAAAACTAAAAGCCATTCTCCCAAAATTTCAAGAAGAAGTGAGTAAAAATCCAACTTTCACTTTTTCAGAGATTGATTTAAAATTCAACAAACCTGAAATTCAGTTGGCAATTGATAGAGAAAAAGCCACTAAATTGAATGTTTCAATTTTAGATATTGCACAAACTTTACAATTTTCGTTGAGTGGACAACGTTTTGGTTATTTCTTGATGAATGGAAAACAATATCAAGTCATTGGACAAATAGAAAGATTGAATCGAAATGAACCAATGAATTTGAAAGAAATTTATGTCAAAAGTTCTACAGGTGAAATGATACAATTAGACAATCTTGTCAATATCAAAGAAGAAAGTACACCACCACAATTATATCGTTATAATCGTTTTACCTCTGCTACTATTTCTGCAGGTTTGGCACCCAACAAAACCATTGGTGATGGGATTGCTGAAATGGATAAAATTGCCAAAAAACTATTGGATAGTTCGATAACAACGGCTTTATCGGGGCAATCTAAAGAATTTAAAGAAAGTTCATCGAGTTTATTATTGGCTTTTGGATTTGCTTTATTATTGATTTATTTGGTATTGGCAGCACAGTTTGAGAGTTTTAAAGCACCTTTAATTATTATGTTGACTGTACCTTTAGCGGTAGCAGGTGCATTATTAAGTTTATGGTTTTTCAAACAAACTTTGAATGTATTTTCTCAAATTGGGATAATTATGTTGATAGGTTTGGTTACCAAAAATGGTATTTTATTAGTGGAATTTGCACAACAAAAACAAGAAGAGGGTGAAAATCGCCTTAATGCAGCATTCGAGTCTGCTATTTCTCGTTTCAGAGCAATTTTGATGACAACACTTTCTACCGTTTTGGGAACTTTACCGATTGCTTTGGCACTGGGCGAAGGTTCACAAAGTCGTATGCCAATGGGTATTGCGATTGTTGGCGGTCTCATTTTCTCTACGATTCTCACTTTGTATATTATTCCTGCTATGTATGCGATGTTAGCAAGTAATACAAAATCAAAAATCACATAAATAATTCACAGATTTTTATTTTTAGCAAACTTTTTGATAATTATTGAAGTATTCTATCAGTTTATTTAAAATAAATTTGATAAATACTTCTTTTTTTATAACAAAAGCTTACATCTGTCGTATTATCAGTTATATTTATTATATTTTCCGTTCACATTCTTTGTTCATTAGTTATTAAATTCAAAATTCATATTGCTAATTTATACTTTAAAAAAAATATTATGAGCCTACAAAAATTTTCTTACTTGATACTAACATTATTATTTTATTTTTTTTTAGTACCAAAAGCATTTGCTCAAATACCTGCCGCAGAAACTTGTGCTTTAAGTAGTGTGGTCAATTTAGGGACGGTTGGAAATTATGAAAATCAAACTTTTGATTTTTCCGTTCAAAACTCAGGATTAACGCCTGTTGTGAATTGTCCTACAACTGCCTTACCTGATAATGTAGATGGTTGGGTTACATTTCAAGCAGCCTCGAGTGGTTTATTAGTGGTGCAATATACGCCAACTGTCAACAAAGACATTGCAATAGCACTTTATACAGGTGCTTGTGGTTCGCTTACCTCTGTACAATGTGTCAATAATTTTCAAACAGGCGCTACAGAGAGTTTATCCTTTAATGCAGTGGCAGGTTCTCAATACAGAATCAGAGTTGTCAATGCTACTGATAACACTGCTATTACAGGACGTATGTCTGCTTATATGGGAGTTCGTGCAGTAGGCGATTTATGTACAGATGCACAAGAAGTAGGTATTGGTACCTGTGATTATCCTTTTAATATAGCAGGAAATTTTATACAAAATGAGGCAAATGATGTTGCTTGTACAACAGGTACAAGAGTAGCAGATGGTTGGTTAAGAATAAGAGTAGGTAATAACAAAAGAATAAGAGTTAGTTATGGAAGCGTTACCAAAGATGCTATGATTAGTATTTATGGGGCGAGTGCAGGTGCAGGTTTTGCTACTTTTTCTCAAAATAATTGTAATATAAACTTATTTGAAATTGCTTGTGCGAATAATGTGGTAGGCATTGGGAATGAATTTGTAGAGTTTGATGCTGGTCTTGCTGTGGAGCATTATTATATTAGAATCAGTAACAATACTGATGGGAATACAATGGATGGTAATTTGTGTGTAACTGAAATATTGGCGCGTGATGGTTGTGCAAGTGCCTTATCCAATGGGAATTTTATTAAAATAGGTGATTGTAATGTTAAATTTGATGTTCCTCGTACTTATACTGCGGGAGGCCTCACTGATCCATTTTGTGTTACAGGTGGAAGTGGGAAACAAGACGCTTGGGTTGTTTTAGATTATACTACTGCTTTAGGTACTACTAATCTTACCTTAGAATATTCATCTTTTGAATTACCTAACTTAGTCATTTATCGTAAATCTGCTATTCAGAATTGTAGTAACATTACGGGTAATGATGATATTGCTTGTGCGAGTGCTGGTTCTGTTAATTTTTTAAATATTAATTTCACAGTTTCTCCAGGTAATTATTATTATATTCGTGTCATTAGAAATACAAATAGTGCAATTACAGATATGACAGGTTTGATGTGTTTGTATGATAACACTAAACGAGCGGAAGATAATTTTTTCTCTGCCCCTACTTTTAGTAGTAGTGGTAGTGATTGTGGAAAAATATTTAATACACAATTAGGTTTTGGTTCTTCAGGTGGATTAGTAACTGATAACACAGCCTCTTTTTCTATCAATTGTCCTTCTGCTATTAGCACTCTTAATGATGCATGGGGAAGATTTGATGTAGGAACTTTAGGTGCAGTAAGCAGTATTTATGTAGAATATAACAATGATAATAAAGACCCATCTATTGCTAATGATGTTGTTTTGTCTGTTTATAGATTACCCTTAGTAAACGCACCTTTGTCTGCTGATTTATGTGGAGGAGTAACTACTTTAACATTGAACAGTACATTAAATATGACTGTTAATGGTACTAATTATGGAGGTACAGATATTGAAGGGACCAGTTGTGATGGTGGAGTTTTAGATGCCAATTTTGGTAATGATGAATGGTACACCATTACCACTGCCTCACAGTTTTCAGTAAGTTTTGAAACTACTTTAGGAGATGCTACATTGTATGTTTATACAGGTACTTGTGTAAGCTTAACTTTTTCAGATTGTGATGATGGACCTATTGGAGCAGGCATGTCCTCTGTTATTGTAAGTCCGTCAGGTAGTACTACTTATCATATTCGTATTATCAACAAAACGTTAGGAAGTAATTTGACAGGGAAATTTAGTATTTTTGAAATACGTCCTTCTAATGCTTCAATGGTGCAAGTAGATTGTGCTAATAATGTAGTGGAGGGAACGGAACAAATCGTACTGACAGGTGCGACTTTACAACCTAATAGTATTTATTTTATACGTATGGCAAATGTAGGTCTTTCAGCAACAACACAAGGGATTTTATGTATTCGTAATGACCAAGTACCTGATGGTGATTTGTGTGCCAATGCTTTCAATCAGTTAGTGGGTGATTGTGATTTGAGTTTTGATGTACCTTTAAATTATGTTAATACACCTCCTATTGGTATTCCTGTTTGCAACACTGCCCCTTCTATTGCTATTGGTACGGTTTTTAGAGATGTTTGGTCTACTTTCACTGCTACTAATACACAAACAAGTATTGAGTATTTATCTGATAAAAATTCCGCTATTGCTGTGTATAGAGGTAGTTGTAATGGACTTATTTTAGTAGGTTGTATTAATGCGTTACCTACTATAACTGGAGGCATCGAAAAATTAAAAGCAAATACAATTGTTGGATTACAATATTTTGTCAGAGTTATGGACATTGATAACAATACTTCATCTATGTTTGGTCAATTATGTATTTATAATACAACAGAAAGAGATGTTTGTGATGATGATGATTTAGTAACGAATACAGTTGGAATGTGTAATATTCCTTTGGATATACCTTTTTCTTTTGATAATAGCCCTGTGCCTTTAAGAAATTTTCAGTTATCTGAAGGTTCACCTATGGCGGGACAATTTCCTGTTGTAGAAACAGGCGGTTCACTTACACAACAAGTACAATCTACTTGTGAGGGAGGTACAGACTTAGGAACAGCGGCTAATCCTTTTGAAAATGCTGATAATAATCCTTCACAAAGCGTTGCACGTGATGGCTGGACGAGATTAATAGGAAATGGAAGTATTGTAACGATGTCTTATCAAAATAAAGAAGCAACCAGCAATCCAACAATTATTGTTTACACTGCTTTAAAATCAAGAGGGCCTGTGAATTGTAGTGCAGGTTTAGATGGAGCAGGTTTGAATATTGTTCCTAATTTAGGGGCTAATCAATATGCTTGTGCCAATAAAATTAATACAAATAGTATTCAAACCGAAACTGTTAGTTTTCAAACCAATAGTGGTCAAGTGTATTTGATTAGAGTTATGAATTTGCATAATGATGCGGCAGGTATGACAGGTAATATTTGTTTTGCTGATGGAAGACAAGATTATGAAGACCCTTGTGCCAATACAATCGTGCCTGGTAATGGAGGTCCGAGAACTATCAATATTGGTGATTGTAGTGTTCCTCTCAATGTTATCAATGGCTTAAATTCGTGCACAGACCCTGCAGGCACAAATACTAACTATTCAGGAACAACTGCAGGTGCAGGTGGTTGTACTGCTGATTGTGCGGGTACACAAGATACTTGGGGAAGAATTAGAAGAAACTTTATTTGTAATGAAGCGACAGCGAATGCCGTTGCTTCTCCAAGTGCTGTAAATTGTGCGGCGGCAGCTATAGCACTTACAGGTGATGCTAATTTTTATAAATTTAATGCGACTACCAATACGTGTCAATGTGGTGATAATACAGTAAGTCCTTCAGTAGGAGGTAATTTTAGTGTTCAATATGATAATAGAGATGGGTTATTGACAACTCCTGCAGATGTTAAAATATCTATTTATAGAGAAAATACAGGTTTTGACTGTAATAATGAAGGAACCTATACATTTTTATCTTGTGCTGATGCAGCAGTGGAGGGTATAGAAAATATAAATATCACAGCAAGTGGTATTAATCTTATGCCTACAACACATGGGTCTGGTGGTGAATACTATCTCATAAGAGTTATCAATAAAGATGCTACTCGTTCTGCTTATGGAACCATTTGTACTTTTTTTGGTACTTCTTTGGCAGACATATCTTGTCCTCCCACCAATGATTATGGCGCATTAGAAGGGAATTATAGAGGTTTTACTGTACCAGGTGGTACTTATTCAGCCACTTCTGTTCCTTTAGGTATTCCTAATCGTCCTACCCCTAATATTAGTTTAAATGGTTGTGTTTTGGCAGGTGGTAGTAATCCTGTATCACTGAATCCTCCTATTCGTTCTAATGCTTGGATGACTTTTTCTGTACCATCCATTGCTACTTATACTGCTGTTTCAGTACAGTATGATAATTCTGGTGGTAGTGGAACTATACAAAATTCAGCATTAGCAATTTATCGTATGCCTAACTCTATGGTTGGTTCAGGGAATTGTAATACATTTTCAGGCACAAATACAGCGGGTTTAGAATTATTAGATTGTGCCAATACGGTGTATGTTGGGACTGAGTCTTCTACTTTTACGATTACACTAGGTTGGACATATTTTGTAAGAGTAATGAATGTACAAGGAGGGACTACCAACCCTTCGGCAATGCCAGGCAGAATTAGAGTATTTCCTTATGCAGTTTGTACGGCTGGGCCAGAATTGGTAACAGATGGTACTTTTGCTGCTTGGCCTGCTATGACAGGAACACAACCTAATAGTGCAGGTGGAGGACAAGCAACCAATGGCGCTTTTGATACAGCTCAAAATGGATTAAATATCAAAGTACCTCAAATAGCAACTACACATCCATATAATCCAACTTATGTAGGGCCGGCCTTTAGTGTTACAGCTAACAGTTTAGATTATAATACTACAACAGGAATAGTAAGGTTTGCAACTGATTATGCTTTTCTTAGAGATGTTACTAATGCGGGTTATTCTGCAACGGGAGGTGTAAATGGTGGAATAGATGCTACAACAGCTACATATCTTCAATTATCTGGACAAAGGCAAGAACTATCACCTGAAGGACAATATCTTGTTGCTCATACACCTTGGACTGTGAAAGATAATTGGTTTGGATATGGTAATGGTTACTCAGGATATGGTGGACGATTGGGTGGCACGTCAGGTATGCCTGATTTGACTTATTGTAATACTGGTGCTGTGAATGAATTTTTAGAGCCATGCATACCAAGAACTAGAAATCCTTATCCAACTACAGTGGGGCAATATAATACTAATACGGCTTATAATAGAGCACAAGGTACACCTATTACTAGTGATTCTAATTTTATGATTATCAATGGTAGTTTTGATCCTGCAGGTGGTTTACCTCCCGGTAAAGTATGGTGCCAAACAGTAGACAGGGCAGGTGGTAGTGTCGGTTATTATGTGTTTTCTATTTGGGTACAAAATATGAAAGCTACTAATTCTAATAGTGATGTACCAATGATGAGAATGTCTATTTGTGATATGGAAAATCCAACAAATGGTACATTACCTACCAAGATAGCGGCAGCAGGAAGTTATGGTTCACCTGTTATAGAAAGCAATGGTTTAGTATCAGGGCGCTCATTGCCTGGCATTACAACCCCAAGTCTAATACCTGTAAGGCATGTTCCAGCACCACCAACTAATAGACTACAAGCACCAAGAGTGCAGTTTTCTTATGGAGCAGCACGTTCTTGTAATATCCCAACAGGTGCTCCTGGTGCAGAATCAAGAGATGCCCGTTTGAAAATATTGGGTTCTTCTTTCTTAGTAACAGAAAATCCTGACCAATGGGTATTAGTGCGTTGTATTTATCGCGCACCAAGAGATATTACAGAATTTAATGCTTGTATTGAGAATCTATCTTTGACAAAAAATGGAAATGACTTTGCTATTGATGATATAAGTATCAGAGAATGTTTAAATCCTGATGCACAATCTTTTGATAGAATGTTGAGAGGTGATGCTTGTCAATTAACAGCAGATCCAAGAGTAATTGGATTACCATTAGGTGCTGAAATGATAGATTTTACAGGGAAATTAATTGGAGATAGAGTATTGTTGAATTGGGCAGTTGCTAATGAATACCAAGTAGCCAAATATGAAATCCAAAGAAGTACTAATGGTACCAATTACCAAAAAATAGGAGAGGTTGATGCAAAAGGGACACAATTTGGAAATGTAGATTATAACTTTACGGACTATAATTTGCCTATTACTGCACAAGGTTTTGTTTACTATAGACTTAATATGGTTGATAACAATGGTACAGAAAAATCAGGTGCTATTGTGTCAGTTACACTCAAAGCATTGGATACATTTGATTTGAAACTGATTCCTAATCCTATCGAGAGTGGTGATGATGTAACCTTGCGTTATAACGTAAAAGAAGGCAAAACAGTTATTACTGTCAATGATTTGTTAGGTAGTAAATTAGCAGAAAATACTTTTAGTTCTATCAATGGAGAAAATAATATTGCATTGAGTACAAAAGGTTTACAGAGCGGAATGTATATTATCAAAATGATTCATAATGGAAAATCTGTTTCTAAAAAATTAGTTGTCAAATAATTATAAAAATACGACTAATTCGGTAAAAAAGAATGATGAAATACTATTTTTGTATGTATTTTATCATTCTTTTTTATTTTGATGACAACTTAAATCAGACATTTTGCCTCCTACTTAAAAAAATAGAATATTTCTAATTAGTATCATTTTATTGAGAAATTAGAGTGCTTGAAACACAAATATAACAAATTAAAAGTGGTTAATTTTTAGTTATTATCTATTTTAATCAATGCTTCACAATCATTATTATTTCTAAAAAAATTAACAAATAAAATCATATTTTTTGATTGATTTTGTTCTTTTGATAAATAAATATTTCATTTTTGATAAAAAGTGTGAAAAGGCAGTGAACAGAAAAAACAAAACAAGCAATATAATTTTTAGTATATTGCTTGTTTTTTTAGTATTCAAAATAATTATTTTCCGCCTAATTTTTTCTGTTTTTTGGTGGATTTACCTTTTTTGAGGATGATTTTTTTATATCCGAAGTATTAGTACTCTGCTCAGGTTTAGTTGTAGAAAAATCTTGAACAGCATTAAAACGATACGTTTTATGCGGCTTAATAGATACACCAATAGAATAATAATTAGGGCTTAGTATGCTAATTCTGTGTCCTTTGTTTGCCACTCCCTCATCTATTAGTAATTGCATCAAAATATCAATAGGTTTTTCTTTTCCATACGAGCAATTTTCAGCCATTCCACTCATTTTTACATATTTTTTTAATCTATTACCAAAAGAAGTACCATCAGTAGAGGTATGTCCTATGTTACCTGCTTTTCCCATATCTTCTGCGTGAAACTTTGCTGCCTCTGCTAAAGGTTTATAGGGGATGTGAGGGTGTATAGGCGACATTTTTTTTAAATCATCTTTTAATGAGGTAACATATTCACTTTCATCATTTTGTGTATAAGGAGTTACGATTTTTTCTAAAAAAAGAGCAGGGTTTAAACGTGCTAAATTTCCATAAAAAATAAGTTTTTTTTCATCATCTACTAAATATGATACAGATTTAGCGGTATTTGCTGCCTCTAAAGTCTTTTTATCAAAAGATAATAAAGCATTTTCAATATTGAATTGTGCATAAATATTTGTATAAAAACAAATCATTATACAAAAAATAATACTTTTTTTCATACTTTCTTTTTAAAAAATACGATAACCAACACCTATTTGAAACATTGCAGGGCGGTCGTCTGTGTTGGTAGAGTTCTGATACATATTTGTCAATACTTTTTGAAATCTAACATCAATCGTAAATTTTTTGATATTAAAACCTACTCCTAACAACCCTGCTGTATAAGAACCTTTCATTTTATCTGTAATATCATTAGTGATTTCTTTAGAAACGCTTGTTGCAGGTGTGTTGGTAGCAGCATTTGCATCAGTAGAGATGGTTGTAGTTTCTACTTGTTTGGCATTGTTCACTCTTGCAAAAACAGGACCTGCGTAAAGTCTTAATTCTGAGGTTTCACCTAACATCATTCTGTAACCTGCTAAAACAGGGACTTCGAAATTTCTAAAAGTTGTCAAAGTTTTATTTTCAGTTTTGCCAAAAGCAGAACTGAGATTAGATACATATTTGCTACCAAAAGTAGAAAAAAGCAACTCAGGTTGGATATAAAATCCGCTTTCGTCAGCATCTCTAAAAGCCAAACGAACCCAAGCACCACCTGTGAAACCAATATTGAGTCCATCAGCACTTGCCTTGTCAGGAGTTTTTCCTATCCATGAGGCATTAGTACCCAAACGAACTCCAAACTGAACATTTTGCGCATTAATTTTTACATTATAAATAAAGGCACAAAAAAATATACAATAAAAAAGATTTTTTTTCATAATAATTTAAAAAAAATTAAATAGATTTTAGTATGATTACTTGTTATTTTACGTAATTGTTACAAAATAAGTTACATTTATTCTCCATTTTGAGGATTTGTAAATTTTTCAACTTTGATATACCTCAAAGAGTCTTTCATATCATCAGCATTTTGCTCCATATCTTCGTCTTCTTCGTCATAAAACCATTTTAAAATGACTTGTTTTCCGTCGATAACCAATTTTTCTAATGTTTTAAAAATATCAATAAAACTTTTGCTTGAAGAAGTATTATAATATTGTAGATTAAAAACAATTTCAGTGGTTTTATTAGAGGTTGTTTTGATATATTTGCCTACCCAATCATTGACAGGTGCAAAAAATATCAAAGCAGTTTCAGGCATACATCTATGCCCTGAGAATTCTAATTTTCCATTTTGATAATCTAAACGGACAGCAGGAGTGCGGCTTGTTTCAGGGATAAATAAATTTTCCATAATTTTTATACAATTTATTTAGTGTATTTTGTTTTAGGGTTTTTAGGATTATTTACAATTTTTTTTGATATAATGAGTGGCATCAACAGAGCCATATTTTTCTGCTTCTTTCCACGCTTGACACGCTTTTGTTTTTTGTTTTTTTTTCAAATAAATCATTCCCTGCCATTCCAACGCTTCGAATTGTTGTGGAAAATATTTTAAAACTATATCAATATCATTCATTGCATAATCATATTTTTTTTGATTATAATAAATTTCAATTCTGATAAGGTATGCTTCTGTGTATTTTTCTTTGCATTCAATGGCTTGATTGATAGCACTAATGGCTTTTTGATAATCATTTTCGTTGCCGTAAATAGTAGCCAAGTTATAATAGGCAATAGCAAATTTTTTATCAATATTGATGGCTTTTTCATACATTTCAATGGCTTTTTGTGTTTGATTTTGTTCTTGATAAATTGCTCCTAATGTTGTGTAAGCGGCTTTATGTTTTGGGTTAATTTGTATTGTTTTTTGTAAATCATTGATAGCTTTATCAAAATTTTGGGTGCTGAAATAAGTTACACCTCTTTTATAGTAGAGGTCATCATTATTTTTTGAAAGTAATATTGCTTTGTCATAATCTTGAATTGCTTTTTTATAATTTGACATTTCATAATAAAGAAGCCCTCTTATTTGATAGATTTCTGTATATTGTGGAAACAGGTTTTCGGCTTCGTTCAATAATTTTTCGGTTTGTTCTATATTTTTTTGGGTATATTTTATTTTTGCCTCCTCTATTTTGTGTATCATCAACAGAGAATCTTTGTTTTGTGCATTCATCATTGAAAACATCAAATTAAAAAATAAAATTATTAAAATATATTTCATTGTTTTTTTATTCTTAACGTAAGATTAACTATTAAGTTGCAAAAATAAGTAATTTTAGGTTTGATTTCTTACATTAAGAAATATTTTTTTGAAAAAAAAACATTTTTTTTAATAAATTTATATTACTTTTGCAACGTAAAATAATTATTCTTATGCTACAAAGCTTACCTAAAATATCAAAACGTGCTTTTTGGGACGTTAGTTTTTCTACTCTTGATTATGAAAAACATAGTCTTTTTGTAATACAAAGAGTATTAGAATATGGTGTTTTTGACGATTTAAGGGAGATTATGTATTTCTATGGTAGAGAGAGAATAGCAAAAGAAATAGTGAATGTAAATTGGTTAAATAACAAAACCTTGTATTTTTGTTGTGAAATATTCAATTTAGAACCTAATAATTTTAAATGTTACACAAAGAAACAGTCGAACCCGCAACTCTGGAATTACTAAATAATTTAATGCAAATTGATGAATTAAAAGAATTTGCATTATTGGGTGGTACTTCTTTATCTCTTAGATGGGGACATAGAAAATCAGAAGATATTGATTTATTCTCTAATATTAGCTTTAATGAAGAGTTAGTTATTACTGCTTTGGAATCATATTTTTCAAATTGTGTAATAGATATCAAAGAAAAACAGACAATTAGGATTTTTATTAATGATGTTAAGGTGGAAATAATAGCACCTAAAAAAAAGTATTTAAAACCATTTGAAATAATTGATAGTATTCGTTTTTTTAGTGTAGATGATACTATGGCTTTTAAAATGAACGCAATAGAAAGAAGAGGTTCTAAAAAGGATTTTTATGACTTATATGAAGCTTTAAAATATTATCAATTAGACGCTTTAATTTCCTTTTATACACAAAAATTTGAAACATCTAATAGTATGCAACTTCTAAAATCTATTACTTATTTTGAAGACGCTGAAAATCAGCCCCAGCCTATATTGTTTGAAAATATCGATTGGCAAGATGCAAAAAATACTATTAAGGTAAAATTTAATCAATATATTAATACAAAAATATAAATGTTCAATACTCCTGTTTTATTTCTTGTTTTCAATCGTTTAGATACGACAAAGCAAGTTTTTGCTAAAATTCGTGAAATTCAGCCTCGTCAATTATTTATTGGTGCTGACGGTGCGCGACCAGAAAAAGAAGGTGAAAAAGAAAAAGTAGAAGCAGTAAGAAAATATGTTTTAGATAACATTGATTGGGATTGTGAGGTAAAAACATTGTTTAGAGAAAAAAATTTAGGCTGTGGTGTTGCGGTTAGTGAAGCAATTACTTGGTTTTTTGAGAATGTAGAGCAAGGTATTATCTTAGAAGATGATACTTTGCCTGATTTGAGTTTTTTTACTTTTTGTGAAGAACTTTTGAATTATTATAAAGATGATGAGAGAGTGATGCATATTGGGGGAACCAGCTTTCAAATGGGTAAAATAAGAGGAAATGCAAGTTACTATTTTTCTAAATATACACATATTTGGGGATGGGCAACGTGGCAAAGTTCTTGGATAAAATATGATTTTCGTATAAATAATAAAATAGGTAATAATTTACTCTCTATTTTAGATTATTACAATTTCTCAAACAACGAAAAAACATATTGGTTAAATATTTTTAATCAAATAGAACAAATCGATACTTGGGATTATCAATGGTTTTTTTCAATTTGGAAATCTAAGTCAGTTAGTATTGTTCCTAATGTTAATCTTATAAGTAATCTTGGTTTTGGAGATGATGCAACTCATACGAAATCGGTTAATAAACTTTCATACTTAAAAACCATACCACTATCATATATAAATCATTTCAGTAATACTCTTGATATTAAAATCCATCAAAAAGCAGATGATTTTACTTTTAGCTATGCAATACTTCCCAAAGAAAGTTTTATTAGAAGAATAAAAAATAAAATAAAAAAAATAATTTCATTATGATAAACAAAATCATTGAAAAAATAAAGCATAAATACAGCATGTTTTTTGATAAAGAATACAAAGAAAAACATAGATTGACTTATTTTCCACGTTACACTAAAACTACAACTTTTTTATTAAATCTTGATAGTGATATTCTTATAGTTGATGGTAAATCGTTTCTATCTGGTTATGAAGAAATTTACTTAAGACATAATTATAGATTTGAAACTAAAAATTTAGAACCTTTGATTATAGATTGTGGTTCTAATATAGGTTTAAGTATTCTTTATTTTAAGAAATTATATCCTGAGGCAAAAATTATTTCATTCGAACCAGACCCTAATATATTTGAAGTACTAAAACATAATATAGCAGTAAATAATTTAGAAAATATATCGGTACGACAAAATGCTATTTGGAATAAGAATGAAACTATTACTTTTGAAATGGAAGGTGGATTTTCTGGTAAAATTACAGAGAGTAGTAAAGATAGTAGTACAAAAAAAACTAAGGTAGAAGCCATAAGATTATTGGATATATTAAGAGAATTTAAAAAAATAGATTTTCTCAAAATAGATATAGAGGGAGCAGAATATGAAGTTATTGTAGATTGCCAAGATTATTTAAAAAACATAGATTATTTATTTATAGAATACCACTCTTTTTATGAAAAAACCCAAAGACTATCAGAAATATTACAAATATTAACTAATAATAAATTTAGATATATTGTAAAGGAGGCTAATACTCCAAAATTTCCATTTTTACAAAAAAATGGAGAAGGATTTGATTTTCAAGTAGAAATATTTGCATATAAAAATGAAAAATAAAATTGTAATTGTAATACCTGTATATAAACCCGTTTTAACCGATTTAGAGATTATTTCTTTGAAACAATGTACTACTACTTTTAATAATAAATATAGTATAATATTAGTTGCCCCTGAAGGTATGGATTGTGATTCTTATTATCAAGTAAATAAAGAATTAAAAACTTATTTTTTTGATGCTTTTTATTTCGAATCAGTTATCAATTACAGTAAATTACTTTTATTACCAACTTTCTATGAAAGGTTTTCTAATTATGACTACATGTTGTTATATCAACTCGATGCTTATGTCTTTTATGATAAATTAGAATACTGGTGTGAGCAAAAATATGATTATATAGGCGCACCTTGGATTTCAGAACATAACATTGAAAAGAATAGATTACATTATGCACAGGCGACTAATTCTAAGAATTTTTTATTAAAAATCATTAAAAAAAAATTTAATTTCTCAAAAGGAAAAAAAATTTTTGTAGGCAATGGCGGATTCTCACTTAGAAAAATTAAAACATTTATAAGAATAGCTAAAAAACTCACTTATATAGGCATAAACATAGAAAATTTTAGCCATAATGAAGATATTATATGGGGAATATATGTACCTTGTTATTTTCCTTTTTACAAAGTACCTACCACTCAAACTGCTCTTAAATTTGCATTTGAAGAATTACCGTCTTATTGTTATAAACTAAATCAAGAACAATTACCTTTTGGGGTTCATGCTTGGGAGAAATATGAAAATGATTTTTGGAAAAAGTTTATTACTTTTTAATTTCTTTTAAGTACTTGTTTGTTAATAACTACTTTGTCTTATTTTTCTACTCATACAAAAATTTATTTTGAAGATGTTAAAAATATTGTTTTATAATTATTATTAATTTAAATAATATAAATCAAATCTACAAAATCTATTACTAAAATATTATCAAAGTCAAATATATTTTTTAGTATAAAATGCCAACCTGATTCAATAAATCCTATTGATTGAAGAAAAAAAATCAATATATTTTTGAAAGAGTTAAGCGTGCTTTTTGAACAAAAATAAATTAGTTTTGGTAATTTCATTTTTATCATTTATCTTTGCAGATTATGCTATCTACTACACAAAATGGGTTATATATATATTGCATTGACTATATTTTTCACGGTTTATGGTCAGTTAGTTATCAAATGGCGAATGAGTTTGAAAGGACAGATGCCTGAAACTGAGTTTTTTTTAGATAAAACTTGGTTTATGATTAATGCTTTTATGGACTTTTGGATAATATCAGGTTTGGCTGCGGCGTTTTTGGCGAGTTTTTGCTGGGGTGCAGTGCTTACTAAGTTTGAATTGTCTTTTGCGTATCCTTTTATGAGTTTGTCTTTTGTATTAGTGTTTATATTGAGTTTATTTATATTTGATGAGGTATTCACTTGGTCAAAACTTATAGGTTTAAGTTTAATTATTTTAGGGGTGTTTATTATTTCGAGATAAAGCGGAATTTTTATATTTTTTATGTTACCCATACTATTTTTCAGTAAAAAATTATGCTAGATAATTATGTTTTATATTTTCTGAATTTTATTCTTACTATTTTTTTCTCTTTTTTGTTAGGATTCATGATTCAAAGAATATTTAATAAAAATTGTGAAAATAAGTACTTTTTTATTTTTTCAAATATACTGATAGGTATAATAACATTTAGTGTTGTTTTTGCTGTGATAAAAACAAATTTTAGAACAATATTATTGGGGAGTTCTATTTTAATAATTCCATTTTTATTATACAAAAAAAAAATTATTCATAAGTCATCACTAAAAGATAATAAAAAAATTATTTTTATGGCTTGTGAACTACTAATAGTAATTATTCTAACGTACATTATTAAGGTAATCCCTTTTTTTACTTTCAAAGATTATATTATACTTCCCAATGCAGATTATATATTTTATGCTAAAATGTGTGAATATGTTACACAATTTGGTATTGAGAATTATTCATTAGAATACATTTATCCTCAAAACTATCTCACCCCCTATCACTACATAGAAATTTGGGCAGCAGCCTCTATAAGTTATTTTCTTTCAGGTTCATACCTATTTAACCTAAGTATTGTTACATTTGGTATATTTAATGTCTTAATTTATTATGGTTTTATGTCTATTGTATCAACTTGGACAAAACCCACTGTTTTTGTAAAAATTTTTATCTTTTTTCTTTTGTTTTTTAGTTGTCTAGATTTTTCTTTTTTTCAATATATTCCCTTATTAAAAAACATAAGCTCACTTAGTACAACTATTTGGAGTATCCCAAAAATAGCAATAGTGTATGTTTTTATATTATTGGCTTTTTATCATTTTGTTCATAAAGATAAAAACAAGGGTGTGCTTAGTCTATTATTTTTATGTTTTTTTTATACTCCAGTAGCACCTGCGATAGTTTCAGGGATATTCTTATGGGTTTGTATAGATTTTTTTGTTTACAAAGAAAATAAAAAAATAATAATAGATAATTTATTTTTTATCACTATTTCTACTCTTTTTATCGGAATTTTTTACTTTTTATTCATAGAAAAGAATGATAAAACCCTTTCTACTCATTCAATAACATTTCAGTACTTAAAAACAGGATTTAATATCATTGTTGGTACAAATATTCAACTATTTGTTATATATTTTCCTATTCTTGTTCTTATATTTTTTTATAGTAAAGTATTAAAAAAACATATTTTGAAAAACTCATTTCTCCTTGTTTTTTTATCTATCTACTTATGTGGTTTATTATCTTGGGCAGTTATGCAAACCAATTTAAACGCAAGTCAATTGTTTTATAATATATCTACACCCATTTTTCATATACTTTCTGTTATAATTATTTCATATAGTATTTTTGTACCATTAACTAAAAAAATAAAAATACTTACCTTTGTATTTTCGACTGTGTTTATTTTTATGGGAATAAATCAATTATTTGTTGACAAACGAAATCAAAATTTTGGATATTCATTTATTCAAAACATAAAGAATGAATTTAAAAATATTAATAATAAGATTGGTGTTTGCTTTCATCAAGAAGATATCTACTCAAGTCCCTATACTACATCAAATACGAGCGCATTAGGTTGTTATTTATCTCTTTTTAAAAGAAATACACATACAGTTGATGTAACCGTTTTTAGTATCGATAAGCATAAAAAAAATTCTTTTTTTTATGCTACCTACAAAAAAAATCTTGAAAATAGTACATTTTATAAGTATGTAAAATTACAAAAGGAAAAAAAAATATTTCAATCAATAGAACAAAGTCAAATTGACTTTATAAAAAAATATAAGATAGAATATATAGTAATAAGCAAAGAGGCTAAAGTATCTACAAAAATTAAATCGTTAATAAAAGAAGAATTTAAAGATGATAAATCAGGAGAAATATTTTTACTACTCAAATAATTATGCAAATCCCATTCAATAAACCTTATTTATCAGGCAAAGAAACTGACTATATCCAACAAGCCGTTTTATCAGGAAAAATATCAGGCGATGGAATTTTTACAAAAAAATGCCACCAATTTTTTGAACAAAAATACAACTTCAAAAAATGTTTGCTTACTACTTCTTGTACTGATGCCTTAGAAATGTGTGCCATTCTTTTGGATATAAAAGAAGGCGATGAAATCATTGCACCAAGTTACACATTTGTTAGTACGGTCAATGCGTTTGTGTTACGCGGTGCAAAAATTATCTTTGCAGATAGCGAAGAAAACATACCTAATATTGATGCAAATACATTAGAAGCACTCATCACTCCTAAAACAAAGGTAATTATTGTTGTGCATTACGCAGGAATAGCCTGTGATATGGATAAAATAATACAAATTGCCAACCAATATAATTTGTATGTAGTCGAAGATGCTGCACAAGCCATTGATAGTTTCCATACAGGAAAAAACGGTAAAAAATCACTTGGAAGCATAGGACATTTATCTGCTTTTTCGTTTCACGAAACTAAAAATATTATCGCAGGCGAAGGCGGAATGTTGGTCATCAATGATGAAAAATTTATACAAAGAGCCGAAATTATCAGAGAGAAAGGAACGAATAGAAGTGCATTTTTTAGAGGTGAAGTTGATAAATATGGTTGGGTAGATGTAGGAAGTTCTTTTTTACCTTCTGATATTATCGCCGCATTTTTATATGCGCAACTCGAAAACTTGGACAATATTCAAGCACGTAGAAAAGAAATTTGGCAAAATTATTATTTAGGTTTGAAAATATTAGAAGAAAAAAATAAAATTTCTTTACCAAAAATCCCTGAATATGCCACTAATAATGCTCACATGTTTTATATTGTATGTAATTCTTTGGAAGAACGTACTTCGCTTGTGCAGTTTTTGAAAGAAAAAAATATGATGGTAGTTTTTCATTATCTTTCCTTGCACAGTTCGCCATTTTATAAAGATAAACATGATGGGCGTTCTCTGAAAAATAGTGATAACTATACAGATAAATTATTGCGTCTGCCTTTTTATTATGAACTAACAAAAGAACAACAAACGCTTATTATTAACAATATTATCGAATTTTATCAATAAAAATACTTTCTTTTGCTGATAAAAAAAATAATACAAAATATTTTTCAAATGGCTGATATAAAAATATCTATCGTTTCTCCTGTTTATCGTGCTGAAAAAATAGTGGATAAATTAGTAGAAAAAATCATCGAAAATGTAACCAAAATTACAGAAAATTTTGAAATTATCTTAGTAGAAGATGGCTCACCTGATAATTCTTGGCAAAAAATAGAGCAAAATTGTCAGAAAAATAAAAAAGTAAAAGGTATTCAATTAAGTCGTAATTTTGGACAACATTACGCTATCACCACAGGACTCGACCATGCAAAAGGTGAGTGGATTGTGGTAATGGATTGTGATTTGCAAGATAGACCAGAAGAAATACCACATTTGTACCAAAAAGCACAAGAAGGATTTGATGTTGTGTTAGCACAGAGAAAAAATAGACAAGATAACTTTTTCAAAAAGATATTTTCTTTTCTTTTTTATAAAATATTATCTTATCTCACAGGTACAAAACAGGATCCATCAGTTGCTAATTTTGGTATTTATCATCAAAAAGTAATCGAAGCAGTTTGTCAAATGAGAGAAAGTATCCGCATTTTTCCCGTAATGGTGCAGTGGGTTGGTTTTCGACAAACAAAATTGGAAGTAAAACACGCAGCACGAGAGGAAGGTAAAAGTAGTTATAATTTCAAAAAATTGCTTAATTTAGCCTTGGATATTATTTTGGCTTATTCTGATAAACCTTTACGAATAATCGTTAAATTAGGTTTAATGATTTCATTTTTATCCTTTATTTTTGCCTTTGTATTCATTATACAGTACTTTTTGAGTATGATAACTGTAGCAGGTTATACAAGTTTGATGATTTCCATTTGGTTTTTCTCGGGTTTGATAATGATGACATTGGGCATAGTCGGACTTTATGTTGGTAAAATTTTTCAGGGCGTAAAAAATAGACCTATTTATTTAATAGATAAAATTATAAACTAAATAATTAAAAGTATGAATTATAACAATGTAAGAGCAGACAATTTAGTGATAGGCAAAAATACATTCATAGAGCCTAATGCTACTATAAGAGGTGTAAATGGTAATGCAAAAAATATTGTCATAGGAGATAATTGTTACATTGGTAATGATGTTCAAATTATATGCGATGATTTTAAGTTAGGAGATTATTCTAAAATACAACATCATACAAATATACATGGATATTTACCTTGTAAAATTGGACATAATGCTTGGATTGGTCAATATACAATTATAGATTCTATAGGAGGTACTACCATTGGCAATAATTGCGGGATAGGTGCGCATTCTCAACTTTGGAGTCATATAAAATATGGAGACACACTGGAAGGATGCAGATTTCTTTCAGAAAAACCTATGAAAATAGGAAGTGATGTGTGGTTTGTTGGGCATTGTATTATATCTCCTATTGATGCAGAAGATAAGTCAATGGCTATGGTTGGTTCAGTCGTAACAAAAGATATGAAATATAATGAAATTTATGCAGGTAGTCCAGCTAAATCGATTTCTGATAAAATAGGTTTTCAATTTAATGAGGTTAGTATATTAGATAAATTTGAAAAAATGAAATACTATCTTAATGAATTTGGTAATGCAGCGTCTATTAGAATTGTTATGAGTATTGATGATATTAATTTTGAAGATGAAATTTCTTATTTTGATGTTTCATCAAGAAAATATAAAAAATGTCTTACTCAAAACGAGGTTAGTTTTATGAAATTTTTACTGCCTGCAAAAGCTAAATTTATTCCGTTTGAATAATGCTTTTAAAACAGAAAAAATTTATCACTTTTGGATTTGAATAAAAAAATCATGAAAATCCTGTAATTCTGTCAAAATATTTCCTCTGTATAAACCTTGACATCACACAAAAAATACAAAAATAACCAAACACAAAAAGAGAATACGCTCACAAACGTTATAAAAACAATTATAAAAAAACAATCAATTAAAAAAATAAATAATAAAATATTGATAATCAATTACTTAAATTATTTTTATTTGTTATTTTTTATTTGTATCAGAATAGTTTTTAAAAAAATATTCAAATATTTTCATTTTATTTCAAAAATGGTTTAACTTTGCCGTTTATTTTATATCACTTTTTAAAATTCTAATTATGAAGCTTTCTGAGTTTCGTTTTATTCTACCTGATAGTTTAATCGCTTTGCACCCTACACCTAATCGCGATGAAGCAAGATTGATGGTTGTTCATAAAGATACAGGTAAAATTGAGCATAAAGTATTTAAAGATATTATTGACTATTTTGACGAAAAAGATATAGTTGTCATCAATGATACAAAAGTTTTTCCTGCACGTCTCTATGGAAGCAAAGAAAAAACAGGGGCTAAAATTGAAGTATTTTTATTAAGAGAACTTAGCCAAACAGAACATCTCTGGGACGTATTGGTAGACCCTGCCCGAAAAATAAGAGTAGGTAATAAACTTTTTTTTGGAGACAGTGATTTAGTGGCAGAGGTAGTCGATAACACCACATCAAGAGGCAGAACAATCCGTTTTTTGTATGATAAACCCGATTTTTATGATATAGTGTATGGAATTGGTGAAACACCATTACCTAAAAATATATATTCTCAAAGAAAAATTACTATAGAAGACGAGCAGAGATTTCAAACAATTTATGCTAAAAATATAGGAGCAGTAGCAGCCCCTACCGCAGGACTGCATTTTACAAGACAATTATTACAACGTCTCGAACTCAAAGGTGTAGATATTGCACCCATTACACTACATATTGGTTTAGGAACTTTTAGAAGTGTCGATGTAGAAGATTTGACAAAACACAAAGCAGATTCTGAAAACTTTGAAATTTTAGAAAGCAGTGCCAAAATGATTAATGATGCCTTAGACCAAAAAAGGCGTATCTGTGCCATTGGTACAACTACTGTAAAAGCCTTAGAATCGTCTGTGTCAGCTGTAGGCAGATTAAAACCTGTTAATGGTTGGACAGATAAGTTTATTTTTGCTCCTTATGATTTTAAAGTACCTAATGCTTTGGTTACAAGTTTTCATTTGCCACAATCTACACTTTTTATGACTACTTGTACTTTTGGTGGTTATGAACTCATTATGGAGGCTTATGAAACAGCCGTAAGAGAAAAATATAGATTTTTTAGCTATGGAGATGCAATGTTGATTATATAATAAATTTTGGTTTCATAAACAATTTTTTCGAGTATTTAAAAATCCATTAAAAAATGAATTATCAATTATTAAAAGGAAAAAAAGGAATTATTACAGGTGCATTAGATGAAAATTCTATCGCTTGGAAAGTAGCTTTGCGTGCTTATGAAGAAGGTGCAACTTTTGTACTCACAAATGCACCCGTAGCGATGCGTATGGGGAAAATCAATGAATTAGCAACCGCTTGTAATACCATTGTAATTCCTGCTGATGCCACCAAAGTAGAAGATTTAGAAAATCTATATACACAAGCCATTGCTCACTTAGGTGGAAAAATGGATTTTGTATTGCATTCTATCGGTATGAGTCCAAATGTTCGCAAAGAAAGACCTTATGGTGATTTGAAATATGATTATTTTTTACAAAGTATTGATATTTCTGCCTTGTCTTTTCATAAATTGTTACAAACAGCAGAAAAATTAGATGCTATCAATGAGTGGGGCTCAGTGGTTGCTCTTTCTTATATTGCGGCACAACGTACTTTTGGCAATTATTCCGATATGGCACAAGCAAAAGCAGTCTTAGAATCAATCGCAAGAAGTTATGGAGAACGTTATGGAAAACTAAAAAAAGTAAGAGTGAATACAATTTCACAATCACCTACCAAAACTACCGCAGGTTCAGGCATTGATGGTTTTGATGCTTTTTATGCCTTTGCAGAGATGCTCTCTCCCTTAGGCAATGCAAGTGCAGAAGATTGTGCTAATTATGTTATTTCTTTGTTTTCTGATTTGACAAGAATGGTTACAATGCAAAATCTTTTCCATGATGGTGGTTTTTCTACCAATGGAATTTCTGATGCCTTGATTGATAAAATTAGAGGAGAAAAATAATAAAAAATGCCTTTAAATTAATTTAAAGGCATTTTTTTGTATGTTTAACGTGAGTTCGGGATAATAATTGTTCAAAAAAGTGTGTAATTTTTCATAAAATGCGGTCAGACCTCCGTAAACTTCGGTACAGACCACGTTTTATGAAAAATGTTTAAAATAATTTTTTAATTTGAAATAATAGTCTGTACCGTAGTTTACGAAGGGCTGACTATTATTTCAAATTACCACCAAAAATATCTTAATCCGCACAGATTTTATTTATAAGTAATTGAATTATGTTTAAGTCTGAAAAATAATAAATTTGGGTGATTACGGGCTATCGTGCAAAGCACAGAGCCAAAAAGAGAGAAAAAACTCGCAAAAGCCTCGTTTTTCTCTCTTTTGTCTCTGCAAGTCTGCTTCTATCCCTATCACAAAATACAAAAATATGTCTTGGTCTATTTATATCCAACAATTCAAAGAATACCTTATATTAGAAAGAAATTTTACTAAAAATTCCTTAGATGCTTATTGGCGTGATGTCAATAAATTAAAAGAATTTTTGGAAATAACTCAAATTGATGTATCACCATTGCAAATAGAAATTACACATCTTACAAAATTTTTGCAATATTTATCGCTTTTGGGTTTGGCAGAAATGTCAAAAGGAAGAATTTTATCAGGTATAAAAGCATTTTTTAAATTCTTATTGATAGAAGATATTATTAAAAATGACCCCAGTGAACTCATCGAAACACCAAAAACTACCCGAAAATTACCTGACGTTTTGAGTGTTGAAGAAGTAGATAAAATTTTAAAAACATTTGATTTGTCAAGACAAGATGACGCAAGAAATAGAGTCATTACCGAAATTTTGTACAGTTCAGGGTTAAGGGTTTCAGAACTTGTAGGCTTGACTTTGAGCAGAATTTATGCCGAAGAAGGTTTTTTGAAAGTAACAGGAAAAGGAAATAAAGAAAGATTTGTACCCATTGGTGAACAGGCTTTGCATTATCTTATCATTTATCTCAAAGAAATAAGACCTAATATTCCTATCAAACCCAAATGCCAAGACATTGTTTTTTTGAATAGGAGAGGAGGAAGTTTATCACGAATCAGCGTATTTACAGCCATTCAAAAAGCCGCAAAATTAGCAGAAATCAAAAAACCAATTAGTCCACATACATTTAGGCATACTTTTGCAACGCATTTGATAGAAGGTGGTGCTGATTTGAGAGCAGTACAAGATATGTTAGGACACGAATCTATCACAACTACCGAACTTTATACACATTTGGATAGAGATTATTTAAAACAAACAATTATCAATTTCCACCCAAGAAGTTAGTAATTAAACACTTTTAATTTATTACTTTTTAACATAATAAATTTCGAATGAAAAAAATTAAAATAGTACAATACTTTGTCATTGGTTTTATTGTGTTGTTATTGTTTGTTATTTTTATCATTCGATTTGTTGGAGATGCAGGATTTATCCACGAAAAATTGAAATATATCGAGGAGCGTGCTGATAATCAAGAAACAACTTTTTCAGACAAATTATTTCTACAAACTATTTATCAAAGTATGATTATGGTAGGAAGTTGGAAATATCCACAGGCTTCTGAATTATTAAATCATTATTGTAAAGGTGGTAAAGATACTTTTTATTTTGACTCAAAACAACTTTTGGCGAATGAAGAAGTAAAAGAAGCGATTAAAAATGATAAGAATATTATCATTTTTAGACCTTTGGTTTTGGAGAAGGACAAAGGCAAAAATGTTCACGTTTGTAAACAATTTTATTTTGATTTTTATTATGCTTTTGATGTTTTGTCAATCAAAAAAACAAAAAAAAATAGTATTATTTTTTATGATAATTATTTTTTTCAGCCTTTACACGCCAAAAAATATACAAATTTTAAGATTGGAGCCATAGAATTTCAGTTAAATGATGGATTGATACACATTGCTTATCCAGATGCTTTGCCCTTTATTTCTTATAGTGAAAGTTTTTTGTTTAGCGGAGATTGAAATGGCATATTTTATGCAGAAAACTTTATTAAATCTTATTTTTTGTTTTTGTTTTTAATAATTTTACCAAAAATAATGAAAAATTAAATTTTTTTTTGGTTCTTTATGTATTTATCAAAATTATTTATCACTCATTTATTGACTACCAAACTATTATGCGTTTTATACAAAACTTAAAACTTATTCATAAATTAGGATTTAGTTTCGGACTTATCATTGTTATACTTCTATCTGTAAATATTTATTCGAATATTCGCTTGTCTTATTTGCAAAGTTCTAACGAAAATATTGCCAATATTCACTTTCCTGCGATTATTGATCTTTCAGACCTCAAATATCTTTTATCAGACCTGCGTTCTTCTCAAATAAATCATGTGAGTACAAGTGATACACTCAAAATGCAATTAGAAGAAGATGAAATGAAAGAAATTATACAAGAAATTTTGAAAAATAAGAAAGAATATTACCATTTTTTAAAAAAAAATTATCAAAGAAACGAAAAGGTAAATAAAATATATCAAGATTTTGATAAATTTTGGAGCGAATACCAAAAAATGAGTATGGAATTTCTAAAATATTCACGCGCTAATCATAATGAAAAAGCATTATATTTTTTGGAAAGTGAGCCAAAACAAATTTTTGATGCAATGCTTGGGATCTTGGATATGTTAATGGATTTGAACAAAGAAAACTTTAGTAATGAATTAAATTTTATTCAAAATATTTATCGTACTAATGTATTTATTAATATACTTTTACTGCTTTTTCCGATTACAATTGCTGTTCCTTTGGTTTGGTTTTTGGTAAATCTTATTCTAAAACCTATCAAAAATTTAGAAAAGGCAACTAAACAAGTTATTGATGGAAATTTAGAAGTCCAGATTCATAAAGATAATGTGAGTAATGATGAAATTGGAAGTCTTGCACTTATGTTCCAAAAAATGACACAAAATCTAAAATATAACCAACAAGAATTACAAAAAAGAGAACGCATACGCAACGGCAGGGCTGACCTTGCCCAAATAATCAACGAAAGTATAGATGCACAACTTAATATGGATAATTTTACACAAGAAATTATTATGTTTTTTATTATTTATACTAAGGCTAAAATTGGAAGTATTTATTTACTTGATACTCAAAAAACATGTTTAGATTTTGCAGCAGGTTACGCTATTACCAATAAAATACCTATAATTAGTGTAGGTGAAGGACTTTTAGGACAAAAAGCAAAAGAAATTTTAGAAAAGGCTAATAAAAAACAAAAAAACCACGTTGAAGTAATTTCTGACTTATCTAATAATTATTTTGAAATATCATCTTCACTCGGTAAAACCCACGCAAGTAATCTAATCATGGCTCCCTTTCTATTTGAAGGTGAACTTATAGGTATTATGGAAATAGGTGAAGTTCCAAAAGAAGAATTACAAAATATACTTGATTTTATAGATGTTGCAGTATTAAATTTGGGCATAGGCTTTCATAGCCAAAAAAACGCAATAAAAGTACGAGAGCTTTTGGCTGATACTCAAAAACAAGCAAAACTTTTGGAAGAACAATCTACTATTTTAGAAGAACAATACCAAGATATTGCCCAACAAAAGGAAGAAATAGAAACTAATAGAGATACTATTATAGAAGAACAACGTAAATCCGATGAATTATTGCTCAATATTTTACCTTTTTCTATTGCAAAACAACTTAAAGATACAGGAGAAGCAATACCTCAATATTATAAAAAAGCAAGTGTTTTGTTTACAGATTTTAAGGGATTTACACGTATGGCATCGCAACTTTCACCTACAGAAATTATTGAGGAATTAAACTATTGTTTCTTGGGTTTTGATGAAATTATTGAAAAGTATGGTTTAGAAAAAATTAAAACAATTGGTGATTCTTATATGTGTGCAGGTGGATTACCTATCGCTAACGATACAAACCCTATAGATACAATTTATGCAGCCCTTGAAATAAAGGCTTTTATGGATAAATGGCAAATTACTCGTAAAGAACAAAATAAAGAAACTTGGCACCTACGTATAGGCATACACACAGGAGAACTGGTAGCAGGAGTTGTAGGCAAAAAGAAATTTGCTTATGATATTTGGGGAGATGCAGTCAATATTGCAAGCAGAATGGAAAGCAACGGAGAAGCAGACAAAATTAATATCTCATCGACAACTTATCAGCTTATAAAAGATAATTTTTTATGTGAATTTAGAGGTGATTTACCCGTTAAAAACGTGGGAAATGTAGGAATGTATTTTGTAAATGGCATCAAACCCTCAATCTAATAAAAGTCATAGCCAACTATAAATTACCTAATAATAATATTCCAAAAAAACAATCAATTTACACTTACCAATCTATCTTTTTATATTTTTTAGAAAAAAATAAATAATTCTTGTAATATTTTTATAGGAAATAAGTATCTTAATTAAATTTTCAAACAAAACCCAACTATCTTATTTTGCAACTTTCAGACGAACAAATAATGCTAAAGGTTTGTCAAGGACAAATCGAACAATTAGGACTTCTTTTTGAGAGGTATCACATTCGTTTGTATAACTTTTATTTACGAACAACTTTTGATGAAGATTTGAGTAATGATTTGACGCAACAAGTTTTTGAGCGTATTATCAAATACAAACATTCTTATAAAGAAAATTCGGCTTTTAAGGCTTGGTTTTATCAGATTGCACGCAATGTTCAATATGACCATTTCAAAAAACAAAAATTAAATATTGACTCTTTGGACAAAGTTCATAGTGAAAAAAATATTAAATTTGCTGATAACAATGAATATGAAAATGCAGAAAAAGAAGAAAAATTAAAAGTTTTGTATGCTGCTTTAGAAAAATTACCTCACGACAAAAGAGAAATTTTAGTTTTGAGTCAATTAGAAGAAATGGAATACAAAGACTTGGCGAAATTATTTAATATTACTGAAAATTTGGTGCGTGTCCGAATACATCGTGCATTGCAATCATTGAAAGAAGTAGTACAAAAGTATAATTTGAATAATTTATAAAAAAATCAAAAATTAAAAAAAAGATTTTTTAATACTTAGAAAAACCACATTCCTACATAAAAATAAACGACTAATATGCGTTACGAAGAAATAGAGCCTTATTTGATAGATTTTTTGAAAGGTAAAACCGATGAAGCAACTGAATACAGAATAAAAGCTTACCTGCAAAAATTCCCTGAATTTCAAAGTGAATTAGATGAATTAAAATCTACTATTTATTTTGTTAAAAAAACTCCATTGGCTGATGCAAAACCTCATCTAAAAATGGACTTTTATGCTATGTTAAGCGATGCCCAAAAAAATCAAAAATCAAAGAAAAATTGGCTAATTTGGTTAGAAAATCTACAACAATGGTGGACAATGAGTAGGTTCAAAACAACTGTTGCTTTTGGAGTGAGTTTGACTGCACTGACTTTGTGGTTTGCTATCAATAATCAAACTGAAAAACAAAAAGAAAGAATAGTAACAACCCAAAAAACTCAAAAGATAATACAAATAGATACATCAAAAGAAAAAAATGATGCATCTATTATCAATCAAAAAAATGTAGATGTGTATGCAAAAAATCAAAAAAATGATGATAAAGCAACTGAAATAGTAGAAAGTAAACATAATAATAATGATTCTTTTGGTAAAAGTATGGAAATAGAATCATCATCTTTGCCTATTAAAGCAGAAATAAAAGCATATTCAAGGGCGATTAACAAAGAAAATGACAGTCCGTTGAATACTGAAAAAATTGTGAAAATTTATCAAAAAAAGGTTAATTTGCAAGATTATTTGGCATATATCAAAAATAATTCAAATGTTCACGAACAATTAGCAGCCTTATCAGAATTAGAAAAATATGGGCAAGATGAAGATGTGCGTAAACAAGTATTGGCGCAACTACCTTACATCAAAAATACACATTCACAATTAGTAACGCTTGATTGGATTGTCAAAAATCATATTTTGGAAGGAGCGTTGTCTTTAAATCAATTATTAGAACAAGATTTACACCCCATTGTAAGAGATAGTATAGAAGATGCTTTGGAAAGTATGTAATTTTTAACCTCAATTTAATAAAAAAACAAAAACAAATGATAATCAAGTTTTTAAAAATTTATTTTACTCTTTTCATTTTTCTTTTTTCTTATTCGAATGCTCAGAATACATCTACTTTGGTTGTTGAAGGGTATAGAGGAAACTTGAAAATAGAGGGTTACGCAGGTGATACGATTGCTGTGAGTGTTAATCCGAAAGATACACCTTTTGCAATAGATAAGCAAGATAAAATAAGTTATTTTAGGAGTGCATCTGTTCAAATGTCTGAATATCATATTTTGGTTCCTTACCAAACTTATCTTAAAATTAGGTGGACTGATGAGGGAAATATCGACATCAAAAAAATAAAATCAGGCATAGAATTGCAATCTCGAAAAGGAAAAATTACCTTGACAGAAATAAAAGGTTGGGCTTTTGTGCAAAATGATGACGGAGATATTGAAGCAGATTTTGCGGAAGTTACGCCTCAAAAACCTATTTCTTTTACAAATATTACAGGTAATATTACTTTGAATATCCCCGAAAAAACAAATGCTTTTTTGCAAATGCAAAACCAGGAAAATGTAGTTGAGAATGATTTTGAAACAAATATAAATGCTAAAAATGAATCAGCAGGCAGCATGACAAATAATGGTAATGCTGATGTAAGAACAAAAAAATATCAATTACCAAAATTAAAAGAAAAAGAAATGGGTTCGAGTGAAAATATTTTTAAAATCAATTCACGAAAAGGAAAAATCAAAATCAAAAAACGATTTTAAAATAAAAAATGACTCGTTCAATCATCTGTATTTGAACGAGTTATTTTGTTAAAAATATAAATATCTAAACAAGGTTTTAGACATAACTCAAAACAGTTTTTATCATATCTTGAACAATCTTATTTGGATTTTCTGCAAAAATGCCTGTATATCTGTTGGCTAAAAGTGCATTAACAGAAATAATTTGATGCCCAAACAAACGTGCAAACGCATAATAACCCGCTGTTTCCATCTCCAAATTATGAAACTTAAAACCTTGAAAATCAAAGTCATAATATTTTTGTTTTAGATTGTCAAAACTATTTTTAAGTCGCAAATTTCTACCTTGTGGTGCATAAAATCCTGGACAAGTAATTGTATTTCCTTTGATAAAATTTGTTTTTTGATGCCATTCGTTCAGCCAATTTTGGTCTGCTTGCGTACAAGAAGGTATAAATCCTAATGAAAGAAAAGTAAAAAGACGAAGTGCTATTTTTTTCTCCGTATCTGTTTGATTTTGTTGATAAAAATACATCAAATTATCCAAACCCACCGCAAAATCAGAAATTAAAATCGTCCCAACTTCTATTTCTGGTCTTAAACTTCCTGATGTTCCTAATCGAATCATTTTCAAAGAAGTAAGGTTTTTTTTGATAGTTCTTGTTTCAAGGTCAATATTGACCAATGCGTCCAATTCAGTCAAAAGAATCTCTACATTGTCTGTACCTATTCCCGAAGAGACAACAGACAGACGCTTTTTTCCTATATAACCTGTATGTGTAACAAATTCTCTATGTTGAATTTTGTGTTCTATCGAGTCAAAATGCTGTGAAACTTCTGCTACTCTGTCTTGGTCACCAACCAAAAAAATGGTATCAGCAATGTGTTCAGGGCGTAAATGCAAATGATAAACACTTTTATCATCATTCAAAATAAGTTCTGTGTTAGGAAATGAATTCATTATGGTAAAGAAAAATTAAAAAATACTTTTTATTATAAACATAATTCACTTAAAAAATGTTACTCTATCAGTTAAAATATTAAAATAACAATATAATTATGAGTTTAGTTCTTAAAAAAGCACCTGCTTTTCAAGCCCCAGCCGTTATTGGCAATGAAGTTGAACAAAGTTTTTCTTTGGAAAAATTTGAAGGAAAATATGTAGTTTTATTTTTCTATCCAAAAGATTTTTCAGGCGTATGTCCAACAGAATTTTGGGCATTTCAAGAAAGATTAGCAGATTTTGAAAGTAGAAACGCAGTTGTAATTGGTTGTTCAGGTGATAGTGATGAGTGCCACAAAGCTTGGTTAAAAACGCCACGCGACCAGAACGGTATCGAAGGCATCACTTTTCCTTTGATTGCTGATTTACCAAAAACGATTGCTACTAATTATGGCGTTTTGGGTGGTGATTATGGCTATGATGACGATGGAAGATTAGCTTTCGAAGGTTCACCTATTGCTTTGAGAGGCACATTTATCATCAATCCAAAGGGTATAGTAATGCACGAATCTATCAATTTTTTTACAATAGCAAGAGATATTGATGCAATTTTGAGAGAGTTAGATGCTATTCAATTATTTGAAATAGAAGGACAACTTTGTTTGGCTAATTGGAAAAAGAGTTAATATTTTAGACTCTATATAATTTTGCTTGATAGTATATTTTTTAACGTGTTTTAGAAATAAAAGCAGTTTTTGGGTAAATACTTGTTTCAGTTTGCTCAATCAATATTTTTCAATTTTTGAAGTAAAATTATATAGAGCCTTTATTTTTTTGTTAAAGACACTTGTCAAAATTTTTGAATAAATTTATAACTTTATGGATTTGAGTCTTTTATTGCCCACAAATACAAACAAGCAAATGTTCGATAAGGCTGCCAATTCTTTGCAATTTCTTCTACTTTATTGAGCATAACTTTTCCTTTTTTTTCTTCAATCTCATATAAATTCACAATAGCGTTTTGGATAGCAAGGTCTAAAAGTGGAAAAATATCAGGTCTTTTAAAATCAAAAATAAGCAACATTTGTACCGTCCAAACACCAATTCCTTTGATTTGAGAAAGATATTTGATAATGGCATCATCAGACATTGTGTTGATATAGTCAAAACTAAGATTATTTTGAGTAGCAAATTGAGCCAAATTTTTTAGATAACTAATCTTTTGTCGTGAAACGCCAATGCTTTTATAAGTTTCATCATTTATATTGACTATTTTTTCGGTAGTAATATCGTTTTCAAACAAATCTAAAAAACGTTGATGGATCGCCGCCGCAGATTGCACAGATAATTGTTGATAAATAATTGCTCTTATCAAAGAAGTAAAAATATTTTTATCTGAATACCAAGTATTTTTTTCATCAATCTCGATATTAAGATGTAGAATTTGAGCAAGTATAGTATCTTTGCTCAAATGCTCAATAATTTCAGGTGTTACATTCATAAATTATTATCAAAACTCCAATTATTTTCTATATCTTTTTTAAAAAATTGGATAATTTCCTTTTCTTTTGGGATAATTAAAATAGCATTGATACCAATTGATTTTGCACTTTGAATGTTCTCAAAATTATCATCAAAAAAAAATGTTTCTTCTGCTTTTAAATCATTGTCTTTCAAAACTTGTTCATAAATTTTTGCATCAGGTTTTCTCATTCCCATTTCTTGTGAATAATACACTTTTTCGAAAAGCGTTTGCAAAGTTGTATATTGGTTTTGAGAATTTTTACGCAAAATATTTTCAACTTCAGGGATATGAATAGCATTTGTATTGCTCAATAAAAAAGTTCGATATTTTTTTTGTTGGTTCAATTCATCAATCAATGTCAATCTTTCGAGTGGAAAATCGCCTAAAATAGCATTCCAAACTTTGTCTAATTGTTCATCATTGTTATTGGTTTGTAAAAAATTTCTGAACATATTTCTAAACTCATCATTTGTTAGAAAACCTTTTTCAAAATCATTCAAAAATTCAGGTTTTTTGTCGCTAATTGCGTAGGCTTCTATAGATGCTTGTTCGCCAAGTTGTTGGAGTGCGTCTTTTGCTGCTTGTTCGTTTAGGTCTATAATTACGTGTCCTAAATCAAAAATTAAATTTCTTATCATTGTATTTATTGTGGTAATGCGTTTACACTTTCGGGGAATTGCTGTACAAAATCTAATAAATCGATTCCGTTTTGATTGATTTTTTTGATGTATTTTTTTTGTTGAAATTGACAATAAAAATAATATTGTTTTTTATTCTTAAAGATTTTACCTTCTAATAAGACTACATTCATATTTTTTCTTTGAAAAATGACTTTTCCTATTTTATCGAATGTTTTTAAATCAATGTTTTCTTGATTTTTGATAGATAAACTATTTACAAAATTACGTCTGTAATGTTTGTCTTTTAAAGTTACCTTGATGATTGTATCATTTTCTTTATTCTGATGATAAAAAATAAATTGTATGCCATCTAATCCTGCCACCTCCTGTCTCAAGTTAAAATGAGATTGACAAGAGGCAACAAAAAAAGAAAGTGAAAAAAATAAATAAAAGATACATTTCATTTTATCTGTCCCAAGAATAATAATTTCTTGACTTACGAAAATGTTTACGAATATTAAACCAAAAAGCCAACACTAAGTAAATTAAAATCGGTGAGCCAAACGCAAGAAAGGAAGCATAAATAAAATAAAGGCGGATACTACTTGCAGATACACGCATCAACACGCCTAATCGTGTACATACACCAAAGGCTTGTTTTTCGAAAAAATTTTGTATTTTTTGCATTTTTTTATTATTTAAAAAATATTTTAATGCAAAAGTATATCTTTTTTTTAACTTTTTTTGTTTTTTACAAAAAAAAATATTAAAATTGCACTTCAAAATAAAATTTAGTTTAAAAAACAAATATTTAATTTCAATGAAGACGCAAAAAAGGCTTGTTTTAAGTTTAGTTTTTGTAGGTAGTGCTTTCTTAGCTACTAGTTGCAAAAATCCATTAGCCGAAATGGTAAAGTTGGCAAAAGATCAAGAAATTACAGTTGACCCCAATCCGCTCGAATTACATGGTAACAAAGTAGATTTTAAAGTATCTGCAAAATTACCTGTAAAAATGATGAAAAAAGGTACAAAATATACTTTAGAATTTGTTTACGAACCAGGTGATATCGAAAACAAACAAGATATGCAACCTTATTCAAGTGATGCACAAAAAGCAGGTGCTATTTCTTTTGATGGTGATAAATATTTTAACCAAAAAGAAGATCCAAAAACATCTGCCAATGGAAGTTTCGCTTACCAAGACAAATTTGAAGTAGGTGGTTTGTTTTTAAAAGGAATTGCAAGCAAAGGCGAAGGTGATAAAGCAAAAACAAAAGAATTTGGACCTGTAAGATTAAAAGTAAAAGATGGACGTTTTGTAAAAGGTGTTGTAACTACTTGTAGATTGGTAAAAAGCCCTGTTGATGGTTTGAACCCTACACAAGGAGAATCTCCTTTTGCTTATAGCGACCATAACTATTCTGCTCCAGCTGACGAAATGCAAGAAATTGGTGTTAATTTCGAAAAAGGTAGCGTGAACATCACACCTAATACAGGTAATAATAAAATGACAATGGAGCTTATTGCTACTTTGTTCAAAGATACTAAAATGCCTGCATTTAACGCAACAGGTACTTCTTCTCACTCACCTGAAGGTACTGAAACAGTGAACGCTGGTTTAGCAGAAGGACGTGCAAAAGCATTGCAAATGGCTTTTGGTGAAATGCTCAAAAAATTCAAATACACAAAAGATGAAGTTGCAGGATATAAATTTGACTTCTCTAAAAAAGTAATGGGTGAAACTTTACCAGAATTTGGTGGTTTAGTAGATGGGAGTGGACTTTCTGCAGAACAAAAAGCAGAAGCAAAATCTATTATGAATGGTGATGGTGATTTCGTTGAAAAAGAACGTAAATTGCAATCAAAACCTTATTATAACGAATTGATGAACACTGTTTATCCTCAAATGCGTTACGCAAAAGTGGCTATCAAAAAACCGGGTGCAGCAAAATCAGCAGCAGAAATGTCAGCTTTGACTAAAATGATTGCAGAAGGAAAAAAATCTGGTACTGATTTAACTGAGGCTGAATATTTATTCGCAGCAGCAAATACACCTGATTTAGATGAAAAAGTTATGATTTTGACATTGGCTCAAAAATCTTATGATACTTGGAAAGTGAATAATAATTTAGGTGCAGCTTTATTAGATGTTGTTTTATTTAAAAATGACAAATCAAAAGTATCTCCTGCAATTGCTGCTTTAGAAAGTTCAATGAGCAAAAGAGAAACAGGACAAGCTGCTTATAACTTGGCAATGGCTCACTCAATGAATGGTAATAAAGATAAAATGGAAGAGTATTTACAAAAAGCGTCTAACTTAGGAAATGATGGAAATGCTTATGTAGGTAAACTTATCAATGGTGCAAAAGGTTATTTAGCAATCAAAGCGGCAGGTGCTCGCGATGATGGTAAATACAAAGAAGCAGAAGATGTATTAGGAAGTTCAGCGAACACAAATCCTAATTTGTTTAATCAAGGTTTAGCACAATTATTACAAGGTGTAAATTATGATGCTGCAATTGCAAGTTTTACATCTGCAGAACAAAAAAATGCGAAAGATGCTATCACTAAATACGCTTTGGCAATCGCTTATGCTCGTAAAGGAAACGAATCTATGATGTCTCAAAAATTAAAAGAGGCTTGTGGATTAGAATCTAATTTGAAAGCAAAAGCTATCAAAGATGTTGAATTTGACAAATACAAAGGTGGCAATTCTTTCAAAGATGCTATTCGTTAATTGTCATTCACTCAATAATTTTTGATTGATAAATATAAATATAAAAAAGACTCTTTTTTTTAAAAGAGTCTTTTTTATTTGATAAAAGTCCAAAAAAGTCAAAATCAAAATTCGTGTAAATATCTACACTTACATTATTATTTTTTACACAAAACTATGAATTTTTTTACACATTTTATTACTGAATCTATTGTCTTTGGAATCTTGCCCATTGATGAATATAATTTTGAATTGCCACAAAAAGATATTTTATTATTGGAAAATATCAAACATTTAGAGAAAAAAAAAGAGTTTGTTAGTAGTCGTTTTTTAGCAAAAAAAATGCTCGAAAAACAAGGATTTATCTATGAAGGGTTAGAAAAAAATGCCCAAAATGCACCTTTTATCAACCAAACAAACATTCATATTTCACTTTCACATAGCGATAAATTGACCACTTTTGTTATCAATTCAGAAAATAAGATTGGTATTGATATTGAAGCACCAAGAACTTCGTTATTATCATTACAATATAAATTTTTGAGTGAAAAAGAAAGAAATTTTACAGACAATAATCTCATTTTATTGACTTATTTTTGGTGTGCAAAAGAAGCATTGTATAAATTATACCAACAAAAAAAACTTTCTTTTGCTAAAGATATGTATATTGATTGGGAAAATAAAAAAGCAATTTTATTTCCTGATGATAATAAAAAACAAATTTTTAATTTGTATCATTTAGAATATGAAGGTTTTTATTTAGTTTGTATTTATTGATTTTTTAATTCAGCCAAAAGATTTGCAATCGTTTTATTTTCTCGGCTATGTATAAAATCAGGAGCAATTTCTGCCCAAGGAATCAAAGTAAAATCGCGCGTATGAGCAAGTAGGTGTGGAAGCGTAAGTATTTCAGTATCAATTATTTGATTATCAAAAGCCAAAATATCAATATCAATGATTCTTTCACCCCATTTTCTTAGTTTGATTCGTCCCATTTCTTGTTCTATTTTTTGGGTAAAATCTAATAATTCAAAAGCAGAAAAATTAGTCGTAATATCGATAACCTGATTCAAAAAATCAGGCTGGTCTAATACACCCCAAGGTTTTGTAGCATATTCTTTTGATTGTTGGGTAATAAAAGTATGCTCGTTTTGAATTAAAAAACGAGCAGTTTTTAGATTTTCAGTTAAATTCCCAATATTTGTACCAAGTAATAAATAAATAGACATATCCTATTTGATTTAAAAACAATGAATGATATTTACTTATTCTCAAAATAAATTCTATCAAACTCATCAGTTTTGATTTCTATTGTTGCATCTTTTTGTACTTTTCCTGCTAATATTTGCTTTGAAAGCTCATTAAGAATATATTTTTGCAAAGTTCTTTTCAAAGGTCTGGCACCAAATTCGGTGTCAAAACCAATTTCTGCTAATACTTTTAATACTTTTTTATCAGCAACCAAAGTGATGCTTGTATCTTTTAATCTTTCTTGAATTTGAGTAAATTGAATTGCCACAATTTTTTGCATATCTTTTTTACTCAAAGGTTTGAACATCACTATTTCATCAATTCGGTTCAAAAACTCAAGTTTTACCTTTTTTCTGAGTAATTCAAATACATCTTCTTTTGTATTTTCGATGACATCAAACTCATTTTCAGGCGTAATTTCTCTAAAATTATTCTGAATAATATGACTACCCATATTAGAAGTCATAATAATAATTGTATTTTTAAAATTGGCTGTTCTGCCTTTGTTATCAGTCAAACGTCCTTCATCGAGCATTTGCAACAAAATATTAAAAGTATCAGGATGTGCTTTTTCTATTTCATCTAATAAAATAATAGAATAAGGTTTTCTTCTTACTGCTTCCGTGAGTTGTCCACCTTCATCATAGCCTATATAACCTGGAGGCGCACCTATCAATCGGCTTACATTGTGAGATTCTTGATATTCAGACATATCAATTCGAATCATTGCTGATTCATCATTGAATAATATTTCTGCTAATGCTTTTGCTAATTCAGTTTTTCCAACGCCTGTTCCTCCTAAAAACATAAATGAACCAATTGGTTTTTTAGGGTCTTGTAAACCTGCACGACTTCTTCTGACTGCATCAGCCACTGCTCTTATTGCATTTTCTTGTCCTGCTACTCTTTTGCTTAGTTCCTTTTCGAGATATAATAATTTTTCCTTTTCACCTTGCACCAATTTAGTTATCGGGATACCTGTCCATTTTGCTACAATTTCTGCTACTTCCTCAGATGTAACTTCTTCTTTGAGCATATTTACATTCGTATTTCTAAGATTTTCGATTTCTTTTTTTGCAATTTCTAAATTTTTTTGGGCTTCTTGTGTTTTTCCATATCGAAGTTCGGCTACTTTTCCATAGTCGCCTTCTCTTTCTGCTCTTTCGGCTTCTATTTTGTATTTATCAATATTTTCCTTTTCTTTCTGAATTTTATTGATAATATCTTTTTCAACTTGCCATTTACTTTTTATAACTTGTCTTTTTTCAGATAAATTAGCAATATCAATAGAAAGTTGTTTTTCTTTTTCAGTATCATTTTCACGTTTTATTGCTTCTCTTTCTATTTCTAATTGCATTATTTTTCGGTTCAATTCATCTAACTCTTCAGGCATCGAATCAATTTCAATACGTAATTTAGCGGCGGCTTCGTCCATCAAATCAATGGCTTTATCAGGTAAAAAACGCTCACTAATGTATCGATTTGAGAGTTCGACAGCCGCAATAATTGCTTCATCTTTGATTCTAACCCCATGATGCAATTCATATTTTTCTTTCAAACCTCTCAAAATAGAAATAGCATCTTGCACATCAGGTTCTTCAACCAAAATACTTTGAAAACGTCTTTCTAATGCTTTGTCTTTTTCAATGTATTTTTGATATTCTTTCAAAGTTGTTGCTCCAATAGCATGTAACTCTCCTCTTGCTAAGGCTGGTTTTAATAGATTTGCTGCGTCCATTGCACCTTCTCCGCCTGCACCCGCACCTATGAGTGTATGTATTTCGTCGATGAATAAAATAATTTCCCCTTCACTATCAGTAACTTCTTTGATAACTGATTTTAATCGCTCTTCAAATTCTCCTTTGTATTTTGCACCTGCGACCAAAAGCCCCATATCCAAAGATACTAAAATTTTTGATTTTAAATTTTCAGGAACATCTCCATCAATAATTCTTTGTGCTAATCCTTCGGCAATGGCAGTTTTTCCTACCCCCGGCTCTCCCAATAAAATAGGGTTATTTTTGGTTCTTCTTGATAAAATTTGTAAAAGCCTTCTAATTTCTTCATCACGTCCAATAACGGGGTCTAATTTTCCATTTTTGGCTAATTCATTCAAATTTTTTGAATATTTTTCTAATGATTTGTATTGTGTTTCTGTGGTTTGACTATCTACTTTTCTGCCCGCTCTAATTTCTAAAAGTGCTTTTTTGAGATATTCTTCTGTGAAGCCTACATCTTTTAAAAGATTAGTTATTTTATCTCGCCCTGCCAAAAGTCCTAATAAAATATGTTCTATTGCTATGAAATCATCTTTCCAATCTTTTGCGTATTTTTCAGCCTTTTGTAGTGCAAATATCAAATCATTGGCAATATAGGGGTCACCATAATTAGTAGGAAAACTTTTGATGATTTCTTCTAACTTATTGGATAATAAATTTTGTGAAATATTTAATTTTTTAAAAAGAAAATTCATTAAAGTATCCTCTTCTTCTATAATTGCTTTGAGTAAATGGGCTGATTCAACGATTTGATGATTTTTTCCAATTGCAATTTGAGAAGCTCGCTGCACAACCTCTTGTCCTTTGAGTGTATAGTTTTGAAAATTCATATTGTTTGTATTTGTAATAATTTCTATCATAGAAAATTACAAATTTTTTTCCAATTTCATAAAATATGACAAATTGGCAATTTTTTTCTTTGATTGAAGGTTGGCATAAAACAAATTCATTTCCATAAAAATTGTCAAAGAATCAAAAAATCATATAATATTCAATAGATTTTTTTTATCTTCTTTTGAATTTGATGTATTCCACGAAATAGTTATGTTTTATTTGTTGAGTATAGTATATATTTTGAGCAATAGTTTCATTGTCTTCTTTTTCATCTGATATTATCGATTGTTGTTCTTGTTTGAATGAAGGTTTATTTTGCAAAGCCTCATACATTTTTTTACTGATATAAATATAATTTTCATTTTTTGATTTTCCTATCAATCTGAAAAGATAATTAACCTCTGGGTGAATAAGTTGTTTAAAAGGAGTTTCTTCATACTCTTTAAAATTTATCCAATAAGCTTCTCCCGTATGTAAAGCAAAAGTATATTTATCAAACTGACTTTGTTTAGATATTCTTTTTGTAAAATTAAATAATATTTCTGCGTGGTTATTACATTTTAAACTTATTGCTAAACAATCTCCTACATACAAAACTGCAACATCTTGAGGTGTAATTCCTTTGATTTTACCCATTTCATATCTAAATTGTTTAAGCATATCCTCGAAATAATCAAGCATATCTATTTCATCATTATTTTCTGTATTGCTAAAACCAATAATATCGAAAGCAAGAAAAGAACATTGAGTTGTTGTTTTTGGACGGATAATTTCAGGGATAATCATATAATTTATGTTTAAAATTTTTTTTAATAATTGCATACCTAATTCATGCTTATCATTATTTTTTAAAAGATATGCTATAGCTTCTTCAGTATGTTCAGATTGAATTTGTGCTTTCTCAAATAATACAATGGCACATTTGGCACAATACAAATAATTTTTATCTTCACTACTTTTTTGTAATGTAGAATATAGTTTTACATAACTCCATTCTTTCATTTCTGGATATATCCAAGATTCAAGATATGGAATGTGTATTGTTTTGTCTTTCAAATAACTGAAAAATATATTTATAAAATCGATATTTATTTGATTTAAACTTTTTGACACCTCAAAATAGCCCATAATATTTTTTACTATTTTTATGTATTCAGTTATATATTTTTTTTCATTTGATGTTAATTTATTTGTTTTGTTGTTTGTTTTGTTGTTTGTTTTGTCATTTATTTTTTCCCGTAATTTAGATAACAAAAACTCCAACGTATCGAGAACAGATTTCTCATCATTTGGATTTAATTTTTCATACCAAAGCTCTACACTTTCTATATTAAATAATTCTCCATTTATTTTGATTTTATTAAAATTACTCTGCATTTTCTACCTCCTTTTCTTCAGGACTAAAAAGACTTTTTATTCTTTTATCTCTAGTTTGATTACTATCCACTTCATCAAAAATTTCTAACATAATGTCATCAATACTATCGTTAATAAAATCTTTATCATAATAAGTATCTACGACTATTTTTGTATTTTTGTATTGTTTCAAAGCAAAAACTTGTCCTTTTTCACGTCCCGAAACGATAAAAGGGCTGTGTGTGCTGACAATAAACTGCACATTGGGGAATATTTCTTCTAACAAATATAAAATCTTTTTTTGCCATTTGATATGCAAATTGGCTTCTATTTCATCTATGATTACAATTCCTATTTGGTTTACGATTTCATTTTCAGGTATATCTTCTTTGCTATGCAAGGCTTTGAGAAAGCGATAAACAAAACCAAATAAAATCAAAACCGAGTGCGTCCCCAATGAGGCTTTATGTAACGGGATTAAATAATTTTCAGGAGTCGCTTCAGTATGCACAAAAACTTTATAATGACTATTATCTTCTATATCTCTTTCTATTTTTTGAAAAGAAAAACCTCGCTCACCTGTCAATGTTTTGAAAACTTTTTTATAAATCTCAAAAATAGGTGAGCCAAAAGAACTTTCATTTTCATAATAATCACCTATCAAAGCAGAAATATGACCTCTTGCCAAATCAGTCAATAAATCACCATTGATAAATTTATCCATTGTATCATGTAACATGCTTCCGCTTGCAGAACCCAATGTATAATATTCATCATTGCCTAAATATCGAATGCTGGGAATACACAAAATAGGCGTATATACACGAGGGCGAACATCTATCGTATGCACGTGATGTGTAGATACATTTTTGCCCGCTTCCATATAAGTGATATTAATTTTACCTTTTTCTCCTAATAATTCATTTCTTTGTTGAAGTTCCCAACTCGTTTTCGGTTCTTTATTGAGTTTAGAGGCGATTATTTTTAATAAGAAAGTTTTTCCATAACCGTTTTCACCTGCCAAAACGTTCATTTTTTGATGAAGTTCAAATTCTAAAGATTTTCTATCGTCAAAAATAGAATCGTCAGAGGTATCTAATTCTCCAAAAAAATCGTGTTGATAAATCTCTACTTTTTTTAGTATAGTATTTGTATCTCTTTGTGCTTCAGGTGTAAATTTATTAGAATTTACTTGATTTAACTCAAACTCAACTTGCTCAAAATCAAAGTGATTTCCTTCTTTATCTAAAATAGTATGATTTTCAAAATCAATACTTTTCACGATAATTTCTTTGATTGTATCTGTATTTTTATCTTTGATAGGAATAGTAGCGGGTATTCGATTGCCATTTGAATAAATTAATTTATCAAATTTCATCATCGAGTATTCTGTTAGTTCGATAGGTTGTTTGTTAAAAAAAGTAACGATATAAGTAGATTGATGGCTTCCATCAACAATAGAAACGAAATTAATAACAGATGAAATTTGAGCCACATACCAAAAATCATTGTATTTTGCAATCACAAATTCTCCTTCAATATATTTAGTATTTTCCATTGTATTTCTTTTTTTACAAAAATAATACAAAAAAATAAAAAATACAAATATTTTTGTACTTTTTTATCAATAGATTTGATAAAACTATAAAAATAAATAAGCAATGATAATTAAATAATTCACTCTTTTTATTTATTGATGATGAGTAGGTAAAAAAATAAAATTAGCATTCAAAAATCAGTTTTATCAGTGTTCCAAAACCATAGAAAGTTTTATCATTCTTATCAATCTTATCAATCTTTCAAAAATTTCAAAAAATTATTCATACAACGTGATAGTATTTGATTCATTTCCTCAAAATCTTTCGTAGTGCCATAATAGGGGTCAGGTACATCTAAAATACCTTTATTATCATC
>RDZP01000067.1 GCA_004294005.1 Cytophagia bacterium
AGGTCTTGAAAAATAGCTTCTGTCTTGCAAAGGATTTTCTTTTATCGCTTTTTGTCCTAAATCATCAAATTTAAAATTAACATCAACACTAAAATCAATCGGTGGAGCAAAGTGATGTGTACTTAAAGATTTTTTGACCGCAGATTGAATCATTGTATAAATAATTCGCTCATCAATAAATTTAATTTCAGTTTTGGTTGGGTGAATATTAATATCGATTTCATTGGGGTTGATTTCTAAAAAAAGCACATAAAAAGGAAAAGTATTGTTAGCAATTAAGCCTTCAAAAGCATTCACGACTGCGTGGTGCAGATAATTATGCTTTATAAATCGTTTATTAACAAAGAAAAATTGTTCACCTCTTGTTTTTTTTGCATTTTCAGGTTTTCCTATGTAGCCTTCAATTTTTAAAAAATCGGTTTGTTCTTCACAAGGTGCTAATATTTTTTGATAATTTTTTCCAAATAATCCAACAATTCTTTGGCTCAATTTTCCCGCTACTAATTGATAAATTTCAATGTCATTATGAAACAATGAAAATTCTATTTGAGGATTTGCTAAAGCAACTCTTTGAAATTCATCTAAAATATGTTTCATTTCTATTGTATTTGATTTCAAAAAGTTTCGTCTTGCAGGCACATTAAAAAAAACGTTTTTGACAGCAATCGATGTTCCTATTGGACAAGCAATTGATTCCTGAGATTTTATTTTTGAACCTTCCATCAAAATTTCTATTCCAATTAAGTCATCAACTCTTTTTGATTTAAGTTCAACTTGTGCTACTGCCGCAATAGACGCTAAGGCTTCACCTCTAAAACCCATTGTAGTAATCGAAAATAAATCCTCTGTTGTTTTAATTTTCGAAGTTGCATGTCTTTCAAAACACATTCTTGCATCAGTTTCAGACATTCCTGTTCCGTTATCAATTACTTGTACTACTGCTTTTCCTGCGTCTTTTACTATCAATTTTATGATTGTACTTTTAGCATCAATCGCATTTTCTAATAATTCTTTGACAATAGAAGCAGGTCTTTGTACGACTTCGCCTGCTGCAATTTGGTTGGCTAACGAATCAGGTAATAATTGAATAATGTCTTGCATAATTGATGTTTGATGAATTAAATTGAATTTTATTGATTATTTTTCTTCTTTTAATATTTTCAATTCGTCAATATTAGTAGTTTTGAAATATTTATAAATTAAAAATAAAATGGATAATGCAACGGCAATTTCTGCGGCAGCAATTACCATAACAAACAAAACAAAAGTATGACCTCGCAAATATTCTTTGTCAAATTGACCAAAAACCACTAAATTGATGTTGGCAGCGTTTAACATCAATTCGATTCCCATTAAAATAAAAACAATATTTTTTTTTGTGAGTACTATTAAAATGCCTATTATAAATAAAAAAGCACTCAAAGATAAATATAAAGCGATCATTTTTTTGATTAAATTGGATATTTTCTTCTTATATCGTTGATTAAAAATTTTTTTTGCATTGTGAAACTTTCAATATGTGAATTATCGAATAAGTCTTCCCATTCTTTAAAAATAGAAAGATTATTTTGTTCAAATTTTTCGCTATTTATTTTTTTTGACAATAAATATTCTTTAAAATTCATATTTTTAGTTTCCTTTTTTGATAATTTTTTGGATAAATTCTTTTCCTTTTTGTTTGATTTTTAATAAATATACTCCATTAGCAATATTATCTAAAAAAATATCTGTTTTTAAATCATTTTCTATCCAAATTTGTTTTAATTCGCGTCCAAACATATCTAAAATAATTAATTCCGCATTTTCAGAATTATTTTTTTCTATCGTAATTTTATCTATAAATGGATTAGGCGAAACTTTAAAACCATTCATTTCAAAAGGTTCTAAGGCAGTAGGAGGGTTGCCCACTATAATATTTTTAGTGGCAATTGTTCCACAACCTTGTGCATTTCGTGCTTGGTATCGAATCAAATAAGTGCCTGCTGTTGTAAAAGTCATAATTGGGTTTTGTTGTGTACTTATCATACCATTTCCAAAATCCCAATAAAAACTATTGGCATTTGTTGTTAAATTTGTAAAACTTACTTGTAAGGGAGCAAAGCCGCCATTGGTAGAAGTTTGAAATTGAGAAGTCAAAGAATTATTGACAACAATGTTCTTTGTCAATGTCCTTTTGCAGCCATTACTATTTTGGGCAGTCAGTTCTACTTGATAAGTACCAGCGGTCAAAAATGTATAGAATGGGTTTTGTAAAGTTGTACTATCTAATTTTATCCCCATATCTGTCTTAAATATCCATTTCCACTGATTGATTTCTCCGTTTGTGTTTGTAGGCAATGTACTCATATCTGTAAATCGTGTGGGTACAGTTGCACATGCAGGTGTTGAAGAAAAATTAACAGTTGGTAAATCACTATTAAGCAAGGTTATTTCTTTGGAAGTAGAGGCAGAACAGCCCGCATCATCTACCACTGTGAGTGTAATTGTATATTTTCGTCCACCTACCAAAGGAGTAACATTGGCTAAAAATGGCATAACACCATCTATGGAACTAAGACTAATATTCCCTTTTCGAATATAAGTAGTATTCAATGGAGAAGCCTGCCAATAAGTACCATCACCAAAACTCCATATTCTTTGTACTATTCTTCCTCCTTGTGCAACTTCAGAAGTTGAAATATTACTTAAATCTTCTAAATCTATTGTCCCTGAGTTGCAATCTAATTGTTTGATTCTAAAATCGGCTTTGGGATATTTACTTACTCTAATATTTTTTACGTATGTACTCGAGCATCCATTTGTATTATTGACAATTAATTTTACTTCATAATTACCTGATTGTGTATATTGATAAGTTGGGTTAGGAATAGAAGATGTTTGTCCATTTCCAAAATCCCATATCCATTGATTGACTAAATTGAGATTTCCATAAGAAAGATTGATAAAATTAGTTGTTAAACCAAGACACTGATTTTGTAAGTTAAATTTTGCTACTCCTGCATCTTTAATATTGATAGAATCAGCATAGTGATTGATAAGTCGGTTGTCGCTGTTATAAGTTTTGAGTTCCATTATATTTTTTCCTGATTCAAATTTGACATCAACTGATGGTTTATTATCACTAATAATTACATCAGAATTGATACTATTAGGAAATTTCAAACGTACAAATGCTGCTACATTTGCGACTGTGCTTGTATAAGGGTTAAAATTTCTATTGATAGTGAATAAATACCAAGCAGAAGTGGCATCATCTTTAATAATATCAAATCCAAGTGATGGCGCACCTAATCCACCCACAACCCCAAAATTACCTAAATTTTGATAGACAGGTCTGTTATAAAGACTTTTTCCATATTTCCATCGTAGAACCGACCCTCCAGGCTCTACTGCATAAGCCCACCAATCCATTCCATCTTTGACTATTTTGTAATAATAAAAAGCGAAACTATTAGGGTTAGCAGGTGGTACAGGATTTGGAATGCCATTGTAATATTCTATAGTAGGAATATTATTGAGTGAATTACCAAACCTCGCAATTCCCCATCTTTGTCCTATCAATGAAAGCGGAGCATGCCATTCTCCATTTTGGTCTTTTACAAAACCATTCGTAAAACCACCTGTATTAGGAATGGTACGGATAAGTATTGCATTATTATCTAAGTCATTCCCCATATCATAGACGAGCATACCCGTTACTTGTGAAGAAGCAGGTACAATCAAAAACCATTTATTTGTAACATCATCAAATAATACATCACAACCCGCAGAGCCAGGGCCACCAACGACTATAGTTTGACAAATGGGGTTAAGATTAGATAAAGAAGTGCCAAATTTAAATCTTACAACACCACCACCTGAAGATGTAGTAAAACCATACCAACTACCATTGTGTTTTGCAAAAGTAATATGATAAGGTCTCGAAGGGGTAGTGCATCCATAAGTTCCTACTTGTGTATAAGTAGGAATATTATCCAAGCTATTACCAAAATTAGCCCTTAGAATATTTCCATAACCCCAATTTACAATAAAACCATACCAATTTCCATCACTATCATCTTTGATAATTTTGACAGTTTCTGGTTGCCAAGTAAATTGCATAAAACTATTAATGACATTTGCTTGTGGAATACCTTTCAAATCTCCTGTTGCAAAGTCCCAAGCATGTCGCAGAGTTGTGTTAGCAGGGCTTGTGAAAGTAATTGTTTGTTCAGGACAAGCAATATTAGGCTGTCCAAATATTTGTGCCTTTGAATATTGATAGCAAAATAGAAAACAAATACTTAAAAATATTACTTTTTTCATGTTAAAATAGTAGTTTTTTTGAAAGGTAGTGTTATGAAAAGTAAACTTTTGGTAATGAATTTATTTTTATTTTTTATTTTTTTTGTATAATTATTTTTTTTGTATAAAATTGATTATTTTTAAAAAAACCTTTTATAAAATAAATACCATCTTTTAACATAGATACATCTATTGTAGTAGAAGTAATATCTTTCTCGATATTTTTTTCAATATATTTTTTTCCTACAGCATCAAAAACACTAATTTTTTCTGGCAAATTACCTGATAATGTAATTAATTCTGTAGTAGGATTGGGATAAATATTCCAATTTGCCTCTTGATTGTAATCCTCGATGTTAGTAGGAATATCTTTACTAAAAATAGGTCTTAATAATAGACTTCCTTTTTCATTGTCGGCAGGCTGCCAATTGAGCCATTGATTTCCTGCATTAAACCAAATATAACTTGAGGCATCATTGTTTAAATCTAAACCTACTGTTAATCTATCATTAGAAGTTTGTTCCCAACCAATCAAAAAATTACCTGCAGGCAAAACTATTTTGGGAAACCAAAAATTAGCTTGTGTAGTGCGTTTCATATCTTGAACGCTCAATAAACTATTTCTATTCGTTGGATAACGAATGGGTATGTTTACTTTGTATAAAATAGAATCCTTTATTTGAGAACCATCAGCAATCCATCTCCAAATTACGATATTGAATGTTTGTGATGATAAATCTTTTTCAAATTTTGTTAAATGAATTTTTATATCGGTCAAAGTGTCAGGTTGTGAAAGATTAAAACGAACGCCAACACGCCCAAACCTTTGATTAATTCCTGCACCATATTCTGCTGTTCCATCATCATAAGCAAAAAAATCATTAATTTGATTGTAAGATTTAATTGTATCATTTCTACGTAAATCTACTCCTTGAATAGTGGTCGAATTATCACCTGAATTGATGATAAATTGTGTTTTTAAACCTAATTTCCTGCGAGTTGTCGGGAAAATAGAAGGGGTAATAGGTGCTGTCATTGGTACTTGTTGCATTGTTCCACCTAAAATAAAAGGAGTTACATTAACCAAAGTTGCTAATAAAGCATTGTTATTTAATGTATCTCTTACTTCACATTTATAACTAATAACATCAAAACCTGTCCCACTCAAGTTATTGATACTACTTTCCACAATTGGGTTTATTTGTGTGGCAATATCATTCCAAAAATGTTTGACAGGTACAGATGTATATCTTTTTAAAAGTCCTCTAAAATTTTTAGATGCTGTGATTTCTTCTACTCTGAAATTTTGATTGCGTCTATTTCTATCCAAATAAATATAATCAATGTTCCAAACATCATACATACCTGATAATCTCCCAAAGGCTTGTATTCTAAATTGAAACGAATCAAAAAAGTAGTTAGATGTTTTTAAACCAAGACTTACTCCTCTAAAATTAGCATCATCATTACCACCCGTTACTTTCCAGACTGTTACCCAACTATTGTCATTTCTTTTGAACTGTACACGTAATGAATCCACGCCATCGGGCATTTCGCCGCGACCTGAACGCTGGTAATAAAAACTCAAATAAACCGAATCAGCAGGAGTATAGGTGGATAAATTGATATTATAAGTGGTGAGTTGGTCTGCTAAACCTGTTGCTTCTACGACTACATTCGAAAAATTATAGGGCTGTCCATTTTGATTGAGTCCATCAAAAGTGGCTACTCCTACCGAAGTAGGATTAATACCAAAGTTTTGATTGATAAATGTACCTTGTTGCGGTTGCCAAATGGTTGTATCCGCTTTTCCTGTATAATTTGAAAAATCTTCAAAAACAGGTAGTTGCAAAATTGGAGGTGTTTTTATCCTTTTTGATGAATTTTGCGTCTGGTAATAATTTTGGTTAGGTACAACACTAAATTGTGCATTTGTATAATAACAATTACTAATTAAAAAAACAAAAAAAATAATTAATTTTTGATAGTTTTTGCTATCATTCTCTTTGTTATTTTGGGTTTTCTTTTGTTTCTTTTTATTCATTTTTATTTTTTTTATTTTTTTCGATTTTTCTTCCTTCTTGTTCGGCATTTTTGATGGCAGCTTTTTTCATTTCTTCAGCGTCTTTGATGTTATCATTTTGCTCTAAAAAATCAGCACTATCAAATTTCTTTCTTGGTCTTCCACCTTCGTTTCCTGCCACCCAAACATCAATCATTTCGCCAGGTCTTACTTTGTTTACTTCTCTACTTCTTACATCTTTTACACGATTTCCTGCTACATAATAAGTAGGGCTTTGTCGTGTAATCGTTCCTAAAGGTGCATTAGAATTATAATCATAATTTTTTTCTATGATTAAATCTTGCCCTTTTGCTACCATTTCTGCTTCTTCTAAGGTCATTCCAACCAAGCTGGGTACATCAAATTCAATATCACCTAAACCATCTGCAACCAATAAATCTATTTTGCTTTTATGGGCAACATAAACGTCGGTTGTGAGTTCTTTGTTAGAAGTGTATTTTTTTCCATTGACTGTAATTTCTAATACTACATTTTTTCCTTTGTAAGGTTTGTATTGAATACGTCCAATTTCCAAACGTAGATTTTTAATTGTATTGACAACATCAGTAAAAGGTGCACCAATAATTTCTGAAGTTAATTTAACTTTTGGAAATACATTAGGATTGACACTAATTCTAATTTTTCGACTTTGTTTTACCCTCAAACCAGCCTCAGGTACTTGTGCAAACGCAGTTAAAGCATTGTCTTTATAAGAAATAGTACTTACACTATCTATTTCATAGTCCAAACTTTTAGAATTTAAGAAACGTTTTAAATCTGTTAATTTCATACCTATTACATTTGGAACTGTAATTGTATCTCTGTGATGCGTCCAAGCAGGTAAAAATGACATAAAGAGCAACATAATGCCTATCACACAAAGAGACAAAACCAAACCTATATGCACAAAAATATCTACAATAGAGTTGCCTTTGATAAAGTTGTATTGATGAAAAAAGTCCATCATTTTATCCCAAATACGTTGCATAATAATATATAAATGATAATAATTTCTATTGATTGTTTTAAAACGCAAAATTACAAAAATAAATTGAATTTATGATAATTATTTTGAAAAAAATTTTCGATAAATAGGTTTTCTGTGGGCAAAAATAAACCACATACTTGGATACATTAAATAATCCAATAACCAAAAAGGCGTTCTGTATTCTATGTCATCAATGATAAAACTACCACCTTCTTCATCACTTTGTATAATGTGTGAATGTTGCCATTCGCTCAAAAAAAATGGTAATCTAACACCTTTATCTATAAAATAAATTTCTTTTTCAGTGATGACTTGTTTTAAAATTACACTTTCCCATAATTGAGAGAAAAAAATAAAAAATAATTTCAGAATAACCTTATCATCTTTTTTACATCCATCAAATCTTTCTAAACGCACAGGCGGAAAAGGAGGTGCTAATTTTAAAAATAGTTTTTCATCAAAACCTTCAAATACTTTTTGTGGTGATAATTTAACTTTTGTTTTGAAATATAAACGCATTTTTTTATTATTTTTTTGCAAAATTACAAAATTATTTTCAAAAAAAATAAAAATAAAATATTTTTTTTAGTTATCTTTGCCCAATTAAAAAATGCTTGTCAATGAAAAAAATTATACTCATCATCATTCAAATCTTGTTTACTTCTTGTTCTTTTGGACAAACACCTATTGACGAAGTGATGAAAAAAAATCCTCTATTTTTTAAAGAAATGATAGATAACAAAGAAAAATATCCAATAGAAATTATTTTTACACGCATTATAAGAGATTCTTTGAATCATCCTAATTTAGAAACTTATACTTATTTCACACATAATAATCTATATTTTAATCCTGCAAGTATTATTAAATTGCCTATCTGTGCTTTAAGTCTTGAGAAATTAAATGAATGGCAAAAACCAAAGATTCACGCTAACACGCGAATAGGAGCGGGGAAAGGGTTTGAATGCCAAACTGAAGTGAATGTTAATGAATCTAAATTAGAATATCCACCAACGATTGCAAGATACATCGAGAAATTGCTTTTAGTGAGCGATAATGAAGGTTATACACGTTTGTATGAATTTTTAGGGCAAAAATATATCAAAAGAAAATTGGAGGAAAAAAACTATCAAGCCACTAAAATTATTCGTAGGTTTACTAATTGTGATACCTTGCAAAATAGATACACAAATCCAATTTATTTTTATAATGATAATGGAGAATTGCTTTATTCACAAGATATGGCTTTTAACAATACACCTTTTTATCCTCAAAATACAAATTGGAGTATGCCTGAAAAAACCACACCTATGAATATTTTTAATCCTGATTATGAAAATGAAATAAGTTTGATGAATGCACACGAAATATTGACGGCTATTGTGTTGCCTGAAAGTATAGATTTTCATAAAAGATTTAGGTTATCCAACAAAGATTATGAACTATTATGGTATGGTTTAGGAAGTTTTCCAAATGAAAGAAAATTGACAATCCAAGAAGATGATAAAGATTATTTCCCTGCCTATAAAAAATATTTGTTCTATGGACGACAAAAAGATGCAAATATTCAAAAAAATATTCGTATTTTGAATGTAGTAGGTTGGTGGGGTGGCGTGGTTACTGATTGTGCTTATATTATTGATTTTGAAAATAAAATTGAGTTGTTGGTTTCAGCCCGAATTGGTATCAATCATAATGAAATCAATGAATCTGATGCCTATCATAAATATAGTTTTCCATTTATGCAAAAATTAGGAGAAGGATTGTATGAATATGAAAAATCAAAATTGAATGAAAAAAAATATTTACCTAATTTAAAAAGGTATCAAAAATTGTGGTCAAATTGATATAATTTAACAATGATTAGTAGATTTTTACGCCCTCACTTGTGTCCCACAAACGAATATTGTAACAAACGAGTTTTACACAACGGCGACTGCTTGTGAGACACAAGCAGGGGCAGTTTGTTGTGTAAATACATATTTTTCTTAAAATTTCAAACATATACAAAATTTTTACAGCAAGAATAAATAAATACATAAAAATACTACAATAATAATCTTAAAATACAAATGGAAATTCCTTTAGTGAGCGTAATATGTATTTGTTATCAACACGAAAAATACCTAAAACAAGCCTTAGAAAGTATCTTTTTACAAACTTATCCACGCTTACAAATTTTGATTACTGATGATGCAAGCAAGGATTCATCTGTTCAAATCATTAAAAAATTTATCAAAGAAAAAGATTTGTATTTGGCAACTTTGCCTGATAATTTTGAAAGAGAGATTTTCTTTGAAAATGATAATAAAAATATAGGAAATTGTAAAAGATTTAATCAATTATTCAAAAAAGCAAAGGGGAAATACATCATTGATTTTGCTACTGATGATGTTTTTTTACCCGAAAAAATAGAAGAACAAGTTAATTTTTTTGAGAAACAACCTGAAAAAGTAGGCGTTGTTTTTACAAATTGTATCAATATTGATGAGCAAGGGAATATGGTTAGTTATCATTTTAAAATCGATAATGAAACACAAAAAACAATAGAAAACGTGCCAGAAGGTAATGTGTTTGGTGCAATATTGAGAAAGTATTTTATTCCCACGCCAACAATGATGATAAAAAAGACGGTTTTAGAACAATTAGAAGGATATGATGAAAATTTGAGTTATGAAGATTTTGATTTTTGGGTGCGTTCTGTTCAAATTTGTGATTACCGATATTTAGATACTTTGACAACCTTCAAAAGAGATGTCAATAATTCACATTCTAAACAATTTTATCAACGTAATCAAAACCAACATTTAGCTTCTACTTTATTGGTTTGTAAAAAAGCGGCTACATTTATTCAAAAAAAATCTGAACTTTTTGCACTCAAAACGTGCTTGCTTTATCATCAACAACAATGTTTTTTTACCCATAATTTTGATTTATTTTTTGAATATGAAACGTTTTTAGAGCAAATCTATCCTCATAAAAAATCATTCAAAAGAAAAATATTGAATTATTTAGCAAAAAGAAAAATTAAATTATTCAAATGGTATCAATGGTATGTTTTATGGAAATTTAAAAAGAAAATCTAAATTTAATTTAAAAAGTCTAAAAATTATATTACTTTTGCACTTTCAAAAATAATTGTATCATTCAAAAAATGGAAACACAACAACCCAAAAAACAAAAATCAGGTCAAACAGGATTAATTATTTTAGTAGTAACGCTAATTGCTGCGATTTTTATATTGTTATTTTTAATGCGACAAAATTTGAGCAGCCAAAAAAGTGATTATGAAAAAATGTTAGCAGACCAAAAAATAGGTTATGAAAAAGACCTTACAAAACTTCAATCTGAACTCAAAGAACAAATCAAAAAGGCAGAAAGACTTGGAGATGAAAAAGAACAAATACTCGATTCACTCAAAAAAATGTTGCAAAATGTTGAATATGATAGAAATAATCTGAAAAAGACATTACAACTCTCACAAGCACAAAATAAACAATACAAAGAAAAAATTGAGGCTTATGAAATGTTACTCAAAGCAAAAGACAAAGAAATTGACCGACTGAAAGAAACGGCTGATGTCCTTTACAAAGAAAATAATAGCCTCAAAAATGAAAAAAATAGCATTACAACTGAATTGACTGACGAAAAGAAAAGGAGAGAATCTTTGCAAGGCAAAGTAGAAGAAGCAGCCGTTTTGAAGGCTGAAAATGTGCAAGTGAATATGATTGACCGAAGAGGGAAAGAAAGTAGTGGAGGACAATACCGTGCCTCAAAAATTGATAAATTAGCAATTAGTTTTAATGCTGCTGATAATAAATTAGCAAAAATTGGTAATAAAGATATTTATATGCGTGTTTTAGAGCCATTGGGAACGGTTTTAGCCAATTCAGGAACAAGTGGAGATTTTGAAATCAATGGTAAAAAAATGACATATTCCGCAAGACAACAAATTTTATTTGATAACTCAAGACAAAAAGTTATTTTTACTTTCTCAAGAAGTGGAGAATTTCAAGCAGGCAGACACACAATTGAATTTTATAGCGAAGGAGCAAAAATTGGTTATGGAACATTTGAAGTAAGATGATTTTTGAATGAATGCCAAATTATTTTTATTTGGCATTCATTTTTTTATGAAAAATGTTTGAAAAGACTTTGAATTTTCATCTGAATTACACCCAAAAAAGCTTCTTTAAAAATCCCAACAGTCATTTTAGATTGTCCTTTTGTTCTTTCTGTGAATATAATTGGTACTTCTTTGATTTTGAAACCATATTTCCAAGCCAAAAATTTCATTTCTATTTGAAAAGCATATCCAACAAATTTAATTTTATCTAATTCAATTTTTCTCAAAACCTCACTTTTATAACATTTGAAACCCGCCGTAGTGTCCATTATTTTCATACCTGTAATAAATCTTACATAATAACCTGCAAAATAAGACATCAAAACTCTACTCATAGGCCAATTCACAACATTTACGCCTTGAATATAACGTGAACCGATGGCTACATCAAAATTTTCTTTGGTGCAGGCATCATATAGTTGAATCAAATCTTTGGGATTATGCGAAAAATCAGCGTCCATTTCAAAAATTAAATCATAGTTTTTTGCTAAAGTCCATTTAAAACCGTGAATATACGCAGTTCCTAATCCTAATTTTCCTTTTCTTTGTTCCAAAAAGAGTTTTTCAGGAAATATTTTTTGATGCTCTTTGATAATTTCTGCTGTTCCATCAGGTGAACCATCATCAATAATCAATAAATGAAAATCATATCCTAATGATGATAGCTCCATTACAGCATTTATCATTTCAGCGATATTTTCTTTTTCGTTATAAGTAGGGATAATTACAATAGATTGCATAGATTTGTCTGTTTTTTTTTGATGCAAATATATATCTTTTTTTGAAAAATTACAAAATTCCTCTTTGTAAACTTTCTTCTAAAGAAATAAAAGTTTCAGTTCTTTGTATTCCTTTCACTTTTTGGACTTTATCATGCAAAGTATCTCTTAAATGTTTAGTATCTTTACAAATTAATTTAGCAAAAATACTATAACTTCCTGTGGTATAATTTAGACTTACAATTTCGGATATTTTTTTTAGTTCTAAAATAACCTCCTCATACAGAGAACTTTTATCCAAATAAATTCCCAAAAATGCGGTGATGTCCCAACCTAATTTTGTATAGTCAATAATCAGTTGTGAACCTTTGACTACACCCATTTCTTTCATTTTTTTCATTCTTTGATGCACTGTTCCATCTGATACATATACTTTTTTGGCTACTTCTGTATAAGCCATCAAAGCATCTTTGCTTAGTAAGTCTAAAATCTTTAAATCAGTGTTATCGATTTCGAAATTTTTGTCCATTTTTATTGTATTAAATTTAGAATTTCGCAAAAATAATCAATAAAACTAAGAATGCAATATATTTTTAATATTTTTATTAAGAAATTTGGAAATTTAAAAAAAAAGCCCGTACTTTGCATTGTCAATCAGAAAGGAAAAGAATTGTTATTTTGTTTCATTTTTGATTTGATTTTTATTGTAAGGTGATGAAATTTTGGCAGACATACCCTCCCGTCTCGAGGGCGAAGATATATGGACAAACACTTTATTGTGCTAACTACTTCGTGGAGGTTCGATCCCTTCCCTTACAGCCAAAAAACAACCAAATTCATTGATTGAGTTTGGTTGTTTTTTATTTTGATAAAGTTATTAATTTACTTGGTCATAATATTTCTTATAACCTATCGAATGTCAATCATATTGTCGCAATGATAATATTAAAATAATGATGATATATATAATTCCAAGACAAATTTCTCAAAATCTTACATAATTTATTGTTTTTATGATGAAAATAATTTACTTTTGTGTGGTAAATAGTGTGTTGTAAGTGTTTTTGAGTAATTACTTAAACGTAATGTATGATATTTGTAGATTCTAACAATTTTAGACTTTGGACTAAATGAAAATTATTCAACAAAATATACTACTTTTGTCATGTTGAACGAAGTGAAGCATCTTCACCATTGAATAGCGTTTTATGAACGAAAAGTTAGATTTTTCGCTTCGCTCAAAATGACGAAAACATTTTATTTTTAGTACCCCCAACTGGTTTAAGTTTCCAAAAAAAAGTAAAACTATCGCAAGTTTAGCGAAGCGTAACTTGTGCCTCTGTATTGATAGAAGCCTCCAGACTTCACCACTCGTAGAGTGGAAAGAAGGTTTGTTTTGCAGCTGTTTTTTAGTTTGATGAGGATTTGTTTTTTTAATAAATATTTGTTTTCTTCAAAAAAATATATACTTTTGTAAAGAAAATATTATTTTCTAAAAAATCTCATAAAGTAAAAAACGTATTATGATGAAAGATTGTTATTCTTTGAATGAATTTTTATCAATATGAAGTAAGACAAAAATATTCCTCAACTCGTGCAAATTTGAGATAAGTGAAAATTTGCACCTTCTATAATAAATTTTTAATTGGTAATTATGATAGAATCAACAACCAAATTATACACTTTTTCATAAATAATTCTTGAATAATTAGAAACTAAATTTAGGTATGAAAATTTTCATTTTTTTTCTTTGTATTATAAATATACCATTTATTTATAGTCAAAATAACTTTAATGTTGCAAATTTTACGGTATCAGGTAAAACCTATAAATGCATAAAAGCAACAAAAAATACAAAACGAGTATATAATGTTCAAAACACAGATATTTTAGGAACTTCTGGCAACCAACACGGGTGTGTTATGGCTAGAATCCCTAAAATTCTTATTATCAATAAAATAAAAGAATGTATAAGTGTTTCAAGGCGAAATCAATTATCTTTGGCTTGGAATGGAAATATAACATTTACAATTTTTCCTAATGGTATAATACATAGTATAGTATTTACAGTTGCAAATAATTCTTTACTAACGCAAATAGAAATAGCTTTATTAGATGATAAATTAAAAGAAATTATTTTTCCTCAATCATTGTTATGTAATGATGCCAACTATTTGGTAGGATTTGGACATTTAGAATTTAATTTCTGAAATATTTCTATTTCCCACGATTATTAGCATGTCAAAAAGCTAGAACCCCGAATAGGCTTAAGTTTATAAAAAAAGTAAAACTATCACAAGTTTAGCGAAGTATAACTTGTGATTTTGTATTGATAGAAGTCTCCAGACTTCACCACTCGTAGAGTGGAAAAGGTGTTGATTTGGTAGATATTTTTTGGTTTGATAAGTTTTTTGATAAATATTTTGATTGGATAAGAAAAAATATCTACCTTTGTTAAAAATAAAAAAGATGTTTGGACGAAACATTGTCATTCTTCGAATCAATTAAATACAAAAGCACAAGTTGCAAACTTGCGATAGTTTTACTTAAACCAGTTGGGGATTAAAAAAGTAAATCCTCTTCAGATATATTTTTTCGCCACTCTATTATTTCAGGATATTCATCGAAATCTGTAAATATCATCATTCTGTTATTATATAAAATATTGAAAATCTCTTTATCAAGAAAAATAATCGAAATAAGTTTGGTATCAACATCAAATCTATACAAGTTACTTTTCACATTTTTTTTATTTAATATCTTGTTAAGATGTTCAATTATAAAACTATAATCATCAGACATATCACCATTAGGCAAACTGAGTTCTATTTTTTCATCATCTACTTCGAAAGACAAAATATGTTTATTATTTAAAATATTGGTATAAATTGTGCTAATATCAATATTCAATTTAAACTCTTTCTTATCAGATATTAAACCTAAAAAAAAATCACGTGTTGACCGTATGTTCGATTTAAAATCATTAGCATAATTGTGCAGTTCTAGGGAATCGTCTATTGTTAACCAATGAGTACTAGAAACATACTTTATAATTAAATCATTGATATTTAAGTAAGTTACTCTTTCTTTTAAAATATCTTGTTTTTTATATGCTTTGTTGAGAAGACCATAAAATTTTAAAATATCAAAAAAATCAGACAAAAATGTAATACTCATATTTTTATCCATATTTTTAGATGTTAGTTTATTCATATTTTTATTTTTTTTAAATGCATCATCCCAGTTGGAGGGGGTATCCATTTTAATCTGAAAATAAAATATCTAATGATACCCCCAACTGATTTAAGTGTTACAAAAATAAAAAAAAGTAAAACTGGCTCAAGTTTAGCGAAGCGTAACTTGTGCCTCTGTATTAATAGAAGTCTCCAGACTTCAGTCATTCGAAGAATGAC
>RDZP01000068.1 GCA_004294005.1 Cytophagia bacterium
CTACAAAAATAAACTTTTGCAACAATATATCCAAAAAAATAGTCATAATTTAGTGATTTTCAATGAATTGTGGCTATTTTAATAATTACAACTTAAACAAATAATAAATACCTATAGAAGTTCAAACAATAAAATGCGAGAGATGATTTAAAATTAAGGTAATCAATCCTAAAAATAAATAAAACAGTATCAATTTTAGTATATTTTTGTAAGCCTATTATTCCACCCTCAATAAAAGTATGAAAAACAAAAATTTTAAAAATGCCTTTATTATAGCCGATGAATTAGAAATAAATCATTGGCTTTCTGTTATCAAAGAAAAATATTATGAAAAAATACCTTCTTACAAACGAGGTGTTTATCATCAATTAGTCAATAACTTCACTACTCCCCCTAATGGATTCCAACTACAAACATGGAAAGCACAGTTTTTAGTATTTATCAGCGATTTTGATTTTGAAATAGAAGTTAATATTAAAACAGAAAATCCTTCTCTTATTGATAATAATAAAAAAGAAAATTTTGATAACTCTAATAAGCAAAAAATTTTATTTGCTTATTCTTTGCCTTTACGTAATAGTGAAGCAAGACCTTTGTCCAATTTGAATAGTTTAGAAGAGTACAATAAAATTGCCCAACAAAACAAAGATTATGAATTACTCAATCCAATCAATATAATGAATCATAATTTTTTGCCTGAAATTACAAATCATTCTCCCAATATTTTGCATATTTCAGGGCATGGAGATGAAAAGGGAAATTTTTATTTACAGCAAAAAAATTCAGATAACGGAGTGGAAGTCAATACAAATTCTTTTTTTGATAAAATGAATTTTATTAAAACAGAGTGTGCATCTTTGAAAATTGTAATTTTAAGTATTTGCTATTCTTTTCATCAAGCAACAGTTATCAAAGGTTTGTTTGACGTAGTGATATTCACCAAGAAAGAAGTACCTGATGTGTTGGCACGCATTTATACTGAACATTTTTATATGTATCTATTCGAGGGAAAAACACCTAAACAAGCACATAATTATAGTTTGATGATAGAACCACCACGTGGCTATGATGGTTTGAAAGAATATTTTGATATTTATACTCATTCATAAAATAAAAAAAATGAAAAATTTATTAAAAGAAAGTAATTTTAATGTGGTAGGTAATAGAGTAGAAAAACTCTCTGTTTTATCCATTATCGAAAAAAATGGTGAAGAAAAACCGCGTTTTTTAGGTACAACTTTGAGTAGTGTTATCCGTCCACTTACCATCAATCCAATGCCTGTTACACAAATAGAGGGTTATTCTTATCTTGACGGAATGTCTCATATTGCATGGCAATTTCCTACAGCGAACAATGCTTTTAAAAACATCTTTAGTTGGTTTAGCAAAGAGCAAAATGATGCTAATTTACAAGTCAGTTTTCAAGATATACTACACGAATACATAAGTGTTGAAACATTGGATAAATATATGATGCACAGAGAAAGTGTATTAATAAAAAATGACCAACTCAACGAATATCAAAAAAGAATGATTGCAGGTAAGATTTATATGGTTACTGATATTTTGAAAAGTAATCGTTTTTATGTAGATATTTATAATGTAAAAAATCAACAAATGAACGATATTGTTGGAGCAGTCAAACAATATACAGGTGCCGAAATTGAGGTGATAAATGAACAAAAATTATCATGTAAATTAAAAAATGATTGGAATTTTGGTTTTAAAGCGGCAAAAATTGTAGGTGCGAAAGGTTATCAAGATAGATGGGGACAAGGTGAATATCATTTTAGTTTGATAGCCAATGAAGTTTTTAGAGGTGCTGAAAATACCCCCACAGATGATTTGGATTTAGAAGAAGAACCTTTTTTTATTGAGGAAGAGTAAGATAAATTTATTTTTGTGAATTTACTTGAAAATAAATACAAACTCAAAGAAATAAAAATACATATAATAAAAAAAAATTAATAATAAACCCTTTTATAAAACAGATTAAAAGCCTATGTTGTAATATTAAAAAATGATTTTAGGCTTTAATCGAGTAATATTCTAAATAAAAATGAAGGAAAATGATTTTTCAATTTATCAAACATTTTATAATAAAGATGAAATGCTTGCACTTGCACATCTTTTAGAAACAAATAATATCATCTTTTTGGCAGAAGAAGACTCTTTTTCTTTTGACCCAAGTTTTGCTAACAATGATTATCAAAAAAAATTTGTTATTAAATTACAAAAAAAAGATTTTCAAAAGTTGGACACAATTCAAAATGAGATTTATAGTGAGCTCGCAGAAAATATCGAAAAAGATTATTATTTGTTTGATTTTTCAGATGAAAAATTAATAGAAATAATAATTAAAAAAGATGAGTGGGGAAAATTTGATTTTGTTTTAGCACAAAAAATTTTAAAAGAAAGAGGAAAAGAAATCAATGAAGAAACATTAGAAAATTTTAAAAAACAACGAATCAATGAACTCAGCAAAAATACTGATATTTCAATTGTTTGGGTAATAATATCTTACCTTTTAACCATATCTTCGAGAGGAATATTAGGAATATTGATTGGTTGGCATATTCTAACACACAAAAAAACGCTTCCCAATGGCGATAAAGTATATGGTTATTCAAAAAATGATAGAAAACACGGCAAAATAATTTCTATTATTGGTGCTATATGTCTGTTTATTTATGCACTTTTTTTGATTTATAATTTATTTATTTTAGATTAGAGTTACAAAAAATGGTAGTTAAAACTTTTTTTTCGTCAATTCAATTCAATTTATTTTATCTTATTTTTTTCATTTAATTCATAACTTTCAACCAAAAAATAGAAATTTAAAAAAAAATTAAAAAAATCGGTTACGTTTGCATTACCAAAAAGTATATAGGTATGTAAATGTACTTCAATACATTTATCAAATTTGAAACACACTTGTTTAACACTTTATTATTTTAGCGGAAAAGCCAATTTCATTGAAATCGGCTTTTTTATGTTATTGTTAATATGACTAATAATGAGTTTTCATTTGCCTCATTTCTTTTTCTAATACCTTTTTATAATCAAAAAAATCAACTTGAATAGTATGTCTTTTTGATTCTTTGTATCTTTTTTTGAGTTCCTCTTTTGTTTTTTCTATATCCAACCACATAAATTCTTCGCTTGGTAAAGCCATTTTTTTTGTCAATAGTTGTGCAATCCATTGAGCTTGGAGTTCTGCCAAAGGCATAATTGCTCCTAAAGGTTGTATCAACCCTAAAAAAAATAAATTTTTATAATCAGGGTGAATTACTCTTTTGTATAATTGTAAGTCATTTGAGTTTTCAACCTCTTGTGCAGGAAAAAAATCATTTTTAAAAAAAGGGAAAGTCATTTTATAACCTGTACACCAAAGAATTATATCAATTTTTTCTTGTGTATTATCCTCAAAAACAATATTTTTTCCTGCTAATTGTTGAATATTTGGTTTGATAACTACTTTTCCACGCCCTGTGAGATTGAGCAAATCTTGCGAATTGGTTGGGTGTTCTGATAAGATAGGTCTTGTTGGTTTGGGTACACCATAATCTGCTTGTTTTCCTCTTGCAATCCAAAGTGCGGCATTGAGCAACAATCTTTTTGTCCACAAAGGTAATGTAGTAGGAATATTTTTTGATAATTCATCAAAAGGCTTTCCAAGAATATAATTAGGCAAAATATATGCTCCACTTCGAGTCGAGATAAATACCTTTCCTGTGTGTAAGCGTGCAGCCTCACAAGCAATATCAACAGCAGAGTTGCCAATTCCTACAATCAATACATTTTTATTTTCAAATATTTCTGGAGTTCTGTAATAATGTGAATGTAGCGTTTCGCCCTCAAAATTACCTTCAAACATAGGCTCAGGCAATCTTGGATTCCAATGATGTCCATTAGCTACAATTATCCCATCATATTCTTTTGTTTCGTTTTTATCAGTAGTAACGAGGTATGTTTTTTTATTTTTAGCAAAAGTAACATCAATAATTTTTGTATTAAAAATAATATTTTCTTTGATATTAAAATGGGCTACATAATCATCAAAATAATCGATAATTTGCGAATGATGTGGAAAATGTGGATAATGCTTAGGCATCGGAAAATCAGAATACTCCATCATTTTTCTTGAAGTATTAATATGCAAAGACCGATAAGCCGATGACATTGCGTTATCATTGTTATAACGCCAATTTCCACCTATTTTTGAACCTGCTTCATAACAATCAAAAGGAATTTGGTATTGTTTTAACGTTTTTGCTGCTACAATTCCTGACGAACCGGCACCAATAATACATATTTTCATATTTTTTACTAATTAATAATGACTAATTTTCTGCTTGCTTTTCCGCTTGTTTTATCTTGTGGAGAAGTAATTTGTAGTTGATAAATATAAGTACCATTTCCTAATCTTTGTCCATTTTTATCTATTCCGTCCCATTCTAAGATTACATTTTCTTGCTCTGTACCCAATGTTTGCCCTGTCAATGTTTTTAAAAGACTTCCTTTTGTATCAAAAATATCAATTTGATAATATAAATCTTTTCCTTTTTTATTATGTGTAAACGAAAATTTTGTATAATCAACAACAGGATTTGGATAGTTAAATAATGTTTGAATCGCAATTTGTGGGCTGGGTGCTACCACAAAATCTATAGAAGTTTGTGAAGGATTATTATAGGTATCCCACACTTGCAACGTAAGATTATGCTTGCCTGGTTTCATATTTTTGATTGGATATTCAACTTTTCCATTTTTATAATCGTTTTGATTTGCTTTGTAATAATCATTCAAATCAAAAGAAATAGTATTATCTAACACTGCTTTAATGGCGTGTCCTACACCATTAACAGCAATATTAATTCCATTTTCATCAAATATGTTGGCTAAAAGCAAAGCATCAGGACTTACTTCTTGTCCATTTTTAAAACTTTCATCATTCAAAAATAAATTGATATTTGGGGGAGTATTGTCTGCATTAACATTGGGCATACTACCTCCTACAATCAAACGCATTTCGCCTCCACCTGCATCTGTAACTTGCGTCATATCTTTGGCATACATCACAATTCTACCTTTATCAAACGCATAATTAATGTCTTTTGGAATCACAAATTCAACAAAAAAAGTACCATTTGTAACTTGTGCTGTTCCTCTAAAAAGAACACTATTTCTTACTTGATAATTCATAGGTATTGTGCCTGCAGTTCCTTTTGTTTGTTCAAAATTAGGTTTATCAAACACTTCAATTTCTAATATTCCATTAAAACTATTATCAATATTTCCATTATTGTTGGTGATATTTCCTTCTAATTTCATTTTTCGTACTGCACGCATTGTATCAAAAGGCAATGTTATTTTATCATTAACTTTGATAATCTTAATATTTTTGTTAGGATAGGCAAGACGCATTGACGGGTCGCCTAATAATGCAAAATTACGGTTAATTGCTCCTACCAAACTTCCATTTTTAGTTTTACGCATCACATCACCCAAACGAGGCATTTCATTATTAATAGGCTCAAAAACCGAATTATAAAAAGCACGATTTAAAATTAAATTTGTACTTGAGAAAACAGGTCTTGTGGTAGTTAAAAGCCCTATTCCTCCACCTACTTGATTGAACAAAACACGTTCTGCACCCGAAAAAGTATAAGGATTGTCATAACGTCCAAATTCACAAGTAGCGGTTACAAAAAGTGGTAAGTTATTTCGATTTCTAAAAGCCTCAATTTGTTGTGTTCTTAAAATAGCTTCTTCTGCCCAACCTACTTCACCTCCATGTCCTGAATAATTGACAATCAAACTACCACTTTCTACCACATCATCAAGTGCATCTACAATTTCAGGGCAAGTTTCGCCATTGGGTGATGATATTTGGTTAAAACTATCTAAATACAATTTTTTTGTTTTGAATTGTGGATAATTTTGGTCAATAATTTGTGTTAGTGATTCAGCATCATTTTGATGTGTATTTGCATCACCATCATCAGCAACAAAAGTAACTTGTTGTCTCCAATTTCCTAAATTTTGTGTATTATTGACATATTTAATAAGTTTATCTACTACTACTTTCGCTTCCTGCGGATTGCGTGCAGGAATACGTCCTACACCAATATCCATATTTGCATCACCTGTGGGCGTTTCTTCCCAAGTTCCTTTGTTATCACCTAAAATACCAAAATAATCATCAGAAGAAAAACTAAAAATTGGATTCAGACTTTCATACGCTTGATAAATAGGTACTAAATTCATATTTGCCACATCTCTCAGACGTGCTTTGTAATCGTAAGAAGCAGCACCCAACAATAATAAATATTTAAAATTCGTTGGGTTTTTTTTGAATAGTTGCCTACAAAAATCTCTCAATGCTGATACATCTTGTCTTCCTGATGAAAATTCGTTATAAATTTGAGAAGGCGTAACAATCAAAGCACTCAAATTATCGTTGGTTCTTCTAAAATCAGCCAATCTATTGGCTTCACCTATCAAACTTTCGTGTGTAATAATCAATAAGTTAGGTACATTTTGCCCACTCAAATTTTGATTTGTAACACTAAAAGCCGTTTCGGGAGTGGGAATTTGAGAAGGATTAAAAACAATAAATTCTTTGAGTTGATTTTGTGTATTACTACCAAAATTTGCAATATTATTATTGCTTATAAAAAGTTGATTTTTTGGTTGTAAAGCATTGGTAATATCCCAAATTAAATTTTGATTATTTGTATTTTCTATAATAAAATTTGAATTGGTATTATTCAAAGATAAAATACTTCTAAATTGCGTTTGATTGGCATATAATTGCAATTTTCTTTGAAATTGTAATCTAAAATAATTGATATTTGCCAAACCTGTATTACTATTTTGAAGAAATCTAAATTTAATAGTAATATTTTCATTATTATTAAAAATATTTGTATTTTGTGTAAATGTATTGGTTGCATCAATACCACGTAATGCCCAAGTACCCAACGCTTGTGCAGGTACAGATTGCGTACCTATGAGTTGATTATTAATTAACCATTGATAATTAGTAGCATTTACATCTTTTCCCATTGCTGAACAAGTCAATTTAAAATTAGAATTAGGAATTAATCCACTCAAATTAAAATTAAAATCCATCTCGTTGCGGTTATAATTACCTCCAAAACCTTCTCCATACCACTCACGCCCTGATCTTAATACATTCTCTAAATCATTTTCATAAAAAAAATAATCATCAAAAGTAGTGATATTAGCAGTAGTAGTAATATTATTTTGTGGAGCAATTCTCAAACCTTGTGTAGTATTAAAAGTCAGAAAATAATAATTGACATCATCATATAAATTTTTTTGATGAATAAAATTTTGTGTAGTTTCTTGATACTGCCAGCTATTTGCATCTTGTGCATAAAATAAAATATAATCAGTTTCATCAAAAGTATTATCATTTTCACCTTGCACAAAAATAGCATTTTCTACCAAATCTATTGCTCTTGTTGTGCTGTTGTTTTGGGGCAACATACCACCACCATTGCCATAAATATGAAAGTTTTTAGGATTGATATTGTTTGTATTGATACCAAAATTTCTCAAAAATGCAGGTGTAATTTTATAAACGCCTTTGTTTTTAATCGGAATTTTGAGCCAAATTCCTTCTCTTAAAACAGATTGAGCATTGATTGGAGCAAAAAAGTGAAGAAACAAAAATAATAAAATAATACTTTTAAGTTTGTTTTGCATGATATTTTTTATGTTTATTTTTTATTTAATGCAAAAATAAATAAAAAAGTAATTAAACTTTTAATTTATTAGCAATTTTTTAAATATTATATTAAAGTTTTATGTTTTACCAAAAAAATATTGGTCAAAACGAGTATATTACCTTTTTAGTTTATAACTCACAATTCATCATTAATGATTTAAAATCTCTTTAAATATATTTTTATATCATTTTTTTAATTATCTTTGCACCTCATAAATTCTAAAAAAATATCATGAAAAATTGCATTGTTGCTACTTTATTTTTGTTTATTTCTTTTACTTATTTTTCTTGTAGTTCCTCAGAAGGTACAACGCAAAATAATACAATTACTATCAAAGGAAAAATCAATAATCATCAAAAAGGTACTGTCAGATTAGAAAAATATGGTGATGGCGGTGTTTTTGAATTGGTTAAGTCTGTTGAATTACAAGGAACATCTTTTGAAATTTCTATTAATATTCAACAACCAGAATTTTATCAAATTCATTATTTAGGTCAAAAAGATATTCCTTTGGTTTTGACAGGAGACGAAAAAGAAGTTCAGATAATTTTTGACCACCAAAAAAATAATATTGCTCATCAAATAAAAGGAAGTAAAGATTCTGAATATTATGCAGAATTGAACCAAATTTTTGCTCAAATGCGTCAGAAAAAAAATCAGTTAGAAACTAAATATCAAGAAAATCAAGACAAAGATGAAAATTTTAAGAACAAAATTGTCGAAGAATTTAAAAGTTCTCAAGTAAAAAATGTTGAAAATCTTAAAAAATTTATCACAAAAATAGAGCCTTCTTTGGTGTGTATTGCGGCAGCAAATGCCTTAGTTGCTGATGAACATTATGAATTTTTAAAAAAAATGGGCGAAAAATGTCAAAAAAAATATCCAAATTCTCATTACACCAAAAATTTTGTATCAAAACTAAAAGAAATTGGTGATAATTTAGAGAAAAGCAAACATTTAGCCATCGGGCAGCCTGCTCCTGAAATCAAATTACCTGATACAAATGGAAAAGATATTCAATTATCATCTTTGAAAGGAAAAATTGTTTTGATTGATTTTTGGGCTTCTTGGTGTGGCCCTTGTAGGGTTGAAAATCCAAATGTTGTCAAATTATATGATAAATATAAAAATAAAGGTTTTGAAATATTGGGCGTTTCTTTGGATAGAGACAAAAATGCTTGGCTCAATGCGATTGAAAAAGATAAGTTAACTTGGTTACATATTTCTGATTTGCAGTTTTGGCAATCTACCGCTGCAAAAACATACCAAATACAAGCAATTCCTGCCACTTATTTGGTTGATAAACAAGGAACAATTATTGCTAAGAATTTAAGAGGAGAAGAATTAGCCAACAAACTAAAAGAAGTTTTAAATTAATATTTTTAAAAATTATAGTCGATATTTCTAACTTTTAACAAAATAAATCGTAAGAAATAAACAAATTAAACAAATTAAACAAATATTATGATAACAAAAATGCTTATTGAGATTTTTCAAGCAATCGTTGAAGATACTCAAATCAAAAGGTTATTAGGTTTTTATACAGCACCTAACAAACAAAATACAGACATCGAAACTTTGATGAATGAGTTAGGACTTAATGCCAAACAAAAAGAGGAATTTAGAAAAGCTTACAAAGATTATGAACAAAATCCGAGTGAAGCAGAGCAAAAATATAAATATAAATACGAACCAAAATCAAATAGTGCTTTTGATAAATTTGATGCATATTATCAAAAATTTGAAGATAAAGCAAAAGAAACAGGCGATTATAGACATAGAGAATATGCAAAATATCGTAATCAAAGTGATAATCAAAACCAACAAAACCAACAAAATCAAAATTTTAATTTTAAAGCAACACCATCAGCAGAAGAAAAAAAACATTGTGAAGCATTAGAAATTCCATTAGGAACAGCCGATTTTGAAGTAATTAAAACGGCTTATAAAACACAAATGAAAAAATATCATCCTGATAAATTTAGTGAAGAAGACAAAAAAAAGCACGCAGAAGCACTTTCTATGCGTATTAATGTAGCGTATGATTTTTTTAAAAAGAAATTTAATAAATAAAAAATATTGCTTATACCATTTTCTGTAATAATTAAAAAAATCACTTATTATCATTATCAATCTAAAAAAATTGTCAAATAAAAATTGACGAGTAATAATAAAAAGATATGTATTTCAAAAAAATATTTATAGCTTTATGCTTACTTTTTTTTGCATTCTCTTTTGATATAAATGCACAAAAAAACTATGCAATAAAATTACAAACTACTAATAATGAAAAATTAGTAGGGCAAATGATAATGGTAAAAAATATTGGTTATATAACTGATAATGAAGGAGTTATTCGCTTAAATAATATCTCTAAAGATGAATTTAATAAAATGGCTGAAGATATATTACTTCCTCAATATTCAGGAAAATCATTAAAAAAGGAATACAGAGGAAATTTTTTGTATGTTGTTATTCCAAATCGAACTGATTTACCTCTCAATTTGAATAGTTATATTACCGAACTCAAAAAACAAAAGGAGGAATTGGAAAATATTATCAAACAAAGATTAAATAGAGGCGGAAATAACGAGGAAGTAGAGAAAGAGATAGAAAAATACAAGCAACAACTCAACAAATTAGAACAAAGATTAGTCAAAAAAGAAGAGTTATTAGAAGAACAAAAAGCAATAAAAGAAAAATTATACAAAGAAATTGATAAATTAGGCGGGAATGCCGAAATTTTTAGAAAAGAATCAGAAGAACTTGGAAAATTTGCGGAACAAATCAAAAAGGAAAAAGATTTGTCTGATTCTGCTTTAAACGAATCTCAACAAAACTTACAAACCTCCGAAATAGAAAAAAATAAACAACAAAAAAAAGCACAAAATAATTTTAGAGCGTTTAGTATTACAATTATTTTAAGTATAGTCGCTTTGATTGTTTTTTCTATTATTCTTTGGATAATTTTGAAGGCAAGCCGTAAATTAAGACAACAAAAACAAGAAATTGAGGCAAATAGAGTCAAAATAGAATCACTTTTATTGAACATTCTTCCCAAAGACGTTGCTGAAGAGTTATCGCTCAAAGGAACTACCGAAACAAAATATTACGAACATACAACAATTTTATTTGCTGATGTAAAAGGTTTTTCTTCTATGGCAAAAGGAATTACTCCACAACAACTTATTTTGGAGTTAGATGCCACTTTTGGAAAATTTGATGACATTGTTCATCAACATAATATAGAAAGAATCAAAACTATGGGTGATTGTTATATGTGTACAGGTGGTGTACCTAAACGGAATCGTACCAATCCAATTGATGTAACTTTGGCTGCATTGGAGATTCAAAAATGGATGGCAGATGAAAAAGCAAAAAGAAATGGTAGTTTTTGGGAAATTCGTTTGGGTATTCATAGCGGCGATTTGGTGGCAGGTGTGATTGGAAAAACTAAATTTGCTTTTGATGTTTGGGGAAATAGCGTCAATACAGCGGCAAGAATGGAATCAGGTAGAGAAGTTGGAAAGGTTAATATTTCTGAAGCAACTTATCAATATATCAAAGATTATTTTATATTTACCCCAAGAGGAAAAATAGACGCTAAAAATATTGGTATGATTGATACCTACTTTGTTGATAGATTAAAACCTGAATACTCAAAAGATGATGAAGGTTTTATTCCAAATGATATTTTTTTAGAATACATCAAAAATAATTTTTAGTACTTATTTATAACCTTATTTTCATCTGTTTTTAAAATCATTGACTAAAAAATGTATCAACTGAAAAAAATTTTTATTCTGTTTATTTTATTCTTTTGTTATTCTTTTTTGTATGCACAGAATAATATTCCAATACAAACTTGGAGAGTACATGCCAATTATCAATCCGCCCAAAAAATTCTACTTACCAATTCACGTGCTTATGTACAAGTCAAAAATGGTCTTTTTTACCTTCCTTTTGATGAAAATTTAACTTATAATTTATCAAAAAATGATGGACTAAGTGAAGGAATTATTGCTGCAACAGGTTTTGATAATCAAAAAAATGCCATTCTTATTGCTTATCAAAATGGTACATTAGATTGGTTGAAAGACGGAAAAATTGTAGTCAATACATTGATAAAAGATTTATCAATTACTCAAAGTAAATCTATCAATGACATTTATTTTCATCAAAAAAAAGCCTATATTTGTACAGATTTTGGGGTTGTAATTTGGGATAGTGAACGACAAATGATTGTAGATACTTATCAAAATTTAGGCATTGCAGGCATCAATCTCAAAATAAATAGTGCTACTATTTCCAAAGATAGTTTGGTATTAGCCACAGAAAGAGGTGTAATGATAGGTGCTTTAAGCAATAATTTGAAAGATTTTAATCAATGGAAAAGATTTACAAATCTCAATGGAATTAGCAGTAATAATACAAAAAAAATAGTAAGTTTTAATGGGAAAATTTATGCAATTCAGAATAATAATTTACTATATCGATATACACATTTAGATAATAATGCTTGGACAACTATCGCTTTGGGTACAATTCCTTTAGAAAATATCAGTCAAAATCAAAATTTCATTACCATTAATAATCAAAACCAAATAGTAAGAGCAGGTTTAGATGAGATATTTACAACTATTTCAAATGCTTTGTTTGTCGATTTGCAAGACGCAAAAAGTGATATGAATGGGAAAATATTTGCTGCTGATAGCCAAAATGGATTGATTACAAATAAGAACAATGTTTTTGAAAAATACTTTCCAAATAGTCCAGCCAATTTACCAACACAAAGAATTTATTTTGGCAATCAACAAATAGCAGTGAGTTCAGGTGGTTTTGATGCTAATCTTACTGCTAAAAATCAACAATTAGGTTTTTATATCTTTGATGAAAATGGATTGTGGAAAAATTATAACCATTATGATGCCTTGAATGCACAAACTATTCCTTTGATGAATGATATTGTGGATATTTTTTATGCAGAAACTGATAAATCTTGGTATTTTACTTCTTTTGCTGATGGCGTATTAGTCAAAAAAAATGATAATACTTTTACTATTTTTAATACTTTAACTACGGGTACGAGTTTTCGAAATGATATAACAGGAAAGTTACGTATTACAGGCGTTGCAGGTGATAGAAATGGAGATATTTGGTTTACACAATATCAGCCCAATACTAATTTGCCTTATTTGCACGTCAAAAGAAATAACAATACTTGGCAAGGATTTTCATCAAACCAACCAGAAAGCAGACAAATTACTGATATTTTTATAGATAGAAATGGTTTTAAATGGATGAAAATTGCCACAGGTGGATTGTGGGTTTTTGATGATAAAACCAATAGAAGTCGATTATTGACAGTGGGAGCGGGCAATGGAGGTTTACCTGATAATGTTGTCAATAGTATTACACAAGACAAAGAAGGTCAAATTTGGATAGGGACAAATCGTGGTGTGGCTACTTTATTTAATTCAGGACGAATTTTTGATTTGAATACCAATTTTTTCACACCCATTTTTTCAACACGTCCATTGTTGAGAAGTGAAATTGTTACTAATATTACAATTGACGGAGGAAATCGAAAATGGATAGGTACAAAAAATGGTCTTTGGCTTTTTAATGCAGATGGAACACAAAATATTAGTTATTTTAATACTGAAAATAGTCCTATGTTTGATAATTCAATTGTAGATTTGGCTTTACATGCACAAACAGGTGAATTATTCATTTTGAACGAAGGCGGAATCGTATCTTATAGAACAGATGCCACTGAAAGCACCGAAAATTTTGGTGATATAAAAATATTCCCTAATCCTGTAAGACCTGATTATTATGGAGAAGTAGGTATTTCAGGATTAGCAGAAAATAGTTTTATTAAAATTACAGATAGTGCGGGACGCTTGTTTTTTGAAACCAAAGCCAATGGAGGAACAACTGCGTGGAATTTAAGAGATTATCAAGGTACACAAGCAGAAACAGGAGTTTATCTTATTTTTGCTACAAAAACAGATGGAAGTCAAACATTAGTAGGAAAAATTGCGTTAGTAAGATAATAAAAATAACTTAAAAAAAAAGTTTTTTTGGTTTCACTGATAAATTAAAAATAATAAAAAAAATAATTATGTTTTTTTGTTTTTCTATAAATTTATACTAACTTTAACCTCGAAAACAAAACAATTAAAAATATAAATGATATGAGTAGTATTTTTGATGATATAAGAAGTAATTTTAACCGTCCAAACAATGCGGTAATTAAAATTATATTTGTTAATATATTCGTGTGGTTAGCATTAAATATTGCTCATACGATTGCATTTCTTGGAAAATTTGAAGGTGCTTATCTTCAATTTGAGCGTTGGTTATTATTACCTGCAAATTTAGTAGATTTTATTTATCAACCTTGGACGCTCATTACCTACTTTTTTATTCATAAAGATTTGTTCCATATATTATTTAATATGTTGGCACTTTATTGGTTTGGACAAATCATTGAGGAGTTTTTGGGCAGTCGTAGAGTTATTTCTTTGTATGTTTTAGGTGGTATAGTAGGGGGATTAGTTTTCTTGGCTATTTATCCATTTTTCCCTCAATTTAGTTTGAGAGGTGCTAATTTGAAAGGTGCTTCTGCGGGGGTTTTTGCTATTGTGGTGGGTGCTGCTACCTTGCGTCCTACTTATGTGATGCACTTATTGTTGATTGGTGCTGTAGAAATCAAATGGATTGCAAGTGCTTATGTTGTATTATCAGTAATATTTTTGAGAGGTGGCAACGCTGGCGGAGAAATTGCGCATTTGGGTGGTGCTTTGATTGGTTACATTTACATTATTCAGTTAAAAAATGGAAATGACTTAGGGAATTGGATACATACAATTTTAGGTTTTTTTATAAAACGAAGAAATCAAAAATCAAAAAGAAACAATATGCGTCCTTCTCACGTCAAGCAAACACAGACAAGCACAAAAACCAATAGTAATTATGCTAATTATTCCTCAAAATCTTCAAATTTGAGTACAAATATTCCTAATCAAGATGAAATTGATAAAATATTAGATAAAATCAATGATTCAGGTTGGAAAAGTTTGACCAAAGAGGAATTAGATAAATTAGAAAAGGCAGGAAAATCTTAATATTAAAAGAAAAAAAATAGTACTTTTATCTTTTATACATCAATAAAAAATACATTTTTTATGATATAAAAATCATACAAAATGTATTTTTTTATGATTATATTTGAGTTTCATTATTCTCAAGTTTTAATTGACGCTCTCGTTTGTGTCCCACAAGCGAATGTTGTAACAAACAAGTCTATACCAACAACAACTGCTTGTGGGACACAAGCAGGGGCAAGAATATTTACAACCCAATGTTATACAATAATTGAAAATGTACGTTTAGAGTCAATTTTGTAGGTCTTTGCTCTTGATAGCTAGTAAACAAAACAGAACCAACTCCCACAATATAAACATAAGGTAATGATGAAAATTCAACGGGAATAGGTCTATCCTTAATAAAAGAAGTCATATAAACAATATTAAGACCGCAAGCGAGCGCTAGTTTTTTAGAAAAATGATATACACTCTGAAATCTCATATCAATCCCTAACTTTTCCAAATGTTAGGTAATTTGTTTTTATGTTATAGTATTGATTATCAATGAGTTGTATGATAAAGATTAGATTTGTTTTGGTCATAA
>RDZP01000006.1 GCA_004294005.1 Cytophagia bacterium
TTGATGCGTATAAAAATTTTGAAAATCTAAAAAAATATGTGCAAAAAATAAAACAAAATTTTGGAAAATTATATACAATTAATTTTGCATAGGTGCTTACCTGCATAATATTGACGGTTTTCAAAACTAAACAAAGGATTAACAGAATTATCTCCTGCTACCAAACCAGCTCTGTTGCCATCTGCTAAACGAACATCATAATTTACAAATGGATATACATTTATCGCATTACTTAATGGACTATTTACATCATCTGTACCTGTGATACCACTTGTGGTATTTGTACTTAATATCAATGTACTTCCTGTTGATACCTTAAAGTTCTTAAATACTTCAAAATCTAAATTTAAACGTACATTTGTACGGTTGAGGCTACCATATATTGTACTTTGTTGCTCAAGGTTGCTTACTGATACAGCATATTGACTTTTTTCTCCGCCACCTGATACATTCAAAGAGTTGTTCCAACTCAAAGCATTTGATTTGAATATTTGGTCTAATTGATCATAAGTTTGATTTACATAAGGTTTATCAGAAACTGCTGTTCCATTGATAGTACCTGATGGACTAGCCCATCTTCCTGTAAGAGGATTGGGAGTCAAACGTGTTCCACCAGCATTTAAAATAAATCCTGCAGCATCAGTATTGTAAAAATGTCTATCTGATTTTCTGAGATTGCCTCTCAAAATATTATTTACCCCTACTGTAGTACTAAAATCAACGCGAGTTTTACCTGATTTACCACGTTTGGTAAATATTTGAATTACTCCATTTGCACCTTGAGCACCAAATAAAGTAGCAGCAGCTGCACCTTGAACAACCTCTACTCTCTCTATATTTGATAAATCCAAATCAGCCAAACGACTACTCAAGTTAGTGTTAGAACCATTGCCATTGTTATCTGTATTCACCTGAACACCATCAATCATTACTAAAGGTTGCGTAGTTCCTAAACTGTTAATCGCTCTTAAAATAATGTTTTGTTGTTGTCCTGGTTGCCCTGAAACAGATTGAATTAAAGCACCTGGTACTTTACCTTGTAATGCTTGGTCAAGTGAGGCTGTAGGCAAATTAGTAAATTCTTTTGCATCTACACTCTCTACAGAAATAGCTACTTTACGTTTGTCAGTTGCTTCTCCTAAACCTGTAACAACCATTTCTGTTAGCTGTTTTGTATCAGAAACCAAAGCAACATCAATTGTGCTTTGTGTCCCAACAACTACTTCTTGTGTAATCATTCCTACAGATTCAAATACAAGAGTAGAATTTTGTGGGACTTCAATCGTGTAAGCCCCTTCTGTATCAGTAGTTGTTCCACTCGTCGTTCCTTTGACGATAACAGACACTCCTGGTATTCCTTCACCTGTCGAGCTGTCTTTGATTTTACCACTGACTTTTTGATTTTGTGCTAAAGATATCCCTATCCCAAAACACATCAAAATTAAAGTTAGATAAACTTTTTTCAACATAATTAAAAATAATTAAATGATTCTTGCTGCTATTCAGCTTTGCAAATCTAAATTATTTTTATTTTAAAAAAAAAATAATTTCATAATTTTTTTTTATATAATTTTTTTTATATAATATTTTTATTATTTATTGTACTTTTTAAAGTTTTTAATAGTAAATGTATTGTATTTAGTGTAAGTATTTAGTTTCCTAAACATAAACGATAAATAAGATAATTTATGTTAGTTTGTAGTATTATATTTTGTTATTTAACATTTTTTTCTAATTTAATTTGTTAAAATAACGAATAATTAGTGTGAAAATTAAATTTAATCAATTACTCTAAATGAAAATATGATTTCATTCAAAATAAGCCTTTTTTTATATTTTTTTTTTAAACAAACGTTTGCAGTCAAATATTCGCTATTATATTATAGTTTACATTGGTATGTAAAATTCATAAAAAATTAAGTATTTTTTAACATCAAATTAGTGCAATTTTTAGTGATGGGCACAAAAAAATCAATAAAAAAATGAATGTTTTTTGATAATTAGTTGCTAATTAATTGCTAATTAATATTATTTTTTTTCTAATAAATTCAGCCTTTGCGTAGGAATAATACGATTTTTGCAGATTTGCTTGTAAAATATTAATTTTTTTTATGAGCCTATAGTTTTTGTTTTGAAAATTTTATTGTTATTTCTTCTCCAAAAATAGAAAAAAATTTGTATGTTTTTTTAAAAATTGAATCAAAATATTCAAAGATAAGCCTATTAAAATAAAGCAAAAAACATAAGAGAGATAAGAAAAATTTATCTTTTGATATGATAAAAACCAATAATTTACTAAAAAAACAAAGGTAATCATTCCTAAGAATGTCCCTAAAATGGTTCCTAATACATAAAAAATACTTATTTTTTTGTTTAATTTTTTAGATTGAATTAAAAAAATATGCCAAGAAGACCAATATGGAATTTGAATAAAATTGAATAGATTTAAAATAAAGCCAATGAAAAATGGATGTATTTTCTCTAAATAAACGGGCAAAAAGTGAGGAGAATTATCAGAAAAATGATGATTCAAAAATGAAATTCCTAATAAAAATAAAAAAATAATTGTAAAAATATCTATCCAAAACAATAATTTTTGATAAGATAATAACTGTTTGGCAAATGAAAAAGTAAAAATAATTACAACAATTTCAACGATAATTATCCCAGAAATAAAAAAAAATACACCTTCAAAACCATACAAACTCAAGAGTTGTAAAGCAATAAGATTTAGGTAGCCTAAAGGTAAAGAACCAATACAACTCACAAAAATACCTATTAAAAAGTCATTTATTTTTGAAATTCTCATTTAAAATTGTTTTAATTTTTGTACTAAATTTTTATTGTCTTTTATCATTTTCATTCCTTCAGAGAAACTAAGATAAGGAAAGCCTTTTTTATAATTATCTGTACTAATCCTAAAAAGCAAATGCCAATGTTTGATAATCTCTTTCCAAGCCCAAAAAATAGAATGTTTTGGGTCGTATATATGTGTTGGCTCACTACCTGCACCGTTCAGTTCGATGATAGAAAAATTTTCCCCACATTCTAATTCTTCTAATGTATTGTATTTTATATCTAATCTTCCATAATAAAAATGTGGGATTTCTTGACAAATTCTATCAATCATCTCATTTAATTTTTCATTTTTCCAATGTGTTGTGTCTATAAATTTTGCTCCTCTTGCGTGATTTCCATACGGAACTAAATTGAAAATTTGATTGTTAGGCAAAATTTCAGATAAAATTTCGCCATATTTTTTTTGTAAAACAGATAATTGTAAATAAAATCTTGGATTTTTTTTGATTAAATTTATCATTGTATCTACGCCATTTCCTACCAAAGTTAAAAGTTCTTTATGAACAATTCCAGAAATATGTCCTTTGTTTTGATTAGGAATTCTATAATAAAAAACACCTATTTCGTTGGGTAAATCGATTAATTCTTGTATCAAAAAATCAACTTTTATTTTAGATAAATAGATTTTTAATTCATTTTCATTATTTATTTTCTCTACTGCCAAGCCTTTCATACCAATATCGGGCTTTGCAATAAGAGGAAAAAAGATTTTCTTTTCATTAATTTTTTCAATAATTGATAAGAAATTGCTATTGGGAGTAAAAAAAAGTGTTTTTGGATAATATTTTTCAGGCATCATATCATAAATATCCTTTTTAGATTCCATCAAAAAACCACCATTTTTGATAGTCGGATTTGAAGCATTAAAAAAGAAAAAAGACTTTGCACGCAATGCGTAATAAACCCAAACCAAAGACAAAGGGATATAAATTGCCTCAAAAGACCAATATTCCCAATGAAATAATTTATGAAAATATAGTTTTAAATTCTTCATAGTATTGTTTTTTTAATAATAAATCGTGATGTAACATTGATGTAATTGTTTCATTTACAATTACTTGTGTAACGCTATATGTTTTTACTTTTTCATCTCGATTGATAATTAAGCCATTTTCTTTGTCGTTTTTGTTTGTATATGTATGAAAATTTCGTATCAAATCAGGCGTGAGGTTTTTGTTTTTTTGTATAAAACTTTCAAACCATTCTTTTCTCAACGTTCTTGCCTTTTCATCATATAAAGTAACCGAAGAATAAATATGTGCTTTTTCTTTTGATAATATTTGTATTAACTTTTTTAGTCCGTCCCAAATAAATTCATACAATTTTTGTGTATTTGTCCAAATAATTATTGTGAAAGGAGCAATATTTTCTAAGTCAATTTCTTCTACAAATGCAATAGGGTTTTTATGACTGATAATTTCCATTACAATCAAACCTCTACTTTTTCTGTATATTTTTTCTGGAATATATTGCTCAAAAGCACCATTTAATAACACAACTACATTGCCCGTTTCGTCAGTTGCAAACCAAGTTCCACCTCCTTTTTGGTCTTTTGGAAAGAGAATGTTTTTATTATTATAATTCTCTTTTTTGGGTGCTAATGCTAAAGGACGTGAGGCTTGTTCATCTCTATTAGAAGTGATAATAACTTCATTATTTTTGATAAAAATGCTTACTGTACACATAAATTTCGGTATCGGATAGTAGAAGGTGCAACTCCAAAGTTTGCGTCTACACTAATTTTTTCATTATTGATTAATGCCACTTTTATCAATGCTTGATGGTGAATACAATGTTCTAAATTATAGATCAGTTCCCTATAATAATTAGAAATAATGATATATTTTCTATCATTAAAACTACAAATCATATCAATGTTTTTATCAGGTTTTTCGATATTATTTTGAATCCAAATTAATTTTTCTATGGCAATATTTTTCTCATTCTCGATAGATTTTTCTCGTTTTCTATCTTCATAATTGACTTTATTTTGTTCATATTGAAGTAATAAGCACTCAAAAAGTTCGATAATATGTCTGGTATGTTGCCCAATTGTTGCATCACTCAAGGTGTGATTTTTTTGTGTATAAACAATGTCATCAATTTGAAGTAATAAATCAATTACTTCTTGCAAAGTATTTTGAATGTTCTGAAGCATTTGCTTAAATTTTTAATTTTAATAGGTTAGAAAATTGTGATTTATTCAAAAAAGCTATATAAATTGAAATAAAAAAAACAATCAAGGCAAATAAAAATAATTGTCCATTGTCATTTTTTACTTCAATTCCTAAGAATAAGAGGTGTGAAAGGATTGCTCCTGACATTAATCCAACGCTTATAAATGCTCCTAAAAATGTTGTTCTTGGAATTATCAGTAATAAACTTGCTATTAACTCTATTACTCCTGTACCAATTCGTCCCCAAGGTTCTATACCCAATGTAGAAAATATAAATACAGATTCTTCGGAGGCTGAAAATTTAAAAAAAAGTGTCTGTAACATAATAAATACGGCAATTCCTTTGATTATCCAAACAAAAATTTTGAACTTATAATTTGTATCTTTCATAATTATTTAAAAATATTAGTCCAATTTTTATCTGCTTTTATTTTTAAATTTTTCTCATCTTTGTTCCAACTTGTGAGTGTATTTGTAAAATAAGCATTGTAAAACAAATATAATTTACCATCTATAACTTTAAAAGTACTTGGGTCAATCTCTACTTTTTCGGCTGATTTTCCCATTGCATACGCACACCAGCCTCCATATTGAGGCTCATATTTTTTATAATTTTTAATCAATAATGATTGATTTTTAGCACTCGAGCAATGATAAATCACATCATTGGCATTGACAGCAAATTCTTTTTTACCTTTTATCGCTTTATTTTCGGTAAAATAAGCCACAGGGTCATAACCATAAATGGCTATTTTTTTAGAAATATTAAAATGATTGGCACGACTTTGTGCGGAAACTAAATCAGTAAGAAATAAAAAAAACGGAATCAAAAAAAACTTTTCCATAGACAGAATATATTAAAGTTAAAAAAATTATTGAACAACTTGAATATTTATTTTAATTGTAACATTATTACCTAAAACCCAACTACTTTCTCCTACACCATAATCCAAACGATTGATAACAAAAGAGCCTTCAAAACTACCATTTTTTCCATTTTTTTTGAAAGTAAAAGGCATTTCTATTGTTTTTGTAACATTTTTAATTGTCAATTTAAAAAAACCATTAAACTTTTCATTACTAATTTTTGAAAAGCTTGTAGATTTTAATTGAATAGTCGGATATTTTTCAGCATCAAAATAATCTGCCCTTTTTAAATGCCTGTCTCTTGCATTATTATTAGTGTTGATTGTTGCAGTTTTTACAGAGGCTTCAATTACGTCATTTTTATCACCATCATTAAAGTTTATTTTTGCTTCCAAGCCTTTAAGCGTTCCTGTAACATTGAATCCTGCATTTTTGATTTTAAATTCAATGTTTGAAGTTTTCCAATCCCAACTGTTTTGAGCAAAAATAAAAGGAATTGAAAAATAAATTGATAAGAAGAAAAGAATCTTTTTCATGTTTTTATTATTAGTTATATACTTTTAATTATTTTTTGAGTAATTTATAGGTAATACCCACCATAAACTGTAATGATTTGTAACGAAATCTATCATTATTTAACGATAACTTTTTGTCTGTGGTATATTCCGAAAAAATAAAAGTCCCACCTGTTTTTATACCCCAATTATCATTTAACCAATATCTTGCATATATTTCAGAGTTAAGTGAGCCTATATCATTGTCACTTATCAATAACAAATTAAAAGGAGTTGGTTTTGCATTTTGAGATGTTAATTGTCCTTGTGAATAAATACTTGATTGAAAAATTCCTGTTTGAGATTTTCCAAAACTGAAACCTATTGCGTCAATATTAAATCCCACTTCGAATCGTTTAGTGAAATTATATTGTAGATGAATACTTAAATTAAGGCTATTTACTTGTCCATTTTTGAGGGTTAATGTATCAAAATTTGCTAAAATATTGTCTGCAAACAAAGCTGAAGGATTATTGACACCACTTGTGAGTGATGCTGGCGCTGTTACAAAATCTTTTTGATTCATAAACGCAAAATTCAATCTTGCACCATAACCAATTCTAAATTTCTGTTTTTTATCAACAGTATATAAACTCGCCCAAGACAATGCAGTTGTAAAATTATTATGGCTTGCACTCAAAGCAGCATCAAAAATATGACGATATTGTAATTTTTCGTCTTGTGCCTGCACTTTAAGAGTGTAAATAAAGATAACAAAAAGAATAACAATGATTTTTTTCATTTTATTTTGAAGGTTTTGTGTTAGTGTGTGTGAAGCTTATTCACTTAAAAAGTTATTTTTATAATGCAAAGGTACACACTATTTTACAAATAAAATTACACATTAGTCCCAAAAAAATGTATATTTTTCCCTTTTTATTATTTTTAAATAAAGTTTCATAAAATAAAAAAGGCAAAATTTAATTCTGCCTTTCTTGTTTCTTATTATATTTTTTTAGAAATTGGCTAAATATGTAATGCTCTATTGGCTGTTGCTGCCAAACAAGCTTCTTTAAATGCTTCCATATACGTTGGGTGTGCATGGGACATACGTGCTACATCTTCAGCCGAAGCCCTAAATTCCATCGCCGTAACCGCCGCCGCAATCATATCAGCCGCTCTTGCACCAATAATATGCACGCCTAAAATCTCATCAGTTTTTTCATCAGCAATTACTTTTACCAATCCATCAACATCCATACTTGCTCTTGCGCGTCCTAATGCTCTGAATGGAAATGAACCTACTTTATAAGCACTTCCTTTTTCTTTTAATTGTTCTTCTGTATAACCTACGCTTGCTACTTCAGGCCAAGTATAAACTACACCTGGAATAAGATGGTAATGAATATGTGGTTTTTGTCCTACAATTGTTTCAGCAACAAAAACGCCTTCTTCTTCGGCTTTGTGTGCTAACATTGCCCCGTCTATCACATCACCAATGGCATAAATTCCTTGAATTTTGGTTTGTAAATGAGCATCTACAGGTATTTTTCCACCTTTTGCAAGTTCGATACCTATATTTTCTAATCCTAATTTATCAGTGTAAGCTTTTCTACCAATGGCCACCAAACAATATTCTGCGGAAAATATTTTTTCTGTATTTGTTTTTCGGTCTGTTGCTTTTACTTCTACTGATTTTCCATCACTTGTAACACTTGTAACTTGGTGATTGAAAGAAAATTCCATTCCAATTTTTTTCAAAGATTTATGTAATTCCTTGCCCATAGTTTTGTCCATTGTCGGAATTAAACTATCCAAATATTCAATCATTGTAACTTTTGTACCTAATCGAGCATACACAGAACCTAATTCGGAAGCAATTACTCCTGCACCAATCACAATCATTGTTTTTGGAATTTCAGGTAATTTTAATGCTTCTGTTGATGTGATAATTCTGTTTTTATCTATTGTAACATTAGGTAATGGTGTAGGTTTTGAGCCTGTGGCAATGATAGTATTTTTGGTAGTAAGTTCTTGTTTTGAACCATCTTTGGCAGTTACAATAATGGTATTTTTATCTTTAAAACTTCCCATTCCTGTAAAAGTTTCAATTTTATTTTTTTTCATCAAAAAACTTACTCCATCACAAGTTTGCTTCACAACATCATCTTTTCTTTTTACCATTTGCCCAAAATCTACCTCATTATTACCCACATTAATACCATGTGTTTTGAAGGTGTGTGTTAAGTTATGATAATGTTCAGAGGAATCTAACAATGCTTTTGAGGGAATACAGCCTACATTCAAGCAAGTTCCTCCCATTGTGTCATATTTTTCGATAATGGCAGTTTTTAAGCCTAATTGTGCAGTACGAATCGCTGCTACATATCCGCCAGGTCCAGAGCCAATAACAATTACGTCGAAGTTCATAGTTTTATGTTTGAATAAATAATTAAAAGTTTATTTTTAATCTATCAATAAACTTTTTGGATATATAAAATAAATTGAATAAATGAAAAATTGTATAATATATTTTTATAATCACTTATTCTCTTTACAAAAATAAAAGATAACAATGATAAAAACAAATTTTTGATTAAAAATTATAAAAAATACCTAAATTAAAAGTAAATACAGTAGCATAACTTTTCTTTTCAGGCACTGCAATACCATTTGCTTTGATATTTAAGTCAATATTAAAACTATCATTAATAAAATAAGCACAACCTATTACAGGTGCCACTCCAAAATTAGTAGCATTGCCATTGATTTCGATAGCACCTAAAGATGAAAAATTAGGTTGCCCTGCCAATGCTGCAAATTTTCCTAAATCAAATTTGATATTTTCTGTATCTCTGATATATAAACCAATATCAAAACCAACATAAGGACGTATTTTTTCGGTCAGAATATTGTATTCGAAACCAAAATTAATCAAGTAAAAATTAACTTTTGGTACTTTTATTCTTTCGTTTGTTGGACTTTGGTCATTAAAAAGGGTAATTAAATCTGCCGTATTTTTACTTAATCCGATGGCTTGAGAAAATTTGCCTAAGTCATCGCCTGCACGCCCAAAAGCCAAAAAACTAATATTTTGTGTAAATGCCCATCTTTTATTGATTTGATATTTGCTTGTCAGGCTCACACCATAGCCATTTTTATTGATAGTACCAAAATCACCTGCGGGAATGCCATAATTAAAACTTGTTCCAATTCTAAATTTTTTAGGTAATGATGTATTTTCTTGTGCTGATAATAAACAAGGAAAAATAAATAAAAAGACGAATAAGAATTGTATATTTTTTTTCATAAATGTATAAATTAAGAATTTTATTTTTTGTTTTATAAATAATGGAAACACGAATTTATTTTCTTCTTGCAAAATACTCCTCATTATTATTGCGCACCTTATCAGAGAGAATTGCCAAATAATTATCACCATTTTTTAAAAATTCTGTTGTTTCCATCGCTGAAAGTTGAAAAGAAATATCATAGACAGCAGTTGTGCCACAGACGACAGAAAAATAATAGCCATTTTCGTTTTCATACAGCACATAGTCCCAACTTTTATTGATTAATTCTTTCATAATGTTGATTTTAAGACTTTATTTACAAGTTTTATGCAATAATAATTTTTTTTTTCTAATAAACCAAATATTTTTAAACATAATTTGAATGATTTATTATTTGATATTGCTTTAGAACTCATTTTTTATTTTTTTGAAAGAAAAATTATGAAAAATATTCAAAAATAAACTTTGTTTATTTTTTTTGTGTTATTAGAGTTAAAAATAAAAAATCATAATGAATACACAAATATTAGAGGAAATTACTAAAATATTTATTGCTTATATTGAAAAAAAACAGCTCAGAAAAACGCCTGAAAGATTGGCAATTTTAGAAGAAATTTATTCAAGAACTGACCATTTTGACGCAGATGAACTTTGGATTAGTATGGATAATAAAAATTATCGTGTAAGTAAAGCAACAGTTTATAATACATTGGAATTATTGGTGGAATGTAATTTAGTAGTAAAGCATCAATTTGGAAATGGAAAAAATTTAGCCCAATATGAAAAATCTTATGGCTACAAACAACACGACCATTTAATTTGTATGACTTGTCATCAAGTCATTGAGTTTTGTGACCCACGTCTTCAGACCATTCAATCTAAAATCGGAGATATATTAGGTTTTAATATTTTACATCATTCTTTAATTTTTTATGGAGATTGTACCAAAGAAAATTGTGATAAAATAAAAAAAACAACAACTTAATTCTTAATTAACTATATTTTTTAAACTTAATTAAAAAAAAATATAAAAAAATACAAGAAATTCTTGTTTTTATTACAATTATGTATTTATTTAGTGCCTTCAAATTTTAGGATTAATAAAACAATAAAAATAAAAACATAGATAATGGCAACATTGACCGAAAAACCCAGCCTTTCTTTCTGGCAAATATGGAATATGAACTTTGGATTTTTGGGAATACAGTTTGGATTTGCACTACAAAATGCCAATGCAAGCCGAATTTTTCAAAATTTAGGAGCAGAAATTGACGAAATTGCAATTCTTTGGATTGCGGCACCCACCACAGGTTTATTAGTACAACCCATTATTGGTTATTTAAGTGATAATACTTGGAGTCCACGTTGGGGGCGTAGGCGACCATTTTTTGCCATTGGTGCATTATTGGCTTCTTTGGCTTTGTTTGTGATGCCTCATTCGCCTGCGTTGTGGATGGCTGCGGGCATGTTATGGATTTTAGATGCTTCTATTAATATTTCTATGGAGCCTTTCAGGGCTTTTGTGGGTGATATGTTACCCGAAAAACAAAGAACTTTAGGTTTTGCTACACAAACTTTTTTTATTGGCATAGGTTCTGTTATAGCCTCTGTTTTACCTTATGTTCTAAGTGAATGGTTTTATGTTTCTAATGATGCGGGAAATGGACAAATTCCTGATTCTGTCATTTTATCTTTTTATTTAGGTGGTTTTGCGTTTTTTAGTGCGGTAATGTGGACGGTTTTTACTACTAAAGAATATTCTCCCGAACAAATGGCTGCTTTTAATGGTGGTGATGCACACGAAGAAAAAGCAAGTTTTAGTGAAGTGTTCACTGATTTTTGGAATATGCCTGCTACTATGCGACAACTTACTTTTGTTCAGTTTTTTTCTTGGTTGGCTTTGTTTGCTATGTGGATTTATACAACTCCTGCCGTTACAAGCACAATATATGATATGAAATTGGATAAATCTACTATTGAAGTATTAAAAATATCATTAGAAAAAATAAAAATTAATGATAAAATAGACCAAAAAAATACAGAAGAAGTTATTAAAAAAAACCAAAAAGAATTGAAACAAGTGAAAGAAACCATTAAGAAATATGAACAAAAAATGGAAGGGAAATCAACAAAAGAAGTAGTTTCTATTAGTTTTGTTACATTTTTTACAAAAAAAGAGATAGCTGAACAAGTCCAATTAAATAGTGAAATAAAAAAAGATTTAAAAAGAGTACAAGACCAATTCAATAAAGGCTCTGATTGGGTAGGCATTATGTTTGGTGCTTACAATGGTTTTTCTGCTTTGTTTGCTTTTATGTTTGCCCCTTTTGTACGAATGACAAGCCGTAAAACTGTTCATACAGTTGCCTTATTATGTGGTGGATTGGGTTTAGGTTCTATCTATTTTGTAACTAATCCTGAACTTTTGATACTCTCAATGGTGGGTGTGGGTTTTGCTTGGGCAAGTATTTTAACAATGCCTTATGCAATTTTAACAGGTGCTTTGCCACCAAAGAAAATGGGTGTTTATATGGGTATTTTTAATTTCTTTATTGTAATTCCTCAAATTGTTGCAGCAGCATTATTGGGTTGGGTTTTAAAATCATTTTTTAATGAAGAAGCAGTATTTGCAATGGTTGTGGGTGCTATTTCTATGATTTTAGCAGCATCATTAGTATTTTTCGTGCAAGATAAAACCAACAGCAAAGCAATGTAGTTTACAAAGATATATTTGCACCATATGTTTGAGAACATATGGTGTTTTTTATTTTCATCAATGAAATAGACTATTATGGTATTTTATTGCTCATTTTATTAATAATTAAAAAAAAATTATAAGTTTTTTAAAAAAAAATTATGAAAAATATTTTTTTTTATCTAACTTTGTAAACTTATATGTTACAAAAGTATTTAATTATTTAATTTTCAATATATTATGAAATTTATTATATCTTCGGGGGTATTACAAAAAAGTTTATCTTCAATTAGTGGCGTTTTAATTAGTAATCCTGTTGTACCTATTTTAGAAAATTTTTTATTAGAATTAGACAAAGGAAAACTAACAGCAAGTGCATCAGATTTACAAATTTCAATGACTACATCTATCAATGTAGATACAGATGAACCAGGTAAAATTGCTATTCCTGCAAAAATTTTATTAGACACACTCAAAAATCTACCTGAACAACCTATTTCTTTTAGTGTCAATACAGAAGATTCAATGACTGAAATTACTTCTTATAAAGGCACTTACAAATTGGGTGGTGAATTGGCTTCTGATTTTCCTCGCATTCCAGAAGCGTCAGGTGATAATAAAATCACAGTTTCTTCTGACCTGCTCTTAGATGCTATTAGCAACACATTGTTTGCAGTAGGTAAAGATGAAATGCGTTTGGCGATGACAGGCGTTTATCTCAAATTAGAAAAAGATAAACTTACATTTGTTGCTACTGATGCTAATCGTTTGGTAAAATATGTACGCAATGACATCAATAATGATGTCGAAGCAACAATGATTATTCCTAAAAAAGCGATGCAACTACTGAAAGCAAGTTTGCCTTCAAATTCCACAGAAGTAGAAATTCAATTTAGTGACTCAAATGCATTTTTCTCATTCAATCATACTACAATGGCTTGTCGTTTGATTGATGAAAAATACCCTGATTATGATGCTGCTATTCCTTTGAATAATGATAAACGTCTTGCTGTAAGTCGTCCTGAGTTATTAAGCTCATTAAAACGTTTGATTATTTACGCCAATAAAAGCAATTATCAAATTCGTTATACAATGAAACAAGATGTCTTGACAATTTCAGCGGAAGACACTGATTTTGCTAATGAAGCACAAGAATCAATCATTGCAGAATATGAAGGCAGAGATATGGAAGTTGGTTTTAATGCTACTTATATGATTGATGCCCTTACAAATATGGTAGGTGATGAAATAGAACTCAATTTTTCAAGCCCAAATCGTGCTTGTATTTTAGTACCAAGAGAAAAAACTCCTGAAGAAAATATTTTGATGTTAGTAATGCCTGTTATGATTAATAGTGCTATCAACGATGAATATGATGCTGCTGACCAAGATGAAGAATTAGAAGAAGAAGAGGCAGAAGACGAAGAATAAAATTTAATTTATTCAAATAATAAAAACATTCCAAATCCTAAAAATTTGGAATGTTTTTTTAAAATAATATTTTTATAAATACAAAAAACGTTTTTTAGATACAAATGGGTAATTTTATAATGATAACTCAACTTATTTTGGGTTTATCTTTGATAGTTGGTTTACATGAATTAGGTCATTTATTGGCTGCTAAATGGTTTGGAATAAGAGTAGAAAAATTTTCTATCGGCTTTCCTCCAAAAATTTTTGGTGTAAAATGGGGTGATACTGAATATTCTTTTGGATTAATTCCCTTAGGCGGATTTGTGAAAATTGCAGGAATGATGGACGAATCTTTCGACAAAGAACAACTCGAACAAGCACCAAAATCTGATGAATTTCGTTCAAAGCCTGCTTGGCAACGTCTTATTGTAATGATTGGAGGAGTTACAATCAATGTAATTACAGGAATTATGATGTTTATCGGTTTGTCTTATTTTGTAGGTGAAAGTTATTTGCCTAACAAACAAGTTAAAAATGGTATTGTTGCTCACGAATCTGCTCAAAGTATAGGTTTAGAAACAGGAGATAAAATTATTAAAATTAATGGTAAAACTTTTGAAAAATTTGATGATGTTTTAAGTCCTGAAGTTTTATTGGCTTCAAAAGGATATTATACTATAGATAGAAATGGAAAAGAAATGGAAATTACTATTCCAACCAATTTGATAGAAAAATTATCATCTAAAAATCCACAACCTTTTATTGAACCTCAAATGACTTTTAGCATAGATGTAGTCGCTCCAAAAAGCGGTGCAGAAAAAGCAGGTTTGCAACAAAATGATGAAATTATAGAAGCTAACGGAAAAAAAATTGAGTATTTTCATCAGTTTCAAAAATTAAAAGAAAATTTGAAAGAAAAAGAAATTAATATCAAAATAAAAAGAAAAGGAAAAGAAATTGATTTAAAAGTAATGACAGATAAAGATGGTAATTTAGGATTTAGACCAAAATTTAACATCAAATATGAACAAAATTATTTTACTTTTACCCAATCAATCGGTAGAGGAACAGAACAGGCTTTTGGCTCTGTTTGGTATAATATTCAAGGAATGGGAAAATTATTCAGAGGTGAAGTATCAACTCGCTCCGTAAGTGGTCCTATTGGTATTGCACAAGTTTTTGGTACAAAATGGGATTGGGTGCGTTTTTGGCGTATTTTAGGTATTTTATCGATGTGGCTTGCTTTTATGAATATGTTGCCTATCCCTATTTTGGACGGCGGACACGTAGTTTTTTTAGGTTATGAGATTATCTCAGGACGCAAACCTTCAGACAAATTTATGGAAATTGCACTCACAATTGGTTTTGTATTGATTATGGGTTTGATGGTTTTTGTGATTGCAAATGATTTATTTAATATATTTTTTTAAATTATGACTATAAAAAATGAGTTCCCGTTTTGGAATTTTGTATTCAAACAGGGTGTTATTTATGGCTTAGTAATGCTTATTATTTCTACCTCTTTTGATTTGTTAGGTATTGCACAAACAAATTGGAGTTGGTTGCCTTTGATTCCTGCCATAGTTATCTTATTTTATACAATACAAGAGCGAAAAAAAACGCAAAATAATTTTATTACATTTTCAGAAGGAATGTCTGTAGGTATCGTAAGTGGTATTATTGGTGGTTTTATTTCTACTCTTTTTTCTATTTTGTATTTTAATTTGATTTTACCTGAACGCAAACAAGCACTTTTGAATGCATCACGAAGACAAATTGAAGAACGATATCCTGATATGTCAGAAGAGCAAATCAATCAAGCACTTTCTTATTCTGAATATGCTTTTCAACCTCATATATTTTTGGCTGTTGGAATGGTTGTTAATATTATTTTTGTTAGTCTTGTTGTATTGATTTTGGCAGCAATCCTTAAAAAAGAAAAAAATAATCCTTTTGAATAATTTTGAAATTATCAAAAAAATAAATTTATAATCGAAACGAAAGAAAATTTGGGTAATTACGGGTTATCATGCAAAGCACAAAACCAAAAAACTATGAAATTTGTCGTTTCTTCTCTTACTTTGCCTCTGTGCTTGCACGATAGCCCGCAATCTCCCAAAATTTGTACTTCATTATTAGCATATTAAAACTATGAAAATTTTACACACAGCAGATTGGCATTTAGGAAAAAAATTAGGTAATTTTTCTCGATTAGAAGAACAAAAAGAAGTTTTACAAGAGATTTGTGAAATTGCAGAACAAGAAAAAGTTGATGCAGTTTTGGTGATTGGTGATTTATATGATACATTCAATCCACCTACCGAAGCCGTACAATTATTATATAAAACGCTAAAACAACTTACCAGAAATTTGACTTGTCCTGTGATAGCCATTGCGGGTAATCACGATTCGCCTGACCGTATCGATGCGCCTGAACCTTTGGCTTTGGAATGTGGAATTTTTATGTTTGGCTATCCTATGTCCACTACCGAAAAAATAGATTTAGGTACAAGTAATGTGCAGATTTTGACAACAGATAAAGGTTTTTTGGAGTTAAAACTCAATGATACTATTCCTCCTTTGCGTATTATTCACACGCCTTATGCCAATGAATTGCGGTTGAAACAATATTTGGGTGTGGAAAATAGAGAAGATAATTTGAGGGAAATTTTATCAGCACATTGGAAAGAATTGGCTGAAAAATATTGTGATAACAAAGGGGTAAATGTTTTATTGACGCATCTTTTTGTCATCAACAAAGGTGAACCTGAAAAAGATGAAAATTTATGGGAAGAAAAATCAATTCTTCATATAGGCGGTGCGCAAGCAATTTATACAGAGCAAATTCCTCATCAAATTGATTATGTTGGTCTGGGGCATTTGCATCGTTGTCATTCTGTTGCTGATTCACCTTGCCCGATTGTTTATTCTGGAAGTCCTTTGATGTATAGTTTTGGGGATAAAGCTGAAGACAAATATGTTATTATTATCGAAACAACAGAAATTGAAGGAAAAACAACCTTGACATATACTAAAAAACCTTTGACAAAAGGAAAAAAATTGTTGCGAAAAAGTATCGAAGGCATAGAAAAATCGTTGGAATGGTTGAAGGAAAATGAAAATGCGATTGTTGAACTCACTATTACTACCCCTGATTTTTTGACTGCTCAAGAAAAACAGATGCTTATTAATGCACATAAAAATTTGCATACACTTTCTTCTTATATTACTTCAAAGGAAGAACAAGGTGTAAAATTAGAAGAAGGAAAAATGAACAAAGACATTGAAGATTTGTTCAAAGAATATTATAAAGTCAAAAAACAATCAACTCCTTCAGATTCTCTGATGGATTTGTTTAGAGAATTGTTAGGAAAAGCAGATTAAAAACAAGAAAAAAATATTTTTTTTACCAAAAAAACGTTATTTTAATAAAAAAACTCAATTACTTAGGTTATGAAAGAACTCACAAAAGCTGAAGAGCAAATTATGCTTATTCTTTGGCAAAAAGGCAGAGCATTTGTAAAAGATATTATTGCTGAAATGCCCGAACCAAAACCTGCTTATAATACAACTTCTACTTTGATTCGAATTTTGGAAGAAAAAGGATTTATTGGACACGAAGCAATAGATAAAAAAACTTATTCTTATTTTCCATTAATAGAACAAGAACAATATCAAAATTTTTTCCTCAAAAATTTTATGGGAAAATACTTTAGTGGCTCTTTTTCTAAATTGGCTTCTTTTTTTGTGAAAGAAAATAAAATGGAAGACAAAGAATTGGAAGATATGAAAAAATTTGTAGAAGAAGAACTAAAAGATAAATAAAAAATGCAAAATATATATTTTACGCCTGGTCCTGCTGCCATTTTTCCAACGCTTTCAAAACATATTCAAGAAGCGTTTGAGTTGCAAATTCCGTCTATTTCTCATAGAAGTGAAACATTTAGAAAAATTTATCAAGAATGTTATCAAGGTTTAAAACAATTATTCAACTTACCTGATAATACGGCAGTTGTGTTCGCAAGTTCTGCTACTGAAATTTGGGAGAGATTGATTTGGTCTTGTGTTGAAAATCATTCTTTGCATTTAATTAATGGTGCTTTTTCAAAAAAATTTTATGAAACTGCTCAACAATTACAAAAAAAACCTTCTTTTTATGAGGTAGAAGCAGGAAAAGGTTTTGATATTTCAACCATTCAAATAGAAAAAAACATAGAACTTTTAGCACTTACGCACAACGAAACAAGTACGGGAGTAAGTATGCCTGTGGAAGATATACACCGATTGGCAGAACAAAATGAGCAAGGAATTACGGCTTTGGATATTGTTTCGTCTGCTCCTTATGCTGCGATAGATTTTCGAAAAGTAGATACTGCATTTTTTTCAGTACAAAAATCTTTTGGACTTCCTGCGGGCTTGGGTGTATGGATTGTCAATGAAAAATGTGTTAAAAAATCAGCCATTTTAGAAAAAAAAGGACTTTTGACAGGTACTTATCATCGACTTACACAGTTTTGGAAATATTTTGAAAAATTTGAAACACCTTCTACGCCTAATGTTTTGGCTATTTATCTGCTCAATAAAGTAACGCAAGATATGTTAAAAATGGGAATTGAAAACATCAGAATACAAACGGAGCAAAAAGCAAAAAAGTTATATGATTTGTTAGAAAATCACGATTATTTGGAAGCATTTGTAAAAAATAAAGCACATCAATCCAAAACTGTGGTAGTTGCTAATGTAAAAAATGGTGAATCAACTTCTATTCTCAAAAAATTAAAAGAAAAAAATATGGTAGTTGGAAGTGGTTATGGCGAATTTAAAAATGCACATTTGAGAATTGCTAATTTTATTGCTAATGAGGAAGTTTATATTGATGCTTTGATAAATGAATTGAAAAATAATTAAGCAAAACTGATGAAAAACAAACAAATTATCAACACACTCAAAAAAGGTTTTCCAAAAAGTGAGCATCTAAAAGAAGAAACAATTATCATCATAGGTGCAGGAATTGCAGGTTTGACTGCTGGTCAAATTTTACATCACTCAGGTGCAAAAGTTATTATTTTGGAGGCACAAAATCTTTTAGGTGGACGTATTAAAGCTTTAGAGAATTTTACTGATTCACCAATCGAATTAGGTGCTGAATTTGTGCATGGAGAAAATTCTGCTTGGTTTCAATTATTAAAAAAGAATAAAATCAAGTTAGAAAATATTGAAGATAAATTTTGGGAGTTTTATAGCATCAATGGTGAATTTTGGAGTGAAGAAGATTTATTAAAAACGGAAGAGTTTAAAGATTTAATTCGAATCAAAGATAATTTGTATAGTTATAGAGGCAAGGAAATGAGTATTAAAGCCTATTTGGAACAGACAGAAGAATTGGCAGATGAGGGAATTGCAGTGTTAGAAAATTGGCTCTCTGCTGAATATGGTGATAGTCTAAAAAATATTTCTTTGCCTGCTTTTGCACGCAGTGGAAGGGCTTGGCAAGCGGGACAGAAAAATTATACTTTACCAAAAAATACTTTTTTTGAAGTATTACATATTACTTTTGAGAATATTTTGTCTTTGATTCAATATGAAAAAATAGTGAATGAAATAGATTATTCTGATACAATCATAAAAGTAAAAACGATTGATAATCAAGTGTTTGAAGCAAATAAAGTTATTTTAACTGTGCCAATTAGCATTCTTCAAAAAAATAAAATTATGTTCAAACCTGATTTGCCTTTGAGAAGAAAAGAAGCAATCAATCATCTAAAAATTGCACCTGTTATTAAAGTGATTTTACGATTTTCACAAAATTTCTGGGGCAATGAATTAAGTGGTTTTTATAGTGCTTATCCACATATTATTAATTTCTATCCATCAGCAAAAACAGAAAAAGAACATATTTTGACTGCATTTTTAGCAGGTAAAGAAGGTTATTATTTTCAGGAGTTAGAAAAAAATAAAAAAAATGAGGGTATTAATTTTTTATTAGAACTTTTGTGTGATACTTTTCATAATAGAATACCTAATTTTAGCTTTGAAAAATCTTATTTGATAGATTGGAGTGAAATTCCATATATTGAAGGCGGGTATTCAGTGCCAGCATCAAATTCATATTTTTGGCGTAAAAAATTAGCTTTACCCTTAAAAAATCAACTTTTTTGGGCAGGTGAAGCCACTTCTGCCAGACATTCTGCAAGTGTGAATGGTGCTTTGGAAACGGGTTTTAGAGCAGCAAAACAAGTTTGGATAGGAGAGGAGTAAATTTTTAATTACATAACTATCTTTGTATAGGTTTTTATTTATACCTTATTTTTAGAAAAACTCATTCTTATAATTATTATTTTTTTTTTTTTTTTTATAAATATTTGGAAATTAAAAAAAATATTCTCACCTTTGCACTGCAAGTCAGTTAATCCAGCTCCTTTTGAATCCCCCAGGTCTTGACCGAAGCAAGGGTAGTTAGTTGAGCGGATTGTTCTGGCTTGTTTTTTTCGATTTATAGTAAATATTTACATATAGAAATTTATATAAAAAGCACAAGAAACATACAAATAGAATGTTTTTTGTGCTTTTTTTATAGAAAATTTTTTTTATTTTAATTCTTGAATATATTTTTCTGCTTGTTTTGTTTCTTGAGCATCTTTTGCAATAGATTTTGCTTCTTCTGCTTTTGCCAATGCTTCTTTTTTATATCCTAATCTTTTTAAAATATCTACTGTATTGAGCATATTAGCGGTATTTTTTTCCATACTTTCTACTCTTTCTGACCATACTTTTATTTTTTGTAGTATAAGTGCATTATCTTTTGGTGATTGTAAGAAATTACTAATAGATGCGTTTATTTCTTTGCTGTTTATACAATATTTTGAATAATAAATATCCATATATTTAAACATATTATCACTTTCAAAATTTTGGGCATATACCATATCTATTTTTGCATTGATAGCAGGAGCATCAATTGGATATTTTTTTTGTATTTTTGTTTTGATGTTTTCTACTTTTTTTGCAACTTCCTCTTTTATGGCAAAAGCTTCTTTTAAATCAGGAGTATAGACTTCCAAAATAAGTTGTTTCAAAATAATTTCCCCTGATTTAATTTGTAATACTTTTTCTCTATTTTGATAGGCATAATCAAGATATTTAGTTTTTTTGAGTGCAGCAAAATATAAAAATTCAAGATTTTCTGCGGTAATATGTTGTTCTTGTGGAATATTATTGAGATATTTTTGTGCTACATTGCTTGCTTCTCCCATATCATTTGTTTTCAAAAATTCATACATATACGCTTTGGCAAATGCTGCATCTTTGGAATCTTTTTTAAAGTTTGTTTTTGCAGTTTCTAATTCAGGACTTTTTTGGACGATTCGTCTTCCTAAATTTAAAAATTGTGAAACGCCCAAACTACCCACATTTTTATTGACTACTTTAAGGTCAGCATCAAAATAAATCAAAGTGGGGTACGCATCTACAGAATATTTCGAAGCAAAAGCAGTTCCTTCTTTTTCCATATCAATTTTCACAGATATAAAATTAGTGTTATAAAATTCTCCTACTGTTACATCTGTAAATACTTCTTTTGCCATTTGTTTACAAGGACCACACCAATCCGCATAAGCATCTACAAAAATATGCTTTTTTTCTTGTTTTGCTCTCGCTTGAGCAGATTCCCAACTTTTTTCAAACACGATTTGAGCATAAGATAAATTGCTCAAAATCATAAAAACACATAAAATAAAGACGTTAAATTTCATTGTTAAAAATTATTTTGATGATTATTAGTTCTGCAAAGTTAAATAAAAAAAATATTTTTTTTAACATTTTTTCTAACATTTTTTTATTATAATTATCATAATCAAATAAAAAAGCATAAAAAATAAGGAACTAATAAATTTTCCACAATAAAAATAAATAATTTTTTGTAATAAAATTATTTATTTCAACACTTATCAGTGAAATAAATTAAAATAAATTAAAAATAAATTTTCTCATGGCATCTGCTACCTCAAAACGTAAAAAAAATAATTTTCTAAAATATTTATTGTTGTCTGGTGGTATTTTTATCTTTTCTATTGTTTTGGCTCGCTCTATGGGCTGGATTGGACAGGAAAAATCGATAGAAGTATATACCGCCAAAGCACAATTCAATGAAATCACAGAAAAAGTAACTTCATCAGGAAAAATTCAACCTGAAACAGAAGTGAAAATCAGCCCTGAAGTATCAGGTGAAATTGTTGAAGTATTAATAAAAGAAGGTGATTCTGTACGTCAAGGTCAATTATTGTTGCGTATTCGTCCTGATATTTTGAGAGATGTAGTGGAAGGTGCAAGGGCAAATTTCAATGTAACACGTTCTAATTTGGCTCAAAATGAAACACAACTTGCACAAAGACAAGCTGAATTATCACGCTCAAAAATAGAGTTTGAAAGAGCAAAAAAACTATTTGAAGAAAAAGTTACTTCTGAAATAGATTTTTTACAAGCAAAAACGAATTATGAGGTTTTACAGCAACAAGTAACTGCTGCACAAAGAAGTATTGATGCTTCGCGTTACAATACTCAAAGTTCACAAGCAAACCTTAACCAGAATATTAACAATTTATCTCGTACTGAAATTTATGCACCTATCAATGGTACAATTTCAAAATTAGCAGTTGAAAAAGGTGAAAAAGTAGTAGGAACGGCACAAATGGCAGGTACAGAAATGCTACGTTTGGCAAATTTGACGGTAATGGAAGTAGAAGTTGATGTGAATGAAAATGATATTATAAAAGTAAAACGTGGGCAAAGAGTAGTGATAGAAGTAGATTCTTATTCTTCAACGAATAGAAAATTTGAAGGAATTGTTACTGAAATTGCCAATAGTGCTAATGCAACTTTGACCGCTGATGCAGTTACAGAATTTAAGGTTAAGATAAGAATGTTAAATGAATCTTACCAAGATTTACAAGCAAAAAGTGCTAATTTATCACCTTTTAGACCTGGAATGACGGCTTCTGTAGAAATTATTACGCAGAAAAAAGACAAAGTTTTGTCTGTTCCAATTGCCGCTGTTACGACAAGAAATGCTGAAGACAAAGACAAAAAAGATAAAAAAGACGAAAACACAAACACAAATACCGAACAAAAGAAACGAATTGAAAAAATCAAACAATATGTGTTTATCTATAATGCAAAAGAAGAAAAAACAGAATTGCGTGAGGTAGAAACGGGTGCAAGTGATTTTGAAAATATCGAAATTACAAAAGGCTTAAAAGAAGGTGAGGAAGTACTTGTTGGTCCTTATAATGCTGTTACAAAAACATTGAAAGATAAGCAAAAAGTTAAAAAAATAACGAAAAAATAGTCTAACTATTTAGATTTTTTTGGTGCAAGCGTGGACGCTTGCACCAGTTTTTATCTTGTGCAAGCGTCCACGCTTGCACCAGTTTTTATCTTGTGCAAGCGTCCACGCTTACACCAGTTTTTATCTTGTGCAAGCGTCCACGCTTGCACAAGTTGTTAAAATAAAAAAAACGCATAATTTTTTAAGTTATGCGTTTTTTTATTTTGATATTCTCAGAAATCTATCCAACCACTTTGATTGCTACTTCAAAACTATGTTGCTCGATTTCAAATAAAGTAATATTTTCAATACTTTCTACCTTCTCGATTTGTAATGCCTGCGTTTCTGTTTTGATGTATTCTTCAAATTCATTAATCGCTTTTTCAATGTCGCTTGAAAGTGTTTTTTGCACAATTTTGATATTGATTTTATCCAATACTTCTAAACCTGAATCTTTACGTAAATTTTGTAAACGATTGACTACATCTCTTGCAATACCTTCATTGATGAGAACAGAAGTAAGTTGTGTATCTAAAGCAACCGTTAAATTACCATCATTTGCGACTGAAAAACCTTGTACTTCTTGCGAACTTATCAACAAATCCTCTAAATCGATGCGGAAATTATTTTTCTGAATAAATCCATTTTTTTCTGTCAAAGTAATTTCATCACTCGTCATTTCATTCACTAAGGCAGTAACTTCTTTCATTTGTGTTTTGTATTTTACACTTAATGTTTTGAAATTTGGTTTTACATTTTTAACCAAAATTCCTGCATCATCATTGATAAATTCAATATTTTTGATGTTTGTTTCTGATTTAATAACCTCTTTGACCGCTTCAATTTGTTTTTGAATTTTTTTATCCAAAACAGGAATTAAAATTCTTGACAAAGGAAGACGTACACGCATAGATGCCTTTTTGCGCAAGGCGTGTGTCAGTGAAGAAATTTTTTGTGCATACTCCATTTTTTCCTCCAAATCTTTGTCTATTCTATTTTCTTCTGCTTTTGTAAAATAAGTAAGATGAACAGAATCGTATTGCAAAGGTGTTTTATTGGCTTTTGCTGCTATTTTCAAAGGTTTTGTCAAATCTTGGTATAATCTTTCTGCAAAAAACGGAGCCACAGGCGACATCAACTGCCCAACTACCATCAAACATTCATACAAAGTTTCATAAGCGGCTTTTTTATCAGCATTCATTTCTCCTTGCCAAAAACGTTTACGACAAAGTCTGACATACCAATTAGAAAGTTGCTCATTTACAAAATAATCAATCAATCTTGTGGCTTGTGTAGCATCATATTTATCATAAGACTCTGTAACATTTTTTATCAACGATTGTAAAACCGAAATAATCCATCTATCCAATTCAGTTCTATTTTCGATAGGAATTATATTTTGTTCATCCAATGTAAAACTATCAATATTGGCATACAAAGCAAAAAATGAATAAGTGTTGTATAATGTACCAAAAAATCTTCTTTTTACTTCTGCAATTCCTTCTAAATTAAATTTTAAATTATCCCAAGGATTAGAATTATTGACAATGTACCAACGTGTTGCATCTGCACCATAATTTGTCATTGTTTCGAATGGGTCAACTATATTACCCAAGCGTTTAGACATCTTTACGCCATTTTTATCTAATACCAAACCTGTAGAAAGTACATTTTTGAAAGCTGGTTTATCAAAAATCATCACTGCAATAGCGTGTAAAGTAAAAAACCAACCTCTTGTTTGGTCAACACCTTCAGAAATAAAATCAGCAGGAAATTTTTTCTCTAACAATTCTTTACTTCCTTCTTTGTTAGGATAACCTAATTGTGCATAAGGCATTGAGCCTGAATCAAACCAAACATCAATTAAATCAGTTTCTCTCAACATTTTTTGACCTGTTGGAGATACCAAAATAATCGTATCGATATAAGGACGATGAAGGTCAAAATTTGTATTTTGATATGGATTTTCGGTCATTATACCTGCTTTGATAGATTTTTCGATTTCTTTTGATAAATCTTCTATGCTTCCAATGCAAATTTCTTCCTTTCCATCTTCACTTCTCCAAATTGGTAATGGTATTCCCCAATAACGTTGTCTTGATAAATTCCAATCCACTAAATTTTCTAACCAATTTCCAAATCTTCCTGTTCCTGTACTTTCAGGCTGCCAATTAATTTCTTTATTTTTTTCGACTAATTTATCTTTCATTGCTGTTGTACGTATAAACCAAGAATCCAAAGGATAATATAAAATTGGTTTATCTGTTCTCCAACAATGTGGATAAGGGTGTTCATATTTTTCTACTTTAAAGGCTTTATTTTCAGTCTTTAATTTGATAGCAATTCTTACATCAACCGATTTATACTCTTTATTTTGTGTGATTTTATCGTCCTCATATTCTGCTTTTACATATTCGCCTGCAAAATCTGTAACTTCTTTCACAAAACGTCCTTGTTTATCTACCAAAGGAACTTCTGTATCATTTTCATCTTTGACCAAAATTGCAGGAATATTATTTTGTTGCGACACTCTAAAGTCATCAGCACCAAAAGTTGGGGCAGTATGTACGATGCCTGTTCCATCTTCTGTGGTTACAAAATCACCTAAAATTGTTCTAAAAGCAGGTTTTTTGGGTTTTACATAAGGTAATAATTGTTCATAATCAAGGTTTGATAAATTTTTTCCTTTGTATTCTGCCAAGATTTTGTAAGGCAAAACTTTATCGCCTTGTTTGTATTCTAAGACTATTTCTTTTCCTTTTTCGGTGAAATATTTAGCCATCAAATCTTTTGCTAAAATAACAATTTGTGGCAAAAAAGTATAAATATTAAATGTTTGTACGATAACATAATCGATATTTCCTCCTAAAGTCAAAGCAGCGTTAGAGGGAAGTGTCCAAGGTGTGGTCGTCCAAGCCAAAAAATAAATTGGTAAATTATCTTTGTTTAATTCAAATAAAAATGCTGATTTTTCATTTTGAATTGCTTTAAATTGTGCCACTATTGTTGTATCAGTTACGTTTTTGTAGCAGCCCGGTTGATTCAATTCGTGAGAACTTAAACCTGTACCTGCTTTGGGCGAATAAGGTTGAATTGTATAGCCTTTGTACAATAGATTTTTTTTGTGTAATTCTCCTAACAAATACCAAACAGACTCGATGTATTGATTTTCATAGGTGATATAAGGATTATCCATATCTACCCAATAACCCATTTTTTCAGTAAGATTTTTCCAAATATCAGTGAATTTCATCACTGTTTCTCTGCATTTTTGATTGTATTCTTCGACAGATATTTTCTTACCAATATCATCTTTTGTGATAGATAATTCTTTTTCTACTTGTAATTCGACAGGCAATCCGTGTGTATCCCAACCTGCTTTTCTTTCTACTTGAAAGCCTTGTAATGTTTTATAACGACAAAATAAATCTTTGATAGTACGCGCCATTACATGATGTATGCCGGGCATTCCGTTAGCAGAAGGAGGTCCTTCATAAAACACAAAACTTTGTTTTCCTTCTCTTTCATTGATAGATTGTTGAAATGTTTTATTGCTTTCCCACAATGCTAATATATTTTTTTCTACTTCGTTATGGTCATAGCCACGATATTCAGGGTAATTTTTCATTGATTAGTTTGTAATTTTTGTTACAAAATTTCATTTTTTTGCAAATATAAATAATTAAAATAAAAAAATAAAAAAAAATTTAATAATTTTAGATAATATCATCAAAAACTAAATAATAAATAAATAAGATTAACGTTACAAAAATAAGTAAAAAAATTATAGATATAAAAAAATGTCCAATTACTTCAAATATTCTCACCAATTATTCTTTCTAAGTGTAATTTTATTTCTTTCTTTGCCTTTATTAGCACAAAAAAATGATACTGAAAAAGTATTTTTACAACACGCTGATATCTTAAAAAAAGTTCCTTATCAACCCAATGTAAGAAAACTCATCAAAAATGTAATTGTTACACACAAAGGAACTACTATTTATTGTGATTCAGCCTATTTATATGAAGATAAAAATGCAGTAGATACTTTTGGAAAAACAAGAGTAATTGGTGAAAATGGAGCAGTACTCACCGCCAAAAATACTTATTATGATGGTAATTCTCAAACTGCAAAAGCAAGAGGTGAGGTGGTTTTGGTAGATGATAAAATGCGTTTGGAAACGGAAATATTAGATTATCAAATTCAAACAGGCATTGCTAATTATGTAAATGGTGGAAAATTAGCGGACACTGAAAAAACGCTGACCAGCCAACAAGGAACTTATGATACCAATAGTAAAATTTTTTATTTTACAAAAGATGTCGTTTTGATTGCAAAAAAAGAACAACAACAAATCAATACAGAAAATTTGACTTATCACACCATCACAAAGATGACCTATTTTAAAGGAGATACAAAAATTACTTCAAAAGATGGTGTTGTCAATACAAAATTAGGCAATTATAACACAGAAACTCAAGTATCAGAACTGCAAGGAAGGTCAAAAATTGACAACCCAGAATACACTTTGGAAGGCGATTCGCTTTATTCTGATAATAAATTAGGTATTGGTTATGGTTTTGGAAATGTAGATATATATTCTAAAAAAGACAGTATGTTTGCGCAAGGAGACTTTGCGTGGGTGCGTAGAAATGAGAATGAAAGCAAAATTTATGGTGATGTAATTGCTTATCAAATTTCCCAAAAAGATACACTTTGGATAAAAGCAGATACTTTGTATGTCATCAATCAAAAAGGAAAAGATGCAAAAAGAATGTTATTGGCTTATCAAAATACACGTATTTATCGAAAAGATTTTCAAGCAAAATGTGATTCTTTAGCTTATAATCGTGCTGATTCTGTGATGAGAATGTTTCGAGACCCTGTTTTATGGGGAAAGAAAAATCAAATTACCGCTGATTCTATTAATATTTTTTTGGATAAAAATGAACCTTTGAAAGCTGAATTTAACCACGAAGCATTTATGTTATCCGAAGATACACTCAAAAATTATAATCAATTAAAAGGAAAAAGAATGACTGCTTTTTTCAAAAAACGTGAAATTAGAACCGTAGAAGTGAGAGGAAATGCTCAAAATATCTTTTTTCTTTTAAAAGAAAAAGAAAATAAATTGTTGGGTATGAATCGAGTAGATTGTAGCGATATGAATGTTCATTTTAATCCTCAAAATCAAATCAAAAAAGTAGCGTATTTGAATAAACCTGAAGGCTCACTTACACCCAAACACGAATTGCAAGAGCCTCAAAAGAAAATCAAAAATTTCAAATGGCGAACAGATGAAATTCCTAAAAGAGAAGAATTTATTAGAAGATATAAAATTCCGAAATAAGTTGTTTCAATATTTTTTTCTAATAGCGAAACTAAATATTGCATAAAACAAAAAATCTACATTTTAGTGTAGATTTTTTGTTTTTGATGAATAAATTTCAAAAAATTATGCTTGTTTTACAAACTGAACACTCAAAGATAATTTAATATCATCACCTACTAAAAGCCCGCCTGTTTCTGTTAAAGCCGACCAAGTCAAACCAAATTCTTTTCTGTTGATTTTTCCTGAGATTTCAAAACCTGCTTTTGTTTGTCCGTAAGGGTCTTTGGCTACGCCGCCAAATTCTACTGCTAATTCAACTTCTTTTGTAACATCACGAATGGTTAAATGCCCTTTTAATACATAATCACTACCATTCTTTTTCACCAGTTGAGATGAAACGAAATTGATACGAGAAAATTTGTCAGCACCAAAAAAATCGTCTGATTTTAAATGTCCATCTCTTTGTGAATTATTGGTATTAATACTATTTACCTCTGCAAAAAAACTTGCTTTTACATCAGTAAAATCATCATTATTGGCTTCCAATTCTCCACCAAATTCTGTGAATGAACCTGTAACGGTTGAAATAACTAAGTGTTTAACTTTGAACTGTACTTCTGAATGTGCAGTATCGATTGACCATTTTGCCATTTGAATATAAAAAATTTAAGGATAAAAAAATTAAATTGTAATAATTGATGTTATAACATTGATTGATATAAAATTGTTTCAAAAAATGTAAAAAAAAATATTTTTTTATTTATCTTTGCATCAAAAAAATTTATTATGAAAAAAAATATCTTCATTCTTCTGCTATTATTTTGTGTTTATTCATTAAGCAATGCACAAGAAAAGTTTTTACAATCAGGTCCAATGGTTGGTTACTCATCTATGAGAGAAGTTTTACTTTGGGTACAAACTAAAGAAGAGGCAAAAGTGCATTTTGAATATTTTGAAATAGGTAATCCTAAAACAAAACAAAAAAGTGAAATAATGACAACAACCAAAGAAAATTCGTTTGTTGCTAAAATTATTGTGCCTGTTTTACCTGATAAAAAATACGAATATGAATTGTATATCAACCAAAAATTAGTCAAACGTCCTTATCCTTTGCAATTTCAAAGTCAAACATTATGGCAATGGCGAACAGAACCTCCAACGATTCGAATTGCGTTAGGAGGTTGTAATTATGTAAATGAAGCAATTTATGATAGACCAGGAAAACCTTATGGTTCTGGGCATCAAATTTTTAAATCAATCACAGAAAAAAAACCTGATTTTATGATTTGGTCAGGTGATAACACTTATCTAAAAGAAGTAGATTGGGATTCAAAAACAGGCATTAGGCACAGATATACTCATAGTAGAGCATTGCCTGAATTGCAAGCACTATTGGGTTCGGTGCATCATTACGCTACTTGGGACGACCATGATTATGGACCAAATGATTCTGACCGCACTTATCAACTTAAAAATGAAACCAAAGAAACTTTTGAATTATTTTGGGGCAATCCAAAAGGTGAAAATGGAGGAGGAGTTAGCAATAAATTTTCTTGGGCTGATGTTGATGTATTTTTATTAGATGATAGATGGTTTAGAACCCCTGATAATTATAAAGCAGGAAAATCTGAAATGTTAGGAAAACAGCAGTTAGAATGGCTTTTGGAAAGTTTAAAAAGCAGTACTGCCACATTTAAGTTGGTAGTGAATGGAAGTCAAATGCTTAATGATTTTGCTTCTGAATGGTTAGAAATGTTTAGCAAACACAAAGAAGAATATGATGAATTTCTTAAAAGATTAAAAATAGACAATGTACCAGGAGTGATGTTTTTGACAGGTGATAGACACAGCACTGACCTTTCGATGATGAAAAGAGAAGGTACATATCCTTTGTATGATTTAACTGTTTCACCTTTGACAGCGGGAGCAGTAGGAGACAGAGCAAAAGATGAAAAAAATTCTTATCGCGTGCCTAATACTTATTTTGGTGAGAATAATTTTGCCATTTTAGAAATTACAGGAAAAAGAAAAGAAAGAGTTTTAAAAATCATTGTTTTGAACGCAGAAGGAAAAGAAGTTTGGACAAGAGAAATTAAAGCAAGCGAGTTGAAATAATGAATTGATTATAATTTTGGTGCAAGCGTGGACACTTGCACCAGTTTTTATTTTGTGCAAGCGTCCACGCTTGCACAAAATTAACTCGAATTAATTCGAGTTTTTTGTTATCAATACAAAAGAGAAAAATTATTTTATTAATCGTTTTTTCTTTCTTGTTTTCTTATTTTTTCTTTCAAATCTTTGATTCTATCTTTAAGCAAATCTTTTTCTTTTGATAATGAATCTAATGCTTCGTTTTTAGAAAATTCTACAGGAGTAGCTGAGCGTAGTTTGCACGAATATTTAGAGGCATTGATAGTCTCTTTTACTTTAAAAGTTATCTTTTGCCCTTCGTTGATTTCAGCAATTTCTTTTTCAACTTTTTTGAGTTCTTTTTTGCTTTTATCTAAAAAAACAATATCGATAATAATATCCTTGAACTTAGCATCTGTTTTTTTGTTTGTAACTTCAATATTGATGATGTATTCGCCCATTTCATCGCTTTCGAGTTGGTCTGCTACAATCAAACTTTTATTGAGTTCTGATTTTAATATTTTTTGATATTCTTTTTCTTTTTCTTCTAATTTTGTTTGTTGTCTTTCTAATGAATCTAATTCGAGTTCATCTTCAGATTTTTTTTCTTTTTTCTCTTCTTTTTTCTCTTCCTTTTTGTTCTCTTTTTTATTTAAAGTATCCACATTTTCAGCCAATTCATTGTTGGTTTCTTTGGGTGTTTTATTGATTTCTAAGACAATCAAATAACCAACAATAGCAATCAAAAAGAAAAATAAAACATATAAAAATGTGTAAGAACGCTTGCGTGAGGCTTGAATTTGGTCAATTCGAGAGCGTGCAGGAGTAGTATTTGCTGTATTTATATTATTATTAGTATAAGTAGAACTCCCTTGTGTTGTTTTTTGTGTAATAGGTGTTACTTTTTCCATCAATGCTCGTTTTAGTTCTTCACAACTTTGATAACGGTCATTTGGATTTTTGGAGGAGGCTACTTCTATTATTTTTTGCAAATAATCAGGTACAGAAGGATAAAAATCTTTTGCTTTTGGTAAATTTTCGTTTAAAATTTTATTATAAATTGTAAATTCTGTTTCAATATTTTCGTTATAAGGTGATTTTCCTGTGAGCATTTCCCAAAGCGTAACACCAAGAGAATAAATATCACTTCTTGCATCTAAATTTTCACCTTTTACTTGTTCTGGACTCATATACAAAACAGTTCCGACTCTTGCACCTGCTTTTGTCATAGCAGGTTTATCATTTTTAAGGATTTTTGCGATACCAAAGTCCAAAATCTTTGCTTGTCCGTCTAATCCAATTAAAATATTAGAAGGTTTGATATCACGATGCACAATTCCTCTTGCGTGAGCATAAGCAAATCCATCTAAAATTTGATAAAAAATATCTAAAGCACGTTTTTCGTTAAGTGGACCGGAAACTTTTTGTAAATATTCGTCAAGCGGGTGTCCTTCTACATATTCCATTATCAAAAAAAGTCCTTTTTCATTTTCCAAATAATCATACAAAGTTACAATATTAAGATGCTGTAAGCTTGATAATGTGGTTGCTTCTTGTCTAAATCTATCTTTCACTTCTTGGTAATTGACCAATGCAGGATTTAAAACTTTGATAGCAACTTTTCGTCCTAATTGAATATGAGTAGCCAAATAGACTTGCCCAACGCCTCCTTCACCCAATAATTTTTCGACTTGATAATTTAAAATACGTTCTCCAATCATTTTTTTGCAGTAATTTTAGTATGATATTTTTATTTTAAGGATATAAATGCTATTTTGTATTTTCGTTTTTTAACCTTTGTTGATAATAAGTAAAATACATTTTTCTACAAAATTAAATGTTTTTTGAATAATTACCAAACAAAAATTATAAAAAATGAATGAGAATGAATAAAAAAACAGTAGAGGTTTAAAAATATAAATTATTTTCTTTGTTTTTTTATTAATTTAAAAAGAAAAATAGAATTATTTTTTGCCTTTACACCAATCTTTTGCTATTGATTACTTTTATTTCAAACGAGTTACACTTTTTTCTGAAATCATTTAACTTTAACTAACTTCATAAAAAGTATAAATTTATGGTATTATTACAAGTTTTATTAGTATTTAAACATGAAACAAGATAATTTTTACTTTATTATGTAAAAAATAAATTATTTTTTCATTTTTCAAAAAAAAAACCTGAATTCGAAAACAAAAAAATAACTCAAATAGTAATAATGGTGCGGAACCCGAAAAGCGTAGAGTAGGGAAAACTGATAAAAAATAAAAAAGATGGATCACGTTAAAATTGCAAGCGACAATTATGTTGCATTTACGTTCTTTATTGGAACGATGGCTATGATGGCCGCATCAGTGTTTTTCTTTTTTGAAGTAAATAATACTTCAAAGAAGTGGAGAACATCTGTTTTGGTTTCTGGTATAATCACATTCATTGCAGCAGTTCACTACTACTACATGAGAGGTTATAATTTGGCAACGGGTGATTCACCTACCTTTTTTAGGTATGTGGATTGGATTCTTACTGTTCCCTTGATGTGTGTAGAGTTCTATTTAATCACAAAAAAAGCAGGAGCGAAAATTGCACTCTTATGGCAACTTATATTCGCATCATTAGTAATGCTGATAACAGGTTATGTTGGTGAAGTTTTGGATAGTGGTAATAGTGTGTTATGGGGAGTTATCTCAGGCTTAGCTTACTTCTACATTGTGTATTTGATTTGGTTTGGCGAGGTTGCTAAATTAGCCCAAAAAGCGGGTCCTCAAGTAGAGCAAGCAACAAGAATATTAGCTTGGTTTGTATTGGTTGGTTGGGCTATTTATCCATTAGGTTACATCTTAGGAACGCCTGGTGGTTTATTTGGGGTAAAATTAGTTTCAGACCCTGCCGCTGCAATTCGTGCTATGGATATTGTTTATAACATTGCAGATGCAATTAACAAAATTGGGTTTGGCTTGGTTATTTATGCATTGAGCAGAAGCGCGGAAGACGAATCATAAGTTATTTACTAATTATTGATAGATGTTATATCGAATATAGAATATCGATATAACATCTTTTTTTTATTAATAGTGGTTTTTAAAATGAGAGACGAAGTTTTATAAAAAAAGTAAAAATTGCTATAATTCATGTTATACACATCGGAAATTGGTTTTGGGATAAACCTTGTCATTCCGACTGAAAGGAGGAATAACAAATCTCCCAAAACTACTTTCCGATGTGTATATATATCTGTAAAATCTTTGTTTGTTTGAAATTCTAATCAATTTAAAAATATAATATCTTACCACAAAATTTTTATTCCAATTCAAAAATTGTAATTTCAGGTAAAATACCCAGACGTACAGGAAATACATTTGAAAAACCGAAGCCACGATTGACGTAAATTTGTTGTGTATCTTTTTGGTATAAACCTGCCCATTGATTATAGATGTATTGTGCAGGACTCCATTTAAAATTTTGAAAGTCTATGCCCATTTGCATTCCGTGTGTGTGTCCCGAAAAACTTACTGCAATATCTTGAAAACCAATTACTTGCGAATCAAAATGAGTGGGGTCGTGTGTCAATAATAATTTTACACAATCTTTGTCTGTGATTTCGTATGTTTCAGGCAACCGTCCATATTTAGGAAAATAACCTCTTGCCCCCCAATTCCCTACGCCCATTATTGCAATTTTTTCATTTTCAATGGTAATATATCTTGTATTATCAACCAATAAATTCCAGCCTAAATTTTTATGAACTGTATATAAATCTAATAAGTTTTGTGATTTTTCTTGTTTAGAATTCCATCTTCTATAATCGCCATAATCGTGATTACCTAAAATAGAAAAAACACCTAATTTTGCCTGTATTTTTCCTAACCATTCTAAATGTGGTTTTACTTCGTCAGTTTGGATATTGACCATATCCCCCGTAAAAAAAATAACATCAGGTTTTTCTGCTAAAAGTAACTCAATGCCTCTTTTTGGTGCAATATTATCCCAAAAACTACCCACGTGCAAATCAGAAATTTGACCAATTTTCATACCTTTGAATTTTGAAGATAAATTGGGTATTTTTAATTTTTGATGAATAACTCTATAGTCATAAGCACCCATACTTGCACCATAAGTCATTATTCCAAAAGGTAAAGTACTTGTTAAGATAGCAGTTTTAGCCAAAAATTCTCTACGAGATTTGGCTTGTTCAGGTGTTACTGTTGGTTTTTTGATGATTTTTCTGCCTATTTTTTTGACTAACTCAACCATATTTCCTACAAAGAAAGAAAACAAAATAAATGGTTTACAAAAATACAAAATAATTCCAAATGTTGCAAAAATAGATTTCAAATTAGTAGGAATAATAAACCATTTTTCTCGTAAAATAACAAAAAAAGCAATAAAAAAAAATGTATGTAACCAAAATAAAAGTCGAATATTTCTTTTTTTAGTAATAATATTTACAACATAAAAAACACTTGTATCTAAGAGTAGTATCAAAAAAATAAGAATGAAAGTAACCATAATAATAAAAATCGTTTTTTTTTTAAATTTTAAAATAATATTTTTTTTGATTTCCTGCTATATCACTTACAAACACTTCTAAATTCCCTTTCAAAACATGTGAAGGTGAGTCTTTTTCAGCAGACAATATATTTGTTTTGCTATCAAAATCTAAAGGCAAATAAACGCCATTCAAATAGGCTTTAAAGTCATCTAAGCCTGTTTCATTTTCTATTGCTTTTAGAAATATTGTTTTTCCATCGTTTTTTATAAATTGAACGAGGGGAGGGGTAATATCGGGGCGAAAAAAAAAACGACCTAATTGACGGGTATTAAATTTAACGCCACCTATCAAAGCAATACTTTTTAGTAATTGATTACCTGCAAAAGCTTGAGCATTTTTAGGAACATTTTTTGAAAAATAAGTTACTTCAATAGGCAAAAATAGAGGTACAAAATTTGTGTGCAAATCTAAATAATGCGATTGTGGACGTGCTTCTAAATACAAAGTATCAAATAGACAATTTTTAGGAAATTTAATCATTAAATCCTTGCTTTTGTACCAAAATTCTTGTTGTGGTGGAATCATTTTTCTAAAAAATAAAGGCAATCTTACGCCTCCCGCCTCAACAGCGTCAGGCAAACCATCTCTTAAATCCCATAAATACACTATTTTTTTGCCAATTTGATAACTTAATTTAACAGGATAATTAACGCCGCTGAACGAAAAAAATGCTTCTTTTCCTTTCATTTTAAGATAATTTGCCTCAATCATCAATGTGTTTTCTATTACTTTGTATTGTAATGTAGCACGTGTAAGGCTTTTATCAGGGATAAATTGATTTGAAAAAGAAGTATTATTATCTTGTATTTTTAGGGATAACTTGCTGCTATTTCCCCAATTATCTATCATTTTGATAGTAAGATTATGTACTTTTTTATCTTTCAAATGAATAATTCCTTTGTCAATATGCGAGTAATTTTTGAGCTTATTACCATCTGCTACATAACATTTTTGAAATGCTTGATTATTTTTTTTTTGTATTTCATAATTGATATGTACCAACATACAACGATTTTGAGCGTGTTCGATAGAGCGTAAATTAGCACTATAAATTGTTTTTTGGTCTAATTTCATTTCTATATAACTAATACCAAAAGTATGAATTGAATTTTGTAAAACGTCCCAAGCGAGCATTTCCAAACCTATTGCACCTTTTACATTGATTATATTTGGAACACTATAAACACCATTTTGTCCTATCACATTGTATTCTTTTCGTGCTAATTCGTTATTAATTCTGCTATTGATATGCAAAGGATAAAAAGCAATTTTTTTGACAACTGGAGGGGCTTTATCCAAAGGTAGTTCTTTGAATTGATACATAAAAGGGTCAATAGCCACATCATCAAGTGTTCTGATTTCATAATGCAAATGCGCACCTGCTGATGCACCTGTATTGCCCGAAAGTGCAATAATTTCACCCATATTAACAGGAATTACGTTAGGAGAAATTTCCAAATCAATTTCAGTTTTTTTCTTTTCTTTTTGTTTTTGTTTTAAATAATTTCCAATTTTTCCTTCAAATTTATGTAAATGGGCATACAAGGTTTTTTGTTTGAGATGTGGGTGAGTGATTACAAGGCATTTTCCATAACCACTTGTAGAATTAGTGATTTTTGACACATATCCCTTTGCTGATGCTTTTACTTTTGTGCCTGTCATTATTCCTACATCTATTCCTGCATGGAAATGGTTTTGTCTGATTTCACCTACGTTGCCTGCTAAGTAAGCTTTTCCTGCTGGAAAATCAACAGGAAAAATATATTGTCCAAAAATTTTAAAAGAAAATAAACAATATAAGATAGAAAATACAAATAAAAACTTTTTCATAGTGCAAAAGTACATAAATTTTAATATAAAATAAAAAAAAACGTTCATTCATTTTCATTTTTTAATTTTCTGCTTTAACTTGCAAAAAAATTAGAGCAATGAGTGAACCTGTATTAAAATCTATTATTCAATTATTAGCAATTTCTGCTATTACAGACGGTAATTTAAGCATTTCAGAAGTGAGTCTGATAGATGATTTTATTGCCGACCAAGTAAGCGAGGAATCTACTCCTAAATATTTATCTTTATTCCAAGAATATGCTGAAATTGCTTTGACAACCAAAATAGAGCCTAAAAATATTTTTAAACGTATCAATGGTGAATTAAATCAAAAACAAAAAGTAATTGTTTTATCACATCTTTTAGAAGTTGCTGCTGTTGAGTGTGATGATAAATCTTTGGTTTTTGTTGATAATGCTGCTGCCTCTTTTAATGTTGATGAATTGGAATATGGATTATTAAAAAAGTTTATATTGCCTTCTGCTCATTTTTCGGGTGATTCTCAATACATCTTAATTATGAGTTCGAGAAGATATACACCACCTGTCAAATACATTCATAGAGAAGGTTTAGAAAGTATGATTAGTGTTTTGCGATTGCCCAATACTGAATTATATTTCGCAAGATTATTACAACAAGGAAATACCAATGTTTTTTTGAATAATGTAGTTTTAAGACCAAGACATTTGTATGCTGTGCCAACAGGTGCAGTTTTTAGATGTGAAACTTCTAATCCTATTTATTTCAGTGATATTGTAGGTAGATTTAGACGTGAATATGTCGAAACGCCTATTTTATTAGAAGCAAAACATGTTTATTATACTTTTCAAAGTGGAAAATTAGGTTTAAGAGATTTGAATATTAGCGAAGAAGGTGGAAGATTGGTTGGGATAATGGGTGGAAGTGGCTCAGGAAAATCTACTACTATCAATGTTTTGAATGGACAAGCAATTCCTATTGGTGGACAAGTTATTTTGAATGGTATTGATATTTATAATGAAGCAGAAAATCATAAAATAAAAGGTTTGATTGGTTATGTACCTCAAGACGACTTATTGATAGAAGAACTCACTGTTTTTCAAAATTTATATTATGCTTCCAAACTTTGTTATGGACATTTTTCAGAACACGCTATCAAACATCTGGTTGAAAAAACTTTAATCAATTTAGGACTTTTTGAAATTGCTCATCTTAAAGTTGGAAATCCTTTACAGAAAACGATTAGTGGGGGACAAAGAAAAAGATTAAATATTGCCTTAGAGTTAATAAGAGAACCTGCAGTAATGTTTTTAGATGAACCTACTTCGGGGCTTTCCTCACGTGATTCTGAAAATATTATGGATTTGTTAAAAGAATTGACTTCAAAAGGTAAATTGATTTTTGTGGTTATTCATCAACCATCTTCAGATATTTTTAAAATGTTTGATAGATTATTGATTTTAGATGTCGGTGGATATCCAATTTATTATGGAAATCCATTGGCTTGTGTCAATTATTTTAGAAAACAAGCTGATTTATTGTATAGAAGTGGAAGTGTTTGTGGTAATTGTGGACACATAGAAGTAGAACAAATTTTTGAAATTATCGAAACAAAAATTGTTGATGAATATGGACATTATACGCCTGCACGCAAAGTTTCACCTGCACAATGGCACAAGAATTTTTTAGACTATAAAGAAAATCAGAAGAAAAATTCGGCTGCACCTACACAAATTCCTGCTGTGCCGCCACTTTCATTACATATCCCTAACAAACTAAAACAGTTGCTTATTTTTATCAAAAGAGATGTTTTAGCAAAATTGAGCAATACACAATATATGTTTATTGCCTTGTTAGAAGCACCTTTTTTGGCTTTTGTGTTGGCAAGTATTGTCAAATTTAGCACTTCACAATCGAACAAAACTTATTTTTTTAGTGAAAACGTTAATTTGCCTGCTTATATTTTTATGAGCATTATTGTTTGCCTATTTATTGGATTGACTGTGAGTGCAGAGGAGATTATCAAAGATGCAAAAATTCGAAAACGGGAAACTTTTTTGCACTTGAGTAGAGGGAGTTATTTGATGTCAAAAGTAATTATTTTATTTTCATTCTCATTTGTTCAAACTTTGAGTTTTGTTTTGATTGGGAATTGGATATTAGAAATTGATGGTAAATTATGGAATTATTGGTTTGTATTGTTTACTGTTTCTTGTACGGCGAATATTTTAGGTTTGAATATTTCTTCTGCTTTTAGTTCAGTAGTAGCAGTTTATATTTTAATTCCAATATTGATTATTCCACAACTTATTTTGGGTGGAATTGTCATCAAATTTGATGAAATGAATCCACATATTGCAGGTAATAATCGCGTGCCTTGGGTGAGTGAATTTATGTTTTCTCGTTGGGCTTTTGAGGCATTGATTGTGAGTGAATTTAAAGACAATGCTTTTGAGAAAAATTTTTATCAATATGACAAAGAAATGGCAAAAGCAGAATATAAATCTATTTATTATATTCCAAAATTAGAAAGTATGTTGGAAGATGCTATTATTTTACAAAAAGATTCAATACCTGAAAATCGAAATAATAATACAATTAAAATAGATGAAATTTGTAAAACATTACGATTGGAGATTTGGAGAGAAAGTAAATTACATGCAAAGGCTAATTTTCCAACACTCAAAATTATTTATCCTGCTGTATTGAACGAAAAAAACATCAAAAAAATAAGAACCTATCTTACGCTGTGGAAAGAAGCTTATATCAAAATTTATAATGCTAATAATAAAATAAAGGATAAGATAATTGGTAATATTACAAAAACAAGAGAAGGAAGAGGTAAATTTATTGATGCAAAACATATACATCACAACGAAACAATTGAAAATTTGGTCAAAAATACTGATGAAACGCACCGAGTTGTTCTCGAAAAAACAGGTGTTTTAAGACAAAAAATATATCCTATTTTCTTAGATGCACCACAAAATCCATTAAAAGGAAGACCTCATTTTTATGCACCTGTCAAATGGTGGGGGATTGATACTTATTGGTTTAACGTAATGGTTCTCTGGTTTTTTACACTTATTTTGTACGTTTCTCTTTATTTTAATGTTATTCACGAATCATTAAAAGTAGTGATAACCGTCTTTGGACGAAAAAAGTCTTTTATACGATAAGGTTTTTTAGGTGCTATTAAGATTTATACAGAAAATAAAATAAAAATTGTAGTACACACTTTTAGTGTGTCAACAAACTAAAAGTGTGTACTACAATTTTTTTTTGTATAATATTGAGTAGAATCATATATTTTTAAGAACTGAAATCAAAAAAACACACTATTATTTTAAAAAATAGTGTGTTTTTTCGCTTTATTACCTATTTAACAAAATTTAACAAAAAATTACATCTATATTACAAAACAAAAATAAGATAGTGCGTGTTATGTTTATAGGTTTTCATAATTGTAAGTTTTTGATTAGTTAGGTTCCACAGACTCCAAAAATAATGTTTTTGGAGTCTGTTTTTTTATTTGTTTTTAAGGTTTCAAACTGCCCATTCCACCATCAATTCCAATTACTTGTCCTGTTATCCAATCCGATTTTGCTGATAATAATAAAGATACCATTGGTACAATGTCATCAACATTGCCAACTCTTCCTAATGGATGTCTTTTGTTAGAGGCTTCTTTTTTTTCATCTGTATTTAATAATTTGGAAGCCAAAGGCGTATCTGTAAGCGAAGGAGCAATGACATTGACTCTGATTTTATTGATTGCCCATTCTGCTGCTAACGATTTTGCCAAGCCTTCTACACCAGATTTTGCTAAGGCAACAGAGGCGTGAAATCCCATTCCTAAATGAGATGCAACTGTACTAAACAATAACACACTTGCACTTTGTGCTTTCTTTAAGGCAGGAAAAACTGCCTGTAAAACACGGACTGCACCCATTACATTGACTTGAAAATCATATAAAATTTCTTCCTCTGATAATCTGTGAAATGGTTTTAGGTTGATTGTGCCGGGACAATATACTATACCATCTATTATTTCAGGTAAATGTTCTGTAAGATTTTCGAGAGGTTTTGATGTGTCTGCTAAAATTTGTTGAATATCCAAAGAAGTGAGTGTTTCATTTGTTCTGCGTGCAACTGTAATTACTTTGTTTCCTTCTTGGTGTAATGTTTGGGCTAATGCTAAGCCTATTCCTGAGCTTGCTCCGACGATTAAAAAAGTTTTCATTGTATCTTTATTTTTTTAGGAATAACTTTTGATTAGTTAAAAATGTTTAAAAAATGTAATCTTTTTGTGTTTTTATCAACTTATTGTATATCACATAAATCAATAAAAAATACTTACTTTAACTATGAAAAATCTACTATTTATTTTTTTTCTTGTATTCTCTGTTTTTTTTCAACTACCAGCACAAAATGAAAAAAAATTAGATAGTTTAGAAAAACAAACTAAAATATACAATAAAGAAGATTCAATTCAACTCAAAATGTATCTTACGATTAGCAAAATTTCATTAGGACAAGGGCAAACTTCTAAATCATTAGAATATTCAGATAAATGTATTGCTTTATCAGAAAAATTAGACATTAAAAAATATATCTCTCTTGCTTATATAGATAGAAGTTATTTGTTATTTATTTTGGGTGAATATCCACAAGCCACGCAAGCCGCTAAAAAATCTATTGATATTGCGGAAGAAATCAAAAATGAAAATTTAATTGCCAATAATTATCAAGTATTAGGAAAAATATATGAAGGGCAAGGAAAATACAAAGAAGTATTAGATTTGTACGAAAAAACATTGGCTATTTATCAAAAAAAAGATAATCATCCTAATTTATCTTTTGCTTATAATAATTTAGGAAATATAAATGCAATGATGGGTAATTATCAAAAAGCACTTGATTATCAACAAAAAGCATTAGAAATCAGACAAAAAAATCCTGAGCAACTACCTAACCTTACTTATTCTTATAATGATATTGCTTATATTTATACTGCACAAGGTAAATACAAAGAAGCCCTCAACTATCAAATAAAAGCAATGGAAAATGCTATTAAATACAAAGATAAACTATATCTTAACTTTGGTTATGTAAATTTAGCAGAAGCATATTTCTCTGTGAATGATTTTTCAAAAGCATTAGAATATGCTAAAAAAGGTTTAGAATATGCTAAAAAAGCAAATACAAAACAAAGTATTGCTTCTTCGTATAATTTATTGGCGAGAATCCAAAAAAATCTAAAAAATTATGAAAAAGCCTTAGAATATCAAGAGTTTTTTGTGGTGTACAGAGATAGTATTTTGAATGAAAATCAGCAAAAAGAACTCACAAAAATCGAAAATAATTTTAAATACGACAAACAAAAAAAGGAAAACGAATTACTTAAGAAAGAACAACTTATCAGAGATGCGAAAATTACACAATTACTTTATATTGTTTTATTTTCTTTTTTTGGTGCAATATTATTGGTTTTATTGATTTTATTTTTGTATAGAAATAATAGATTGAAACAAAAAAATAACAATATTTTAACTGAAAAGAATGAAGAAATCAATCAACAAAATGAAGAAATTAGACAAATTGCTGATAATTTACACGAAGTAAATGAGAAAGTAAAACAACAAAATCATTTGATTACAGTTCAAAATGAAGATTTGTTGGGAAATATCACTTATGCACAACGTATTCAGGAAGCCATTTTGCCCACAAAAGAATATATCAAGCAATATTTAGAGGAATATTTTATATTTTTCAAACCTAAAGATATTGTTTCAGGTGATTTTTATTTCTTTCAAGAGATTGATAATCAATGTATTTTCGCAGCAATAGACTGTACAGGACATGGCGTTTCAGGTGCTTTTATGACTATTTTAGCCAACGATATTTTGAATAATATTATCAATAATCAAAAAATAATACAGGCAGACCAAATTCTCAATCATTTGCACAAAGATATTCGAAAAGCACTAAAGCAAGCAGAGAGTACTAATCGTGATGGAATGGATATGGCTTTGGTGATTATTGACAAAAAAAATAAAAAAATACAGTTTGCAGGAGCAAAAAATTCATTGATTTATATTCAAAATCAAACACTTACACAAATAAAAGGAGATAGGCTACCAATTGGTGGCGAGCAAAAAGAAGCAGAAAGGTTATTCACACTTCATCATATTGATTGTAGTGTACCTACTTATTTTTATTTATTTTCTGACGGATTTCAAGACCAATTTGGTGGTGAAAACCGAGAGAAATTTATGATTAGCCGTTTTAAAAGTATTCTTTTAGAGAATCATGAAAAAGATTTTGTGGTGCAAAAACAAATTTTAGAAGATACTTTACAACAATGGATTGCGTCATCAAAACAAGAAACGCAAATTGATGATATATTAGTAATTGGTGCAAAAATATAAACTACTAACTTTTGTTAGCAATATTATTATTTTCGTCTATCGCATGGTTTATTTTTTGTATTACTTCAAAAAAAGTTTTCATTTTTTCAGGTTCAATGCTTTGATAAACAATTTGATTAAATTTTTTGACAGATTTTCGGGCAACTTCTCTTGCTTTTTTACCATGGTCTGTCAAAAAAATACGAAAAAAGCGTCTATCATTTTCATCTTGTATTTTCTTAATAAATCCTTCTTCTTCCATATTTTTGAGTGTTCGAGTGATACTTCTTGCTTCTAAACCCAAAAGAGGGGCAATTTTGGTAGCAGGTGTTCCTTCATCAATATCAATATTCAATAAAATATAGCCTACAGAAACCGTTAAATTGTATTGATTTGCCTCTGCATTATACATACGAGCAATAGCGTGCCAAGTTGCTTTGATTTGATAATCAATAGATTGTTCGCGTTTTAAATTTTTTGGTAAGGGATAAGCAATGATTTCTTCCTTCATTTTTTTGTTAGGGTAAAATTATTTATTGTTGACAATTTTTCTTATAATATGCCTCTCCTTTTTTATGGTTTAGTTCTTTTGATAATTTCCAATCATCACAAGCACCATTCGAATCTACCAAATGAAATCTTGCAACTCCTCTCAAATAATAAGCTTCCCCATTTTTTCTATCGCTTTGTATTCCTACATTAAGGTTTGAAACAGCATTATTATAGTCTTTTTGAAGTAAAAAAGAATTACCTCTGCTGATGTATAACTGTGGATTTTTATTATTACCTGATAATTTAATTGCTTTTACATATTCACGTCTCGATAAATCAAAATTTCTAAGACTATCTAACGCTACTGCTTTGAGATGAAATGCCTCTGCACTGGTTTTATCTAATTTTTCGACTTCCTTAAAATCGCTCAAAGCCTTTCTTGGTCGGTCTGTTTTTAAAAACATTAAACCTCTTTTGAGAAGGTATTGTGTATTTTTGGTTTCGAAGCCAACAGCACGTGAATAGTTATAAAGTGCATTTTCCCAATCTTCTGCTTTTTCTTTTTCTTCCGCTATTTTTGCAAATTCTGCTCCTGAACTTTGTGCTCTGAGCGTTATATTCACAAAAAAATAGAGACTTAAAAAAAATATATAACTTAATTTATTTTTCATTTTTAATACTTTACTTAACTAATTTAGAATTTATATGCAAAAATATATCAAATTATCATAGAAAAAAAATATTTTAATAGAAGTTTTTGAAATCAATATTTTTTATCCTTAAAACAGTATTATTTTGATTGAAATACATCAAAATCAAAAATAAAATAAAAAAATGTATAAAAAAAATTAAAATACAACAAATTAGCAATAATTTTGTATATGATTATAATCAATATCAAAAATCAATTTTTGACTAATCAATTATTTACCAAAGTAATATAAAAAAATGAATTTTCAACCAACAAAAAATATGCAAAATAATAATTCATTCACATTACTTACCAATCAAATGCAGGCGTGGTTTGATGCTGCTCCACAAGCATCTTATTTGATTGATATGAATGGAATGATTTTTAGAGTGAATAATTTAGGAAAGGAATATGCTCAAAACTATGGCTTTCGTACACCCATTTGGGAAAATATACCACATCTTGCAATGACTGAATTTTTTAAAATCAGCAATGCAAAAGAATATTTTGAAGAAGCTTCTAATGGAAAAAAAATATCTTTCGAACACAAAATTCAACAAAAATATGTAGGTGAAGTTTGGCTTGAAATCGAATATATACCATTGATTGATACAACTCAAAAAATTACAGGCATTACACTCACTGTGCAAGATATTACGATAAGAAAAAAAGCAAAGGCAAAAATATTGGCACAAAAAAATGAATTACAAGAACTTAATAAAGTAAAAGATAGACTTTTTTCAGTCATTAGTCATGATTTTAGGAGTCCTTTAGCGGCTTTGAGAAGCTTTTTTAATTTATTAAAAATTCAAGATATTGACCCAAAACAAATTCAATATATTTTACAAAAAATAGACATACAGTTGGCTACTACGACTGATTTTTTGGATAATATTTTATTTTGGACAAAAAGCCAAATGAATGGACTTCAATTAGAAAGAAAAGAATTATCTTTGAAAGATATCGTTAATAATGTAGCCAATTTATTGCTCTACAATTCTCAAGAAAAAAATATAGAAATTCAAAATCTAATACAAGAAGATAATGTTGTTTTGGCTGATTTGAATACATTGCATTTGGTTTTACGTAATCTGATAGGTAATTCTGTTAAGTTCACACCACAAAATGGGACTATTAAAGTATATTCAAAAATAGAAAACGATATGGTACATATTGCTGTACAAGACAATGGAGTTGGTATTAGAGAAGAGGAAAAAGAAAAACTATTTTTGATGGGAAAATACTCAAAAAAAGGAACTGAACAAGAAACTGGACACGGTTTTGGATTGTGGATTTGTAAAGATTTTATCGAAAAAAACAATGGTACAATTTGGATAGAAAGCCAAGTAAATCAAGGGACAATTTTTTGGTTTACTTTGCCTTTGAAATAAATTATAATTATCAAAAATAAACTAAATACAAAATATTTTCGTTTTTATTTATATTGTTTACTATTCTTTTGCTTACAATGAAATTTTTTGTCTTAATTTTATCTTCTTTTTTTTATTTACATACATATATATACGCACAAGCTTGTTTTACTGCAGACAAAGTGCGAGGTTGCGCTCCCTTGACTATCAACGTTGCTAATTGTAGTCCAACACCCAATCCAACATTAGTTGCTTATAAATACACAGAAGCAGAAGGTTTTGTAACTCGAACTACCAATACTTATACAAATCCTGGTTTGTACTCTATCACTCAAATTGTTCAAATTCTTACCTCAGGAGATAGCATACGAAGAACGAATTATATACAAGTTTTACCTTCTCCACCACCTATTTTCCAAATAAAATATTGTTCTGCAAGACAAATATCAGTTTTTATTCCTGATAATACTTATGAACAATATCAAATCAATTGGGGAGATGGTTCTGCTATCCAAACAACTTTGAGAGGCTCTCTTTCAGTTTTACATACTTATTTGACAAATGCACCTGTTTCTATTAGCGTAACGGGGCAGTATATTCCCGGAAATTGTGGTGGTACGAATGCTCAAATTGTGAATCCAATCAATGATTTACCTTTACCTTATATTAAAAGTCTTGTTACGAATGTAAGAGGGGTAGCCAATGGAAAAATTGATATGATTTTGGATACAGATGCAAGTTTTCAATATGAATTTTTGGTAAATGGTGCATCAGAAAGCACTATCAATGGTACAGGAACAACTATTACAAAGACTTTCGAAAATCTTAATACAACTAATCTTACTTATTGTTTTGCGGTAAAAGTAAAAGATAATTGTGGCAACGAACTCACAAGTGGTAATTATTTTTGTAATCTTAATCTGAGAGTAAGTGTTTTGGATAATATTAATAAGTTAGAATGGAATATTTACCCAACAGCCAATATTCCTGCCAATACTTTTCAACAATATGTTATTTATAGAAATGGGCAGGCTTTCAAACTCATTAATGATATTAATACACAAATTTTTGATGATGATAATGTAATTTGTTTAGCAAATTATTGCTATTCAGTTGGTATCGAATTTTTATCGCCATTAGGTACGTTTGTGAGTCAAAGCAACCAAGTATGTGTGCAGGCTTTTTCTACGATTGCACCACCTTCACCTGCTAATTTTAATTCTACCGTTTTTACAGATAGAAGCATAAAAATAGATTGGAATGTACCTACACAACCACCAATTACTTCTTTTGAAATTATTAAAAATGGGCAATCTATCATTTATAACAATATTTCTCAAAATATATTAGACAGTGATTTGAGCATTACAAAGCAATTTTGTTATGATGTTCGATATACAAATGCCTGCAATCAAACCTCTGCTTTTTCTGGTTTGACTTGTCCCGTTTATCTATCTTCGAATGGTTACCAAGAAGGGAAAATTCAGTTGAATTGGACAGATTATGTGCATCCTGCTAATAATTTTCAAGGATATATCATAGAAAAATTAGACGAAAATGGTACGCCTTATGACGCAATTCCTATCAATTTGGGTACAAATACTTATTTAGATGAAGATGCTTTGATAGATAGACAAGGAATGAGGTACAGAATAAAAGTAATTATAGATATAGCTAATAATATTTTTAGTTATTCTAATAGTCTTACAATAAAACAAAAATTTAGACTTTTTTTTCCTAATGCCTTTGTGCCTAATGGTGTTAATAATACTTTTGCACCAAAAGGTTTATTTATTAAAAAATTCAAAATGGTGGTTTATGATAGATTAGGCGAAATCTTATTTACTTCACAAGATATTGAACAAGGTTGGGACGGCAAGCACAAAGGAGCAGACGCTAATAATGGTACGTATGTTTATGTAGTGGAAGCAGAAAGTACGTTGGGAGAAAAATTTGAAAAACAAGGCACTTTTGTATTGATTAGATAAAAATATGAATCGACAAAATATTGAAAATCAATTATTTAATATTAAAAAAAATATTAATGACCTCATTGCACAAGAAATAACACTTTGGACTTGGGCAGAAATGATTGTATTAAATCCTGAATTAGAACAACGAACTGAGAAGATATGGCAAAAAATATATCAAAATATTACTATTAATATCGAATCTATTTTGGTTGATTTACAAAAAAAACAAATAGAATTTTGGAAAGATATGCAAGAAATTGAAATCAAAAAAGCAGTACAGACTTTTATTTGGGAATTGATACAAGAAAAAAAAGAACAATTAGAAGAATACATTGATACTCTCAAAAGAATTAAATAGCAATACTAAATTATTGTTATTTTTTTTATTTATCTAACGTGATTTCGGGATAATAATTGTTCAAAAAAGTGTGTAATTTTTCATAAAATGCGGTCAGACCTCCGTAAACTACGGTACAGACCGCGTTTTATGAAAAATGTTTAAAATAATTTTTTAAATTTGAAATAATAGTCTGTACCGTAGTTTACGAAGGTCTCACTATTATTTCAAATTACCAGCAAAAATATCTTAATTCATGAAAATTTTATTTATAAGTAATTGAAAATAAATTGTTTATAAATAAAAATTATCCTGAACTCACGTTTTGATAATATATTCGCTTGTGAGACGCAGGCGATAGCATAAGACGTTTTTTGCCCTTGTTTGTGTCTCACAAACAATTATTTTATAAAATTATTATAAAAAAATCATTTATACGAACAAATATGACTTTTTTATCCAAATTATTATTCAATTAAAGAAAAAAAACTGATGTATTTTTCTATTTTATCAATTATTTCATCATTTGTCATTGTGTTTTTAACTTTAATTATTCTTTGAGCAAAAGTTTTGTTTTTGATGAAATGTGTCCAAAAAAAATCGGGAACATTCTCTATCACAATTTCGTCATCAATGATAATTTTATTTTCTAATGGTAGAAAATTTAAAGTTCTTTTTATAAATTCATTTGTACGAACAATATTTTTTACTTTAATGACTTTTTTATTCGGAATAGTTTGAAAATTGTTGCAAGCATCAAAGAGAATCTTCCCCTTTTCTACACAGTCAAAAAAATCTTTCACCAAAGGAATTTCTATGTTTTCAAAAAAAGTAGGAGAGGAGAGAGTATCTTCTTTGGTCTTATCGAACAAAATTTTGATAGCATAATAAAAAATATCTTCATTTTTGATTTCTTTTTCGTAGATGATTTCATTACTTTCCCAAAAATTTTCTAATATTGAAAGACTATTTTCTGTTTTCTCAAAATAATTGTCTAATATTTCTCTGCTTTCTTCGTCTTTACATTCTTTTTCTTTTGTTTTCTCAAATTTACGTTGTGTATCTTCTAATTTTCTTTTTAGTTTATCAAATAATTTTTCAGACTCAGGCATAGGAGCGAGGAGATTTTCTTGGATAAGTTGATAATTATTTTCGTTTTCTATCCAAAAAATCCATTCTTTGAGTGTATATGCAAGATTTTCTTTTATTTTTAGTTGCTCCCAATTGTCTGTATCAAAAAAACAATTCCAAGATTTTTGTAATAATTTGCTTTGATTTTGCCAATGTGTTTGATAATGTTTTCTAAAAAATTTGGTAGCTTTTTCATTGATATTTTTCTTTTGTGAAGCTTGAAAAAGAGGAATTATCTTTAGATTTTTGAAAAAAGATTTTTCAACATTGCTATTACTTACCCAACAATCTTTTGAATTATCACCTATTAAAATACAAGGATTTTCAGCACTAATACGCAAGTCATCAACGTGAAACAAAGCAAGTTTTTCTTCTTTGATAGTATTTGAAGTAGGATTTGGTTTTTGTGTCCAAATATCTGTCAATATAGATTGATTATCAATAGAAAAAAAATTTTCTACACGAAAAAATCTTTTAAAAATACCTATTTTTTCATTTTGTTCGAGTAGATTTTTGGGTTTGAAAAGCAATATGCTTGACATATTTTATTTTTATTTTTTTGATATTATACCAACGGGCTTTAGCCTGTTGTGGTTTTTTTGGAAACAACAGACTAAAGTCCGTTGGTACGTTTATTTTTTTATTTGGTTTGTACTTCGTAAGCGTTTATTTTTACTTCGTGTTTTACTTCTAAATCTTTTTTGAAGATGAAATCATAATCTTCTAAATAAGAATTTTCGTTTTTATGGATAGTATCTTTGTAGTATTCTTCACTCAAAAATACTTTTAAATCCTCTGTTTTACCCAATAATCTAAAAAACATATTTACTTTATCCCCAATAAGTTGTGGCAAGCCTCTGTCAAAACTTATCCAATCCATTTTTCCAGTACTAATAGCGAAACGTAATTCAAAATCTTCAAATTGACTTTGTTTTTCATTCAAATTATTGGCTATTTTCAACGGAATTAGTCTTTTATCTGATGTCAAATTACTGAAAGCAACTGCAAAACCGTCACCTGCAAACAAAACAGTTGCCTCGTCTGCCATAATTTTATACTTTTCTAATTGCGTGTTAAACAAATTGATAAGTTTTTTAAAAATTCGTAATTGTGTTTGTGTTTTCTTGCCACTAAAACCAACTACATCAACGCCCAAAATATAAGTATCTTTTTCTTCTACTTTTTCTGGTACAGGGATTACTTTTTCATTTTTATTTTCCATTTCTTTTGTGGGTTCAGGTATTATAAATGTTTTCTCACTCGAAGGTTTTTTTACTTCTTGACTGAGAGAAATTTCTATTTCTTTGTATTCTAATTTTTCTTTAATTTTGTGTTCTTCATTCAGTCTATACATCAAATTATCTAAAAATGTAATGACTTTTACTTTCCATTTTTCAAAATTAAAATTATCATTTCGACTTATAAATTCATTCACATATCCATTAAATACGCCTTTATCTGCGTTATTCATTGGGTAGTTTTTTCTAATTTCTTGTATTAAATCGTTGGTTTGCGTCTCAACAGATACTTGAAATGTATCTCTAAAAGTTTCATATTTTTGTAACATATCTTCTACTTGTTTTTTTGTAGGGTTATTATTGTTTCCTAAATTCTTTTCTACTTCCTCAAACCTCTCTTGAGAAACTTCTTTATTATCTTTCATTTTTACTTCATTGTCAGAAAAACTTTTTGTAAATTCTAAACCAAAATCTAATAAAGTATTATCAAATTTTGCTAATAATTGTTTTGAATTTTCATAGTCCCGATAATGCACATCTATATAATTAGTACCTTTGGCAGTAAAACCTTCTATCAACACAAAACCACCATTATCATCTACGAGTTGTGTGCCAAAACGCCACATATTTCCTGTTTCTCCATAATTGCGACTGCGAATAATCAAACTTTGTAAAGTACCATATTTTAAAAAATTAAATTGATAACGAATATAGTTTTTTTCATTTTTCCAAGTAAGTTCCATCGCTTTTGATTTTTGCATTGGAAGTAAAGCAGGAGCCAAAAATGTACGCTCTTTCAAAGGAAAAGTACGCCATTTATCTTCTTCTTTTCTATCATCTTCTATTTCAAAACACACTTCACATCGAAGCATAAAGTCAATAAACAATGCTCTTTCTGCTTCACTATACGCTTTCCATATTGTATCTTCTAAAATTATGCCTTCGATAATACCATCTTTCTGCAAAAATTTTCGATAACTATCTGCCCTATCAAAAATCATATAAATTGCCTCGATTGCTTTCTTTTGATTGAGAATGATAACATCATTTAACACAAAAAACACACCTGTATCATGAAAATATTTTCTTAAAATAGCAATATCTTTTGAATCTGATAAATGATTATTATGACAAATTGATGTAAATTTATCAAAAGAAATGGTATCTACTTGTTTGTCTTGTTCAGTTTGTATTGCCAACTGCACACTCCACCACGAAGTAGGTATTTCAGTTGTTTCACCTTGATTGTTAAGGGCTTTTCTGATGTAATTATCTATTTCTAATTGCAAGTCTTCAAAACCACTTTCTTCGTTTTCTTTTTTAAGCGATGAATCAATGTGTAATTCTTTGAATACACCATATTTATTCAACAATTTATCTATATTGTCTTGTCTTTTGATAGTATGTTTTTCTTTTTTTACTTTGGTTTGTACCAATAACACAGGATTTTTTTTATTCTCGTGGCGGGCATATTCCAACCAATATTCAATCGGATAGTTTTGATGTTCGATATCATCTTCTTTGCAAGTAGGTAATGATTCTGTTTCCATATCCCAAACCAACAAAAACAATGCTTTGGTTTTCATAAAAATACGGTGTGTGGCATGGTACATATCTTGCCCACCAAAATCCCAAATATTCATTTGTATAAAGTCAAAGTCTTCACCTTTTGCCAATTTTTCTAATGCCTTATGGTAGATTTGTATGGCGTGTGTAGATTTTTCTTCTTTATCAAATTTATCAAAAAGCCAACGCTTGACCAAACAAGTTTTTCCTACTCGTCCATTGCCTACTATCACAATTTTAGATTGATATACTTTTACTTTTCCGTCTTTAAGTTTTCTGATAAAACTTTCTAATTCTTCATAACCATTCTTATTTTCAAACAATGATTGTGGCGGATTGCCTAATTCATTCTTGCTCAAAACCAAATGTTTTAGTTTTGGACATTGTTCTAAAAGTGTCAGTGATATGGTTTTTATTTGATTCTCCCCCAAATTAATCTCCTTCAACTTCGATAAATTCCCTTTGATTTCAAAACTTTTGATTTTACTTTGATAAGCAAAAATATATTCTACATTTGGGAAAATAGCCGCATCAATGACTAATTTTTCTATTTCAGTTTCATTATAACTCAATTCTAATATTTGCACATCAGGCATCTCAAAAGTAGGAAAATCAATGGCTGTAAATTGATTTTTACTTAAATTGACGTATTCCACTTTGTTCGCTTTGGCTTTCTGCCAAGTATTCAAAAAACTTTGCTCAAAATAAAGTGTTCTTGTTATCATTTGATTAAAAATAAATTAGACTATAATTTGTTTGAAATACATACACATAAATAGATAGGCATAAATGCCTATCCTATACATACATAAAAAATATAAAATAATTTTTATAGATGTATATAAAATAAATAGTAGAACTTTCATAAAAATTACTAATACTACTCTTTTGATGTAAAATAATTTTTAACTTTATTTTACTTTTTCGAATTTAAAAAAATTCAGGATAAAAATTGGTTCATAAAGAGTCATCCGACTTATTTTGAGCTAAAAAACTAAAACACAACGAAATCCAATGTTGTTGTTCCTATTGTCTGCATCATTGTTGTTACGATTACGAACAGCACAATTGTCTGTATTATTGAAATAAGCACCGCCACGATTGACAAATTGAGTAGTTTTATGGTAATTTTTACCCGTCTGCAAAAATAGCTAATTAGTGTTTAAAAACAAAATTTTTTTACGCATTTTTTTTGTTTTTGCTTTTTGTATAAACACAAACAATGATGAAAGTCTATTTTGATATTGTTTTTCGGTATTTAATCCTTTTTTAAATGTAGCTTGAATGGCTTTGTATTTCTTTAAAAAACGTCTTTTACTTTTTTGTAATAATCTTAGATGTGTTCCTAAAATTAAATAGCCTAAAAAGGGTACTCCTAATTTTGACTTTCTGAAAATAGAAAATTTCAAACTACATTCTAAATGTTTTTCTAAATAATAAGCGATTGATTTTTCACTCTTTTTGAGCGTTGATAACTCATTATCAAATAAAATCATATCATCCATATAACGCACATAACCTTTACAAACCAAATCTTCTTTGATATAATGATCAAGTGATGCCAAATAACTATTGGCAAAATATTGACTTGTAAGATTGCCAATCGGAACTCCTTTTTTTATGCCTTTTTCACTTTCGTAACTATCAATGATAAGTGTGAAAATACCCACTAATTTTTCCTCTTTGAACATATTACGTATTTGCTTTTTTAATACATTGTGGTCAATGCTATCAAAATATTTTTTTATATCCAATTTCAAAAAAAAAGCATATTTTTTTGTGTATTTTTTCGCTTGTTCGATAGCAAAAGAGGTTCCTTTGTCTTTTCTGCTCGCACAACTTGTATAAATCTGTTTCCTATCAAAATAAAAATGGCATACATTCATTAAGGCATGATGCAATACTTGTTCTGAAAAAGCACTTGCTGATATCAACCTTTCTTTTGGGTCAAATATTTTGAATTGATAATAATTACCTACTTGAAGGTCATCTTCTAAAATCTGTGTCCTAAGCGTTAATAAATTTTTCTCTACATCTTTTTGGTAGTCTAATACATTTTTATGCCACCGTTTTCCTTTGCTTGCCTTCCAAAATGCTAACCTCAAATTATCCATATCTACGATTTTTTCTATCAAATAATTTGCTCTTTTCATATTTTTTTAAATTAAGTAATTGTAGCACACACTTTTAGTGTGTGGACACACTAAAAGTGTGTGCTACGATTTTTTCTATCAAATAATTTGCTCTTTTCATATTTTTTTAAATTAAGTAATTGTAGCACACACTTTTAGTGTGTGGACACACTAAAAG
>RDZP01000069.1 GCA_004294005.1 Cytophagia bacterium
CGTTGGACAATTAGTAATGGCACTTGTAATGTTTTAAATGGTAGTGCCTCAACTTCAGATGTGATTATTACGAGATTAGATTTACCAAGTGCAGCGGTTGTAGGAAGTCTTCAAATAATTTGCACAGATGGAACAACATTAATAGCAACTCCTCCAGCAGTGGGTATAGGAAACTGGACTTTAGTGAGTGGTGTAGGAACTATATTAAATCCAAGTTCAAATAATGCTTCTCTGGTAAGCTTAGGAGTTGGAAATAATGTTTTCAAATGGAGTATTAGCAATGGAAATTGTCCTCCTTCTGAAACAACACTTGTAGTTACGAGAACTGCACAACCAAGTATTGCGATAGCAGGTAATGACCAAACTATTTGTGGTACAAGTACATCTATTACAGGAAACTTACCAGTAATAGGAACAGGAAGTTGGTCAGTATTTAGCCAACCTTCAGGTGCAAATGCGACTTTTGCGAATGCTTCACAATACAATACAAATGTAGGAAACTTAACTTTAGTAGGTACTTATGTAATTCGTTGGACAATAGCAAATGGTGTTTGTACAAGTTCTACTTCGGATTTGATTATTACAAAACAACAATCGCCAAGTGTAGCAACAGCAGGTTTGAATCAACAAATTTGTAATACATCATTTACCTTGAATGCAACGCCACCAACTAATGGAACAGGAACTTGGTCAGTTGCAAGTGTGCCTCAGGGAGCAGTAATAGCGTTTAATAACATAAATAATCCAGCGGCAACAGCAACAGGATTTACTTTAATTGGAAATTATGTATTGAAATGGACAGTAGCAAATGGAATTTGTCCCCCTTCTGAAAGTACAATTGTAATTACAAGAGAAACAGGCCCTTCGCCTGCTAATGCAGGGCAGCCACAAACTGTTTGTGCTGATAATGCTACATTAACTGCAAATGATCCTACGTTAGGAACAGGTGCATGGAGTGTTGTAACTGGAACAGGTACTTTCCAAAATCCAACAAGTTATATTACACAAGTAACAAATTTAGGATTTGGACAAAATGTATTCCGTTGGACAATTACAGGTACAATTTGCTCACTTACATCAAGTACAGTTGTAATTACTCGTTTGCAATTACCAACTATATCTAATGCAGGTACTGCTCAAATACTTTGTTCAACAACAGCAACTTTAAATGCAAATACGCCAATAGTAGGTACAGGAACTTGGATAATTATGTCAGGTGGAGCAGTAATTGCTAATCCTAATGTGCCAAATGCTACAGTAACTAATTTAGGTGTAGGAGCAAATGTGTTCAAATGGTCAATCAGTAATGGTAGTTGTTCTCCTTCTGAATCTTTTGTAACAATTACAAGAGATGAAAACCCAAGTATTTCAAATGCAGGTATCAATCAGCAAGTTTGTGGTACTATAGCTACATTATCTGCCAATAACCCATTGGTGGGAATAGGAACTTGGACAGTTGTAAGTGGAACAGGAACTATTAATAGTATCAATGGAAATACAACAAGTGTAAGTAACTTAGCAATAGGTGATAATATATTTAGATGGACGATTGCTAATGGAACTTGTCCTTCTACAACAAGTACGGTAACAATTACAAGATTTGTCCAACCTGCCAATGCTGATGCTGGTTCTGATAAAGAATTGTGTGGAGCAAGTATAGTAACAATGACTGCTGTCCCTGTAACTGCAGGTGTAGGAACTTGGAGCCAAATTGAAGGACCTAATACTGCTACTTTCTCAAATGTAAATAATCCTAGTGCAACAGCAAATGGATTAATAGGTGGAATTTATAGATTTAGATGGACAGTTGCGAATGGTGTTTGTATTACGACAACAGATGATGTCTTGGTAACAAATGTACCAACTCCTAACACATCAAATTTATTAGTAGTAAGTGATATTACTTTCTGTGAAGGACAACAAGCATTTATTGATGTAACTATTACCAATACACAAGCAGGTGTTTTATATGAAATACGAAATGCAGGTGTACCTTTAGCAAATTCAGTGAGTGCAGGAGGTTTGTTAACTTTGACTTTCTCAGGAAACATATTTACGACTGCACCAGCGTTACAAACAATCTATAATTTAGAAGTATATGCAACGCCTGCAACTTTGAATAACGTACAATGTCCTGCTGTTTTATTAACAGACAGAGCAAGAGTAACAGTAAATTTATGTAACAATCCAATAACAAATCCAATTACGAGATTTACAGATTTCTGTACTATTTTAAATGTAGATTTGATGGCTGTTAATAACAATGACCCTGCTAATTTCAATGCAACAGTAGTAACTAACTTTGTAACTTCAAATGGTGGTATAGTTAATATCTTAGCAAATGGAAAAGCAACTTATCAACCAAGAACTAACTTCTTAGGCACTGATACGTTTACTTATCGTATTTGTAATAAAGATACACCTCAAATTTGTAATCAAGGTACTGTTACTGTGAATGTAATTGCTTGTACAAATGGAGCACCAATCGCAGTGAATGATGTTTATAATACTGATAATTGTACAGTTGTCAATGGAAATGCGCTTACAAATGACAGAGATCCTAATAACAGTCCAATCACAGCAGTACCAATAGCACCTTTCTTAACAAGCAAGGGTGGAGTTTTCTCAATGGACGCAACAGGGGCATTTATTTATACACCAAAAGCAGGTTTTGTAGGAGCAGATGAAATAGAATACCAAGTTTGTGATGACGGTTCAGGTACACCTGTAATCAAATGTACAACTGCAAAAATTCAAATTAACATTGCTGATTGTAATAATATCTATATCCCAGACGGATTTTCACCAAATGGTGATGGCATCAATGATTTGTTTGTCATTGTAGGTGCTGATAAGTTTGATATCGAACTTCGTATCTATGACCGTTGGGGCAACTTAATTTTCCAAGATGCTCATTATAAAAACACTTGGGATGGTAGAGTAAATGTCGGTTTGTATAATCAAAATGCAGAGGGCGTTCCAAATGGTACTTATTTCTATGTGGTAGATTTGCGTGATGGTTCTAAACCAAGAGGACGTTATCTCACCATTCAACGATAAAAATTGTAAAAAAGGAAACTTAGTTCTTTTTGGACTAAGTTTATCCTTATTTTTCCTTAAAAATATTAAATAAAAACTTATGAAAAATTTTTTACAAGGGCTTCGAAAAATAATTATGGTGAGCATTATTAACATAGGAATATACACCAATTTATTTGCCCAACAAGATCCACAGTTTAGTCAATATATGTTTAATATGTTGGCAGTCAATCCCGCTTATGCAGGAAGTATTGATAATACTTTAACTACTACATTTTTAGGGCGGATTCAATGGGTAAACTTTGCAGGCGCACCTAATACTCAAACAATTTCTATTCATGCACCTTTGATGAATAATACCGTTGGAGTAGGAGGGCAAATTGTTGCAGACCAAATTGGTATTTCTAAAACATTGGCTTTTATAGGAACTGGTGCTTATCGCATCAAATTCAGAAAGGGAACTTTGGCGATGGGTTTACAAGGTGGATTTCGTCAGTATAGTGCTAATTATACAAATGTTAATACTTCCTTAAGTGGTGCTTACGACCCCGCGTTTGCTTCTAATGTAACGGAAATGATGCCAATTGTTGGTGCAGGATTATTTTATAATACTGATAGATTTTATGCAGCCATTTCGACACCACAATTATTGCGTACTTCACAACAAGTTCAACAACAAGTTGGTAATTTTTCTGTAACACACGAAAGTCATTATTTTTTGACATCAGGATATGTTTTTACATTGAATCCAACAATGAAATTAAAACCTTCTGTAATGATAAAATATGTAAATGGAGGTAGAATATCAGCTGATTTTAATGCAAATCTTTGGTTTTATGATAGATTTGGTATTGGTGCTTCTTATCGTTATCAAGATGCAATTTATGCAATGGTAGAATATCAATTAACACCAAATATATTTGCAGGATATGCTTTTGACCAAACAATTACAAAATTAAGTAGAGTCAATAATGGTTCTCATGAACTTTTATTACGTTATCAAACTTTGATAGGCAAAGGTAAAAAAGAACGTATGAAAATTTTAACTCCTCGTTTATTTTAAAAATTATCCATCACTCAAAATAAAAAAATATGAAAAAAATTATATTCACAGTAGCGATTGGACTATTCTTAGTAATAAACATTTTAGCTCAATCTTTAGATAATGCTCATTTCGAATTTGAGAAATTTCATTATAAAAAAGCATCTGAATTGTATGAAGCATTTTTGATGAAACCAAGTGACAAAGCAGAAATTAATCAGAAAGTGCAAGAGAATTTGGCAACTTGTTATAGAAAAATGAATGATGCCAAAAATGCAGAAAAATGGTATGCTGTTGTCATTACTAATCCCAATACAGACCCTATCAATAAAATGTATTATGCACAATTTTTGGCTCAAAACCAAAAGTATGAAGAATCAAAAAAAATGTGGTATGAATATGCTATTGCCGTAAAAAGCGATAAAAGAGGAAAAGATTTTTCTAAATCATACCAAGATGTTGATAAATATTTTCAAGATGCAGATAGATATACAATAGAACCTGCTCCTTTTAATTCGAAACAAGCCGATTTTAGTCCTACTTATTATCAAGGTGGAGTTGTTTTTTGTTCAAATCGTGAATTAAATGTAAAAGAATTAGGACTATCACGTGATTTTGATAAAAAATACCGATGGAATGGAATGCGTTTTTATGATTTATATTACTCAGGAGGTGGCGTAGGTGTTCCTAAATTTTTCAGTAAAAAGTTAAATACTCCTTATCACGAAGGTCCTGCTAACTTTTATAATGATGATAACGCTATTGTTTTTACTCGTAACAATTATGATAAAGGGAAAATTGGAACAAGTGAAGATGATATTACAAAAATGAAGTTATTTTTTGCCACAAAGAGTGGAGACGATTGGACAAATATTATTGAATTTCCTTACAATGACAAAGAATATACTGTTCAACACCCCGCAATGTCACCTGATGGAAACACTTTGTATTTTGCTTCAGATATGCCAGGTACACATGGAGGAATGGATATTTTTAAATGTACTTGGACAAATGGCGCGTGGGGGAGACCTGTCAATTTAGGTGTTGAAATCAATACAAAAGGCAACGAAGTCTTCCCATATATGGATAAAAGTAATAATCTTTATTTTGCTTCTGATGGTTGGGCTGGTTTAGGTGGGTTGGATATTTTTATAGCCCGAAACAAAGACGGAAAATATATCAATCCTTATAATGTTGGCGCTCCGCTCAATAGTAGTAAAGACGATTTTGGAGTTATTTATGATACTGATAACAATGAAGGTTACTTTACTTCTAATCGTGATGGTGGACAAGGTGATGATGATATTTATAAATTTAGTATTAAATCTTGTAAAGTTATAGTAGTAGTACAAGATGAAGTTACAAAAGAAATCATCAAATTACCAAAATTGGTTATTCAAGAAACTGCAAGCAATGGTGAAGTAGTTTATTTAGCAGAAAGTGAAACCGCATTTAGTTTTAAAACTAATTTTAGAACAGGTTATCAAATGAGAGGTACAAAAGAAGGTTATAATGAAGGAACTTCTACGCTCACAGAAGAGCAAGTACTTAAATGTAAAAATTATAATGGCACTTTGTCTGATACTGTTTATATTGGTATTCGTAGAATGACTGATTTGGAACGTGAAAAAATAGCTAAATTATTAGGTAAAAAACCAAGCGACAAAGATTTAACAACAAAATTAACCAAAAATTACAAAGATAATCCAAATATAAAAGTAATTGAATTAGTAAACGTGTATTATGATTTGGATAAATATAACATTCGCCCTGACGCTTCACGTGATTTGGATAAAGTTTTAGCAGTTTTACAAGAATACCCAAATATGCGCGTAGGCTTGAGTTCGCATACAGATTCGCGTGATACTTATGATTATAATGTAAAACTTTCTCAAAGACGTTCTACTTCTGCACGCCAATACTTGATAGACAGAGGAATTGCACCTGATAGATTAGAAATATTTTGGTTTGGCGAAACAACTTTGGTTACACCTTGCCCTGATGGTATAAATTGTTCTGAACCTGACCATCAGTTGAATAGACGCACTGAAGTCGCTATTTTAGAATACATCAATCCTCCAAAAAATCCATAATTAATTTTTTGTAGTTTGTCAATAAAAAAAACATAATATTTTTAAAATAATATGTTTTTTTTATTTTGGGGCAAAAATTAAATAAACGTAAGTTCAGGATAATTTTTATTTATAAACAATTTATTTTCAATTATTTATAAATAAGATATTCCTCAATTTACATTTTTCATAAAACGCGGTCTGTACCGAAGTTTACGGAGGTCTGACCGCATTTTATGAAAAATTACACACTTTTTTAACAATTATTATCCCGAACTCACGCTAAATAAAGTGAGTATTCTGGAAAATAAAATATTTTGGGCGATTACGTGCTATCGTGCAAAGCACAGAGCCAAAAAAGAGAGAAAAAAACTTCGGAAGCCTCGTTTTTTTCTCTCTTTTTGTCTCTGCAAGTCTGCTTCTATCACTATCGCAAAATACAAAAAAATCTATTAAAAAACATTATTAAAACCTCAAAAGAAGATTTTAATAACCTTTTTTTTATTGATATAATCAAAAAAATGTTCATAATATTAGCAAATAAAAATTAACAAAAAATAGAATATTGATAATCAAGTAATTAAAAAAATAAATATACAAAATATTGATAATCAATGCTTTAAAATTTATAAAAAAGTAAAAAAATATACAAAAATATTTGGATAATTGCTAAATTTATTGTAATTTTGCATTGTAATAAGAAATAAAAATATTTAATTTTTAAACATTATGAATATGCTCGAAACATTAAAATCAAAAGACGAATTGATGCGTTCTTTCAAAAATCTAAAATTGATTTACAAAGCAAAACAAGCTGAAATCAAGACGAAAGAAGAAAATGCACAATACGAGAAAAACAAAAAACTCGTCGAAACTACTGCCACTTATACTGCAGAAGACATCGTAAAAGGTTTGGCTAATTTGCATATTGATTTGAATAAATCCATCGAACAATTAGCAGTGCAATTAGAAAATGAAGTCAATAAGTTAAATGATTTAAAATCATCTATTGCAGTTGCAGATTTACAACTCTTAGAGGTTTCTCACGCAAAAATTGCTGCAGATGCTTTGCATATTTTGAAACTCGAACAAGAAGCACAAAACAAAGCTTTTGCAGAAAATAGTGAAAAATTGATTAAAAACTTACAAACCGAAGAACTCAACACAAAAGAAAATTGGGAAAAAGAGCAAAAAGAATTTGATTTAATGATTTTGGAACGAACTGAAAATCTCAAAAATCAAAGAGAAAAAGAAGTGGCTGATTATAAATATGAATTGGATACAACCTATAAAATTGAAGCTGACCAATTCACTGAAAAAAGGAAAAATTTGGAAAGAGAATTAAAAGATATTGACTTCAAAAAAAATAAAGATTGGAATAATAGAGAAAATTTTTTAACACAAAATAATGCAAAACTCAATGAATATAAAACCAAAATTGACAATGCCGATAACGAAATCCAAGAGGCAACAAAAAAAGCAAGAGAAGAAGCTATCAAAAACGCATCTCGAGAGGCTAAAATCAGAAGTGAGCTATGGGAAAAAGAAATGGATGGAACAAAACAAGTCTATGAATTGCAAATCCAAACCTTGGAAAATAGCATAGAAAAACATACAACCCAAATTGAAAAATTACAAATTGAACTCAAAGAAGCACTTACACAAGTGCAAAGTTTGTCTGTAAAAGCAATGAAATAAAACCAAAATAAAAAAAGTTGAAAATCTCAAAAGATTTTCAACTTTTTTTATTTTGACTAAAACGATAAATTAACTTTTATCCGTCAATAAAATATGTTTGTAAGAATAAAAATGAGCAAAATCAGTCATTTGTTTCGAATTGCCTAACATAATAATTATATCACCTTTTGTAATAATAGTATCAGGGTCAGGATTGATAATAAAACCTTTAACATCATCTTTGAAACCAACCAAATAAGCACCACAATTTTTACGAATATTCAAATCTTTAATTGTTTTATTTTGGTATTCTAATTTTAACTCATCAAAACAAAATTCCTCAATCTTAAATTCACCTGTTCCACTCATTAAATCTAAAAACTCTACTACTTCTGGTCTCAAAACTAAGTTTGCCATATAAGTACCACCAATAAAGTCAGGTCTAACTATCTTGTTCGCACCTGCATGTAAAAGTTTCGTTTCGCTTCCTGTTTCGTTTGCTCTTGCGATAATATACAAATTAGGTTGTAATTGACGTGCTGAGAGTGTAACAAAAACATTATCAGCATCTTTAGGTAAAGTTGTAATTAAAGCACGTGCTCTATGGATACCTGCCTGTTTCAAAATTTCATCTTGTGTTGCATCACCTTCAATATAAGAAAAGTGTTTCAACTTTAGAAAAGGGGCTAAATATACCTCATGAAAATGACTTTCAATGACAATAAAAGGAATGTTTGTCTTGGCAAATTCCTCACCTGCTTTGTGTCCATTTTTTCCAAATCCACAAATAATAACGTGATTATTAAATTTTTCCACTTTTTTCCACTTAAAATATTGATTAAAAATATCTTTCAATTCGCCCTCAATCAAATAACTTGTAATAACAGAGGTAAAAAATGCAAAGGTAGCAAAATTTACAATAATAAAAAATGATGTAAAAATCCTACCAGCATTAGACAAAGGATGAACTTCTTGAAAACCCACTGTACCAATCGTAATTACTGTCATATAAAAAGATTCTAACCAAGTCCAACCTTCAATGGTATGAAAAGCAATTGTACCAAAAAATAAACTAAAACAAAATAAACCGATTGCCCAAAATAGACGATTCATTCGTCTTTGTACGTGCTTTATAAAAGAAAATAATGTTTTTTTATCTTGACTACCAACAATTATTGTATTTTTTTTCATCGTTGTAATTATACTATTTTATTTACTTTTATTATCCACAAATATAATTATTTTTTTTATCTATGCAAAATTAAATTATTTTTTAATCAATCAATCTAAAAAAATAAAACTTATTAAGTTTTGTCCAAACTAACAAAAAAACCTTGCCAATAATAGGAAAAAATAAGTAAAGTAAAAGTATTTTTTTTATATTAGCACCATTTTTTTTATTTTTTCAATTTATTTTTTATTTTTGCATACAATTTAATTATAAATTATGGAAAAAAAACCAATCAATATTCAGTTGAATATTACTTTAGAAGAAGCTAATCTAATTTTCAAGGCATTAGGAACTTTGCCTTTTTCAGAGGTATATGAATTAATTGGAAAATTGAATGAACAAGCAAATCAGCAGCTGCAACCTAATCCAAAATAAAAATAGAAAAAAAAATCCAAAAATAAAATTTTTTATCTGAAAAAATTTTATTTTTCCAAATAATACACTAATTTTATGCCCAAATTAAATATAAAGTATTTATTATTTGTCAATTTATAACATTTTATAACAAAATATCTAAAACTATGGCTGAGAAATTACCAGCATTTACGCTGGGCATTGAGGAGGAGTTTCAAATCATTGACCCTGTTACAGGTGAATTACATTCACACATGCACAAAATTATCGAGAATGGGAAGGTAATTTTAAAAGAACAAGTAAAAGTTGAAATGCACCAATCTGTGGTGGAAGTAGGAACAAATATTTGCAAAAATATTCAGGAAGCAAGGCAAGAAGTTACTTATTTACGTGGAATGATTGCAGAATTGGCAGCAAAGCAAAATTTAGTAATTGGTGCTGCGGGTACTCACCCTTTCTCTCGCTGGCAAGATCAACTTATTACAGACCATCCAAGATACGAAGAAATCGTTAATGAGTTGCAAGAAGCAGCACGTTCTAATTTGATTTTTGGGTTGCACGTACACGTAGGCGTTGAAAGTCGTAAAATTGGTTTACATATTATGAACGCAGTGCGATATTTATTACCTCATATTTTTTCACTTTCTACTAACTCACCTTTTTGGGAAGGACGAAATACAGGGTTTAAATCTTTTAGAGTAAAAGTTTTTGAGCGTTTTCCACGCACAGGTTTGCCTGAGAGTTTTAGTTCAGTTTCTGATTATGACAATTATATTGATTTATTGATTAAAACAGGTTGTATTGATAATGGTAAAAAAATTTGGTGGGATTTACGTTTGCACCCATTTTTTGAAACGATTGAATTTAGAATTTGTGATATTCCAATGTTGGTTGATGAAACGATTGCTTTGGCAGCATTGATGCAAGCATTGGTAGCAAAAACATATAGATTGATGAAAAGCAATTTAGCTTTTAGGAATTATAGTCGCGCTTTAATTGCTGAAAACAGATGGCGTGCTTCTCGTTATGGTATTGAAGGTGAGATGATTGACTTTGGAAAAGAACAAGCATTGGATACTAAAAAACTAATTATTGAGTTATTAGATTTTGTTGATGATGTAGTTGATGAATTGGGAAGTAGAGAGGAAATCAATAGAATTCATGATATTCTTAGAAATGGTACGGGTGCGGATAGGCAATTAAAAGTATATGAAGAAACAAAAGACCTTAAAAAAGTAGTTGATTACATTGTGCAACAAACTAATCAAGGGCTTTAGTTGGTATTATTGAATAAAAAAGATGTTTTACTTCCTATTGTATGGCGGTAAAACATTTTGTTTAATTTTAAATTGAAAAGATAAAATATATTCATCATTATTTTTTTGATAAATTACTTGCTGTGAAAATTTTGTATATGTTTAAAATTTTAAGAAAAATATGTATTTATGCAACCAATTGCCCCTGCTTGTGTCCCACAAGCAGTCTACGTTGGTATAAGAATTGTTTGTTACAACATTCCCTTGTGGGACACAAGCGAGGGCGTGAAACAAATATTTTGTCTTTTTGATTAATATACAAAATTTTTACACTAACAAAAATTATAAAATCAATTTATTTTCAACATATTTATTTTTTTGATTTTTGAAATAAATATTGTTCATTAGATACAAATAAAATATAATCAGAAATCATTATTAGAAGATAGTAGAAGTTGATATATTTTTAAGGTATGAAATTTGAATAATAATAAAAAAACACTTATTAGAAATAAAATAACGAACAATGTCCCAATTCGTTCATAAAATAATTATTTTTTTCATTGTATTGATAATGAATAGTTTGAATGTATTTGCACAATCAAAAACTGATTCATTGCTTTTATATGCGCGTCAAAATATGAAAAAAGAAGAATATACGAATGCTTTACGTGCCTATTTACAAGCCTCTCGTATAGAAGAAAAAAGTAATAATATTCAAAAAATATCAACTATTTACCAAGAGATTGCCCAAATTTACAAACAAGGAAAATTAAGCGTAAAAGCATTAGAATATTTACGAAAAGCAGATACACTCACACCTGGTGATGACAAAATTGCTTTAGAAATAGCAGATTTACAAATGCAAAAAAAAAAACATCAATCTGCGCTGTTAGAATATTTAAAAATCAATAATAGTTATCAAAAAAAATATCCAAACGATTGGTTAAGGCAACTTCCTTTGTTACGAAAAATCATTATTGCCTATCAGAATTTAAAAGAATATGATAAAGTATTAGAATATAATTTAAAAATACTTACCATTCAAAATCAATTAAAAAATACAGAGGGAATTATTATTGCCAAAAATAATATTGGATATACTTATAAATATTTGAAAAAGTATAATAATGCAATTCAAACTTTTGAAGAAGTATTAGACATCGAGAAACGACAAAATAAAATTGCAAATGTCGCAACTTTAATCAACATTGGCATTACTTATCAAAATATTGGTGATTATGAGAATACGTTGAAATATTTATTAGAAGCCAATCAAATCATCGAAAAATCAAATAATAAACCAGAAATGGCGCAAATGTATGATTTACTTTCGTCTGTTTATTTTAATTTGAAAGATTATTATAATGCAAAATATTATAATGATTTAGCACTTAAATTAGCCAACGAGGCAAAAGATAGAAGAACTTTGAGTAATGCTTATCAAACTACTTCTCTGATTTTTCAACAAGATGAAAAATATGACAAAGCCTTAGAATATTTTAAGAAACATTTAGAAATAAAAGATTCTTTGTTGATAGAAGATAAATTGCAACAACAAAATATTTTACAGCAACAATATGTGGTGGAAAGAAGTGAAAATGAATGGAAATTGATGATGGCAAACGATGAAATCAAAGAAGCACAACTCAAAGAAATAAGAGCAGAAGCAGATAAAAAAGAAAAAGAAAACCAAATTCTACAACAAAGTCAAAAAATAAAAGATGAACAATTAGCAAGGCAAAGTCTTGAGGAAAAACGTGCAAAACAAGAATTGTTATTGCTACAACAACAATCATTGGCTGAAAAAAAAGACAGAGCAATTACAGAATTGCAACGAGAGCAAGAAATAAAAAATTCTGAAATTTTAAGAATAAGTGAATTAGAAAAGCGAAAAGAACAAGAAAGAAAAAATGAAATTGAGTTGTTGAATAAAGATAAAAAATTAAAAGAAATTGAAACCAAAAGAAAAGAAGGTGAAGCAAGACAATTTCAAAATTTTGTAATCGTTGCTTTTGCTCTTGGTGGATTGATTTTTTTCTTGGTGTTGATTGGATTGATTATCACAGGTAAAAAAAATACAGCCTTAGCAAAACAACGAGCAGAAATTGAACAAAAAAACATAGAATTGGAGCAAAATAATGAAGAAATTGCAACGCAAAGAGATACAGCCGAAAGTTTAGGGAAATTATTGGTTGAAAAAAATGAGCATATTATTGGTAGTATCAATTATGCTAAGCAAATTCAAGAATCTATTTTACCACTTCCTGAGGAAATTAACAAGGTTTTACCTGAACATTTTATTTTGTTTCAACCAAGAGATATTGTCAGTGGTGATTTTTATTTCTTTGCCCATAAAGATAATAAAACCGTTATTGCTGCCATTGACTGTACAGGACATGGTGTTCCGGGTGCATTGATGAGTATGGTAGGTAATCAAATTTTGAGTGAAATCATTGTTGTTTCTGGTGTTTATTCGCCTGATTTGATTTTGAATGAGTTGCATAAAGGCATCAGAAAAGCACTCAAACAAGAAGAAACAACCAACCAAGATGGTATGGATATGTCTTTAATTACAATTTATCATCAGGAGAAAAAAGTCGAATTTGCAGGTGCAAAAAATCCACTTTTATATATTCAGGACAATGAACTTATTCATCTTAAAGGTGATAAAATGGCTATTGGAGGTGAACAAAGAGAACAGAATCGTATATTTAATAAACATATTATCAATATAGAAAATTCTACTATGTTTTATTTATTTTCTGATGGTTATCCTGACCAATTTGGTGGACCTGAGCGTAAAAAATTTATGATAAGAAATATGAAAGATTTGTTTATACAAATTCATCAAAAAGATGTTCTTACACAAAAACAAATTCTGAAACATGAAATTGAAACGTGGATTAGAGATGGGAGTGAAATACAAACTGATGATATTTTGGTAATAGGAGTGAAGGTATAATCAATAAAAAATAAAAAACTACTATCCAAAAGAAAGTAGTTTTTTGCTTTAACCAAACAGATAAATCACGTATGTGACATTTTAATAACTTATTTTTTTCTTTTTTATTGTATAAATTTGAAAAAAAATATTTTTTTTTCAAATTTTTTTTCTTTTTCCTTATAATATTAAATTTTTTTTATAATTTTGCTCTCAATCCTTCAAAAAAAATAAAAAAGACCGCCTATAAAAAATATTTTTTATGTATTCAATTAAAAAAATTAGTATTTTTTTATTGTTTATTTTCTCAATGAATAGCTATGTGTACCCGCAACTTATCGAGAAAACAAATCAATTAAATAAAACTTGTGTAAATTCTTTTGCTATGCTCAAAGCAGGGCAGAAAGGAAAAAGTCCAAATGGTATTCCTTATCAAATGTATGGCTTAAAAGATGGAAATGACTGGATTTTAGTAGTTGCTGATACTTCCACTTTGTATAGTTTTAGAAAAACACCTAAAATTGATACTTTAATTCCTAACTCTGCTTTTTTTGATATTAATTTATGTCAATTAGTCCAACAAAAATCAGCTGACTTAAAATTAAAAGAAAAAGAAGTCAAAATTGGTGATGTTGTTTTAAGTGCTTATTATACGTTTAATTCACGCAGTACACGCAAGTTTTTTAATTCGTTTAATGAAGTAGAAACGGGTACAAAAAAACTAACGCTTTTGGGTAGATTAATTACTCCGATTACTAGTCTTTTTAAATTAAAACCTCCAAAAATAGATACAAAGATTTTACAAGAAGTAACAAATCTTAAAAAACAATTAGATGCTCAAACCAAAGCATTGGAAAGTTTGAAAAAAGAAAATGACAAATTGAAAGAGCAAGCTGCAAAAGCAAATCCAAATGTTGCTAAAAAAGAAGAAGTATTATCTCAAGATTCTTTGGCAAAAAAAGAAAAAATACCTCAAGATTCTTTAATAAACATTGAAAAAAATAAAAAAGAAGATACTAAAAAAACAGAACCAAAAAATACAAAAAGCAATTCAAAAGATAAGAAAGAAGCAAAGAAAAGTGAAGCCAAAATTACTTCTGTAACAAATGCAACCAAAAAAAAATTACCTGTGTTTAAAAGTACAGGCAAACCTACAGAAGATTCTTTGCGTCACGAAATTGAACTTGTGATATATCAAATTGACCTTAGAAAAGAAATTCAAAAGTTACAATACGAAAAAGTTGAACTTAGACAAAAAAGCAAGGACTTAGCAGGAAATGCACCTGTGCAAAAATTTGAGCCACCAACAAAAGAAAAACGAATCAAAGAAACGATGAAAATGATGGAGGAAATGGATATGATTATGATTCGATTAGAAAAAGAAAGTATCAAAAAAGAATTTGTCAAAAAGAAGGAGTATATTCTAAAAAAACGACAAGAGTTGGCAGATGAATTGAATGTTTTACAAAGTCAATAAAATGAAAATTTAATAAAAGACTTTTGAAATTTTGGATTAAAAAATTTCAAAAGTCTTTTTTATTTATTCTAAGTGATTTTGCTTGGTGAAATATTATTAGACTTTGGACTAAATGAAAATTATTCAACAAAATATACTACTTTTGTCCTGCTGAACGAAGTGAAGCATCTTTACCATTGAATAGCATTTTGCGAA
>RDZP01000070.1 GCA_004294005.1 Cytophagia bacterium
AATCGCAACCTTTACTAAACAAGAAAAAGTGCAATATGAAGAAAGTCTAAAATATTATCGCGACTTAAAAAATTCGTTTGATACCGCTTTTGAAGAAGGTGAAATGAAAGGCGAAATAAAAGGCGAAATAAAAAAATCAAAACAAGTTGCTATCAATGCAATTAAAAAAGGTTTTGACAATCAAATTATCAGTGAATTAACTGGGTTGTCAATTTTGGAAATAGAGAAAATTAGAAAAAACCTTGATTTATAGATTTATTTTGAATATAAAAAGATGAAAAATGTTAAAATAATAGGCATAACGGGAGGAATAGGCTCAGGAAAAAGCATTGTTTGTAAAGTTTTTGCTTTGTTAGGTGTGCCTATTTATGAATCAGATTCGAAAGCAAAATACTTAATGAACAATGATGAGTACCTCATCAAAACATTAAAAAAAACATTCGGTAATGAAATTTATAATGATAATAGAGAATTAAATCGTAGATTTATAATAGAAAATATATTTAAAGACAATCAGAAAACGTTGTTATTAAATAGTGTTGTTCACCCAAAAGTGGCACAAGACTTTATAGATTGGCAAGACAAACATCAAAATTTTGAGTATCTACTCAATGAATCTGCACTACTTTTTGAAAGTGGAAGTTATAAAAGAATGGACAAGGTTGTTACCATTTTTGCACCATTAGAAATAAGAAAAAAAAGAATAAATAGTAGAGATAAACAAAGAACTGAACAAGAAATTGATAATATTATTAAAAAACAATTACCTGAAGAAGAAAAAAAAGAAAGGGCTGATTTTATTATAGAAAATGACGATAAAAAGGCATTATTACCCCAAATATTACAATTACACTATTTACTTAGACATTTAAAATAATTCTAATGATGACAAAAAAAATCAAAGAACTTCGACAATTAGGTTTTTTTACATCCTATTTGTTTTTGGCAGGTGCCGCTATTTTTCTTTATATGTGGTTATTTGGAGCAAGACCAACAACATTATTCACAAAAATAATTCCTGTTGATTCGTTATCCAACAAAAAATCTTTTCCAATTGATAGTATTATTTTACCAAAAGATTTAAAAGCTTGTGAAATAGAATTATCAGCTGATGGGTTAAAAGGTGAAGCATCTGATTATACTACAAAATATACAACACTCATCACTGCTGAAATCGCTGATGATGCAGATAAACCTGCGGGAGAAATGGAAGCAGAATTGTATTATGATTATGGAAGTGGTTGGGTAGAAAGAAAAGACAAAGAAAAAAAATATTTTCAACTTGCAAAAAGTGGTACTTTCAATATCGACTTATTTTTAGACAGACAACGTGGGCTCTCAAAATTTATGCCTTCTACCATCTACAAAGATAGCGTTCAAAATGGAGTAATCAAAAATGTATTCGTTAATAAAATGGATACAATTAATATCCCGCAACCTAATGCAAAAGTAACACTCAAAATATCAACCCCTGACAGTTTATTGGCAGATAACGCTTTTTGGGGACTTATCGTTATGGGTGTAATTGGTGGAAGTATTTTGATTACACTCAAAGATGGGTGGAGTGGGGCATTGATGATTTTATTTTTGGTAGGATTTGTTGCATTTTTTATTTGGATGGATTCTTAATCTTTCATTATCAATGATTTATCATTTTTATCAGCACTAAAAAACTAAAAATAATTTATGCAAAAAGTATTTTTTTTGTTCATTTTTTTCTCTTTATACACTATTTTTGTTGATGCACAACCTCAAAATGCTAAAGTATTACAAATGCAAATCAATGGAAATTATGCAGAGGCAAAATATGTGCTTATTCCTAATGCCAAAAGAGGAAGAAGGTTAGTCAAAAAAGATTATGTAGAAATACATATCGAAACAAGAACACAAAATGATTCAGTTTTGCGTTCTACTTATCCACAAAATAAACCTTTTATGTGTTATCTTTATGCTGATGATTATCCTTATGCCACAAAAGGATTTATGGAAGAAATGTTATTATTGATGCACGAGGGCGATAGTGCTATTTTTTGGATTGATGCCCAAGAGCAGTACCAAGCCATTCATAAACCATTGCCAAGATTTTTAAAAAAAGGCGATAAAATAAAATCTTACTTAAAAGCTGTTAAAATTCATACCATTCAAGAAATTACAAGAGACAAAGATGCAGTGCTTTTTAAAATAAAAAAAGAAAATGAAAGTATTTTAGCCAATCATATTGCTAAAAATTATAAAGGAAAAAATTTTAAAAAAACATATTCAGGAATTTGGTATATTTATACAAAAGAAACAGAAGGAGAATTTGCTAAAAAAGATGATTTAGTCAGCGTAAAATATTCCGCAAAAACACTCGACGGAAAAGAATTTGGTAATTCTGATACAAATGGCGGACATTATGAATTTCCCGTTGGTGGAAAATTTACATTGCCTATTTTTGATGAAGTAATGGTTTTATTAAAAAAAGGAGCAGCAGGTTTGTTTTTTGTCCCTTCTCATTTGGCGTATGGCACACAAGGCGGTGATGGAATTCTACCCAATACACCAATTGTGATGGAAATTGAATTTTTAGACATAACATTAAGTAAAAAAGTATTTAATAATCCATTGGAAGATGAAAGAGCAGAATTATTGAAAAGACAAAGACAAGAAAAAGAAAAAAATAAAACCAAAGAACAACAAGAAAAAGAAAAACAAATTGAAAAAGAATCAATTAAAAAATTGAATAAGCCAAGAAATAAATAAAAATATTTCATTATCAAAAAATAAGATGTTTGATAATGGCTAAAAAACGTCTTTCAAAACAAAAAAATGGATTGGCTCTTAAGGTTCTAAAAAGATATTTTCTTGCCTGTTTTTTATGATTTGAAAGGGCTAAATGCAAAGCAATATAAGCATTAAGATAAGCAATGATTTTTACTTTATGTTTTCCGTAAACTTCGTTCGTTTTTTCATCTTTTAAGGCATATTCTAAGGCTAATTTGGTGCGTGTTTCTAATTGTTCTTCATTAAAATTGAGTACACTTCTCGCTTCGTGATGAATCAATGCTGCCGTAATTGTATGACTAATTTTGATACCAAAATGAGCGACAAGTATCAAGGCAAACGCCCAATCTTCTGAACCTGCGATATTTCTATCCTCTGGAAAACGAAAGTTTTTTGTTTTTTCGTTGTCTAAAAACCAACCCATACAACTCAAAGGATTTCCTTCGATAAGCATTTTATAATCATCATTTTTTAGACGATTTATTTTGTATAAAACTTGGTTATCAACTGTTTTTATTTCGTAAGCAGTATGCAAAAAAGTTGGGAAATTTTGTTCTTTTAAGGTTTGAAAAGCATTTTCAAAATAATCAGGATACAAAATATCATCTGAATCTAAAAAAGTAATGTATTTACCCGTTGCTTTGTCTATGCCAAAATTGCGGGCTGCACCACGTTCAGCATTAGTTTGAGAATAATAATAAAAAGCAAAATTTTGATGTGCTATTTTTATATTTTCTAAAATAGTAACCGTATCATCTTTGCTCCCATCATCAACTACAATAATTTCAAAATCTTGAAAACTTTGTGAAAAAATTGTACTAATTGTTTTTGACAAAAACTCAGCTCGGTTATAAGTAGGTATAATAATAGAAAAAAAAGGCATAATTTTAATAGATAAATTACTAGTTAAAAAGGTAGTATTGTTTTATCAAACTGTTTTTTTATAATTAAAAATAATTATTTTTTGTGTATTTTCTTTGCAAATATAATAAAATTAAGTTAAATTAAAAGTAATATAATAAAAAAAAAATTTTTTTGCATAAAATCTTACATTCATAAACAAATAAATAAAAATAACGTCTTAATGAAATATAAATAAAGTGTTAAAAATAAAAATTATAAAAATGTATAGTATGTTTCGAATTAAATTTATTTTACTTATTATTTTAATGAGTAAATTATTGACAAGTTGTCAATCTTCAATGCCTGTGATTGAAAAATTTTCAGGCAATAAAAAAGTACCCTTAGGTGAAAAAACAAACATCAGTTGGGAAGTTAAAAATGCAAAAAAAATCTATTTAATAGATAGCATCACCAATGAAAGAATTGAAATATTACCTCTCAAAACAAAATTTCAATTCAAACCTACCACCGATTTTGCTTATACTTTGGTGGTAGAATCAGCAGACAATAAGACAGTTGAAAAAAAATTCTCAGGAAAAGTTGTCAAAAGTCGACCTATTATTGAAAGTTTTTTGGGAACAAACGAATATACATTGGGCGAAGCAACTAGACCTTTTGTATCTTGGAAAGTAACAAAAGCAAAAAAGGTTATTATAGCCAATTATAATGAAACAGTTAATCCTGAACAAGGAAAGTTTTTTATGCCTCTCGATATTGACACTACACAAATTGTAAAATTGATAGCGATTGGGGAATTTGGTGATACAACAAAAGCAGAGCATACAATTAAAGTAATAAAACTAAACGGAAATATTAAAGTAGCAAGTCAATTTGGTTCGCCTGAAATGATTGCAGAGTTTAATAATGTACTAACTTGGGATTTTCCAGGTGCTGAATCTATACAAATACAAGGTATCAAAGAAACTTTTAAGGCAAATGATACTTATATTATTAGACCCAAAAAAAAAGACCGATTTTTTTATGCTGATTTTTTAATTAAATATCCTAACAATAAAATAAAAACTATTCCTTTTTCAGCAGGAGTTTTGAGAGTGAAATCTGCTTTTATTGTATCAAAGTTGAAGGCTAATTTAAACGATAAAATACAAGTGAAATGGAAAACAGAAGGAGCAAAAAATGTAAAACTAACAATAGGGCGAGAGGTTTATGAAAATCAAGAGAAAAATGATGTAATGACTTTTAAAATTACTAAAAATACAGATGTAAAATTAGAAGTTACGGATATGTTTGATGAAGTACATGTTACCAATTATTTAGTCAGGTGCGAAAGTAGAAGACCTTTCATTAAAAATGCGATTGATTATCAAACTTTTAAAAATGATGACAAACAAACCATCAAAAAAAAACTTATATTTGATATTTTTCAAGTCGATAGAAGTAAGTTTCCAAATGAAATTAAATTACGAATTTTGGTAACTGATACGATTGGAAATTTTATACGTGGATTGGCACCACCTTCTATTTCAGAAAAACAAGCAAGACAATTTTTTATTGAGTTGGTAGAAAGCATTGGCAGTGAAAAACAAAATATTACTGATTTTAAAATCAAAGAAATCAATGACCTTCAATCTACACCTTATGATGTGGGTTTGTGTTTGGATTATAGTGGCTCAATGTCATCAAGTATCAAATCATTAGAAAAGGCATTACAAAAATTTTTGAATAAAAAAGATGAAGATGACAAAATGTCTTTGATTAGATTTGATGATAAACTAAAAACAGAGAAAAAAATGACGCTCTCGCTCAATGAACTAAACGAAGGTTTGGAATGGAAAGGATTGGATAATTTTGGTGGAGGAACGGCATTGTATGCGGGTATAGATGAAGCATTGGAAAGTTTTGATAGTACGAAAAATGTAGATAATAGACAAAAGATATTATTTGTTTTTACTGATGGGCACGAAAACTCTTCTTTTTCACACGCAAGCAAAGGACGATTATTCAGAGCAGTTGATTTGGCACGAAAAGCAAGGAGGAAAAATATTAAAATTTATCCAATGGGTTTGGGAGATGGTATTAATGAAGAACTTTTGAATGTTTTAGGCTGGGTTACAGATGGAAAAGCAGTGATGATGCATACTGATTCTTTGATTGATGAAGCATATTCAGAATTACCGCGTTTGTTCAAAAACTATTATGAAATTACTTACAAACCTATCAATACAAAAAATACAAAAGAAGGAAAAAGAGAAATTGGATTAAAATATTTTAATAATCGTCAATCTACTACCACAATGACTAATTATCAAACCAATGATAATTTTAGTTTTGACCAATATGAAACCAATTATCAAAATAGTAATCAAAGTAATCAACAAAGCAATAAAAATAAAAAAGTAATTGTTCCTCCGCAGGCTGTTGCCTTTTTTGATTTTGATAAAAGTAATTTGAAACCAAAATTTACGGCTAATATTACCGCAATTATTGATTTTTTGAAATCAAATAAAAATGCAAAAGTTGATATTTTTGGACATACTGATTTGGTAGGAACACTCGAAAAAAATAAAGAATTATCAAAAAAAAGAGCAGAAGAAATAGAAAATTATCTTATCAAAAACGGTATAGATAAATCACGATTGAGTGTAATTCCGTTGGGAAAAACAAAACCTATTTGGAAAGAGGAGAAAAAACAATGGCAAGCACAAGAGAATCGAAGAATTGAAATTTTGATTTGGGAATAATTTTTTTTGTAATTTTAAAAAATTTATTATAAATTTGCAGTGTGAGATAAAAACATCAATATTTTTTGTTTCTATCTCACATTTTTATCCTCTAAAAAAAATAAGATAATGCGTTATTTATTGTTTATTTTCAGTTTTTTATTTTTTATAATTGCTTCGTGTCAGCGTGTTTCAACTATCAAAAATACCAATAATGACGAAGAATCTGCTGCTAAAATCACCCCTTCAAAAGATAGTAGTTATGAATATGTAGCGGTGAAAGCAAAAGTCGAATTTCAAACACCAAAAGAAAATAATAGTTTTAAATTGAATCTTAGAATACAAAATAATAAAAAAATTTGGGCTTCGGTTACGGGACCTTTGGGTATTGAAGGTTTGAGAACAATTATCAGGCAAGATTCTATTTTTGCACTCGATTATATCAATAAAAAATACATAGAAACAAGTTTTGATACTTTGAGTCGTTTGCTTAATTTTGAAGTGGATTATGAAATGTTACAAGGGATTTTATTGGCAGAAATGCCTTTGAAAAATTTTGATACGACTAACAAAAGCATTGTCAATAATCAAATACTTATCAAACAAAAATTAAAACAAATCAATATCGATAATTATCTCAATAGCACACACCAAAAATTAGAAAAATTATTGCTTTTGGATACACGCACAGGACACCGATTAGAAATTGTTTATCGAGAATACAAGCCTTATAACCAACTTTGGTTTCCTGAAAATATGGATATTACGGTCAATTATATTGATAAAATTACCCGAAAACCTGCTAAAACGACCATCAATATAAGGTATCAAAATCCAATGTTTACTTATGATAAGTTAGCATTTCCGTTTCGTGTGCCTGATAGTTATCGAGAAAAAAAATAATTTCTTTTTATGATTCATCAAACAAATATACAAAATTTCATCTCTTTTATTGATATATTGGCTAAAAATATTACTTTTGAGGCAGCCATTACTATCGTGCCTATTTCTGTAGAAGGTGAGAGTGCATTGTGGGAAGCAGAAAAAAAAGAGGGCAAATGTTATTTTAATGGGAAAAATAATGGAGATGAAATGTTAAAAGATTATTTGATACAACTTTTGAATAAAACACAAAATGCGGCAGTCGTTTTACGTTGTACTACACATCAAAAATACCTCAACAAAAGACCAATTTATGAAGTTTGGGGATATAGATTAACCATTGATGAAATGACTGTTTATTGGGAAAATATTGATTGTGAAGATTTATACCAAGCATTTTCAACTGACTCACGCACAGGACAACGCATTGAGCCTGAACAAGAAGTGGTTTATTGTGGTGATGATGGGAAAATTTGTGGTTGGGATAGAGTTTAATTTATTTTTTCATTATGCAACTAAAAATTAAGTTTTTATTATTTTGTTGTTTTTGGAGTGCATTTGTTTTTGGTCAAAACATTTCATTTACATTCAAAAACTATCCATTCAAAAATCAAAAAGGGCAACTATTAAAGTTTGGAGCAGCAGGTGGTTTGAATGCACCACAAATATATGCCTTAGATTTAGATTTTGATAACAAAGAAGATTTGGTTATTTTTGATAGAAGCACGCACCGTTTTATGACTTTTTTAGCCAAAAATAATCAATATGAATATGCACCACAATTCGAAAAAGTATTTCCTATTTGTCAAGGTTGGATTGTTTTGGTAGATGTAGATAATGATGGTTTGAAGGATATTTTTACCAATAATCTATATTTAAGCGTAAAGATTTGGAAACAAAAAAAAAACAATAATCAACTTTATTTTGAACCTTTTTTGGAAGAAGTTAAAACAGAAATTCATTCAAAATTATATACACTTAATGTGCCTTTGACCGATATTCCTGCTATCATAGATATTGATAATGATGGTGATTTAGATATTCTTACTTTTGAATATTGGCAAGGAAAAAATATTGAATTACACGAAAATATTACTCCTAAAAATACAAAAAATCAACTATTATTAAAACAAAAAACAGCTTGTTGGGCAAATCTCAATGAAGGTTTGGAATGTGGTGATTTTTATTTTGAAAATTGTGAAAAAAGCACTCAAAAAGGTGGAGGAGAGCCTAATTATTTATTGCATACAGGTTCAACAATTCATCTTTTTGATGTCAATGGTGATAAAAAATTAGATATTTTGATAGGTGATGCAGCTTGTCAAGCCTTGTATGTTTTTTTGAATGAAGGCAGCAATAAAAACCCAAAATTTAAAAAATCAAATACAAATTTTCCGAGTGATAAACCTATTAATACTTTTAATTTTCCTGCCGTTTTTTTCTTAGATGTTGATTTTGATACCAAAATAGATATGTTGGTTGCCCCCAATTTATTTATCAGCAATAATAATAAAGTAGATTTTAGTCAATCTTTGCATTTTTATAAAAATATTGGTAGTAATCAAAAACCAGATTATCGATTTATACAATCTAATTTTTTACAAGATGAGATGATTGATATTGGCGAAAATGCGTCTGTTCGTTTCGAGAAAGATAGTTGTATTATTGAAAGAAGAAATAAAAATGAATTAATTGAAGCAGAAAATTTTATTACTCAAAAATTAGTACAAGATTTTGATAATGATGGTGAAATAGATACATTACTTGTGAATAAGAAAGGTTTTATTACTTATAAAAATACAATGATTATCAATAATTTAGGTATAAATCCAATGATTTTTACCAAAGATATTAATCAGGATAACAAATTAGATATATGTGTAGGTACGTCAGGAGGAGGCGTACAAGTGTACGAAAATACTTCTCAAAGTTGGCATTTATTGATTGAAATAAAAGAAAATAAAAAATATATAGAAGTAAAAAGTAAAATTGCAGGAAAACTTTTATTAAAAAAAATAAATCAACAAAATAATTTAATCAATATTTTTATTAATGAAAATGAAATAACAATGATTGATGTTTCAGACATAGCAATTGGGCAATATGAATGGATTTTAGAAAGAAATAATAACATACAACTAAAAGAAATGTGGGAATTTAAAAAATAAAAATAAAAAAACTTTTATCTTATTTTTTGTGTTTGTATATTTGCACTCAATTTTTATTTGTAACACTGAATTTGTAACCTGTACTCTTTTAATAGAGTTATTTTGTATTTATTATGACAACTGAAGAAGTAATCCTTGATTCTGCTAATAACGCAGAAGTTATCGCTCATCAAAGCGACACAACAGTAAACGACACGCATGAAGATGATGCTGACGAAAGCAATGGTAATTATAACCATTACAAAAAAGCCGATTTTTTAAAATTGGTAAAAGACCTTGCTGAAAGCAGTAATTTTAAAAAAACAAGCGGTATTTTAAGAGAAGTAAAGCCATTGTTTGATGAACTTATCAACAATGAAAAAGAAATTGCCCTACAAAGTTTTATAGCCGAAGGCGGTGAAAAAGATAATTTTGAGTACAAAGAGGACAAAGACACGAAAGAATTTTACCAAATTTATGCTAAAATTCAAAAACAAAGATTTCAACATAGTGCCGATTTAGAAAAACAAAAAGAAACAAATTTACAAACTAAATTAACTATTTTAGATAAAATTAGAACGATTGTAATGGGTGAGGAAACCAAAGATAGTTTGGGTGAAGTGCGTAAATTACAAAAAGAATTTAGAAATATTGGTGTTGTTCCACCTGCACAAACCAATGAAATTTGGGATAATTATAGAGCATTAATCGATCAATTTGATAACAAACAGAGTTTGTATAACGAATTGAGAGAGTTAGACCGTCGAAAAAATTTAGAACAAAAAGTATTACTGTGTGAAAAAGCAGAAGTTTTGATTAATGCTGAAAATATCAGAAAAGCAGTGAAAGATTTGAATGAATTGCATGAAGAATTTAAACACATTGGACCTGCACCAAAAGATGAACAAGAAAATATTTGGAATCGTTTTAAATTAGCCTCTGATAAAATTTATGACAAAAAACGTGAATTACAAAAAGGTGAAGACGGTGAAAAAATACAAAATTTAGCTAAAAAAGACGCTTTATACGAAAAAATATTACCTTATATCGATTTCAAATCTCAAAAAATTACAGAATGGAACGATAAAACAAAAGAATTATTAGATATTCAAAAAGAATGGGATACAATTCGATTTATTCCAAGAGAAGCTATAAAAGAATCAAGTCGTAAATTTTGGGTTGCCTTCAAAGCTTTCTTTGCTAATAAAAATGCTTTTATTCAAATCCTTGATGCTGAAAGAGATGCTAATTTAGCCAAAAAAATTGCTCTTTGCGAACAAGCAGAATTGTTGGCAAAAAGTGAAGAAACAACTAAAAATGAAATTGCAGATAAATTGAAAGGCTTGCAAAGACAATGGAAAGAAATTGGTGCTGTTCCTCAAAAACAACAACAATCTATTTATGACCGATTCAAAACGGCTTGCGATGGCTATTTTGAAAAAGTTAGAAATCAATTCAATGACCAAGAAAAAGGCTATGAAGATAATCTAAAATTGAAAAAAGATTTGTGTGAAAAAGTAGCCAATTATAAAGGTGGAGAAGGCGATAATCACGAAGAAAAATTACAAGAATTTATCAAAGAATGGAGAACAATCGGTTTTGTACCAAGAAAACACAAAGATTCTATCCAAGAAAAATTTGATAAAATATTATCAGATGCTGTAGCCAAATTGCCTGTCAGTGAAGATGAAAAAGAAAAAATACAGGTAGCAGTTGAATTAGCAACTTTTGGGGAAAGTGCAACCTCTCAAAAAAGAGTACAAGAACGTTCTTCTGCCTTGCGTAGAAAAATTCAAAAAATGGAAACTGATATTGATACTTTGAGAAATAATATGGGATTTTTAGCAAAATCTAATAAAGCAGATAAATTGCGTTCTGAAGTACAAAAACAAATTGACGAAGCAGAATCAAAATTGACAGCACTCAAACGTCAGATTAAATTGTACCAATCTTTGGAAAACAAAAAATAATTGATTCAAGTGTTTCAATATAAAAAAAATAGTTCAAGCCTTTGGTTTGAACTATTTTTTTATTTATCGTAAATTATCAACAATAATTTTTACATTTTCTTCTACCATGCCAATATAATTACCAACTTTTGTATTTTCTGCTCCCAATGCGTCAGAGTAAAGTGTTCCACCAATTTTAATAGGGTGTTTTTTTTGTTTACAACCTTCGATGACGGCTTCTAATGATTTTTTTGGGATAGATGATTCAACAAAAATCGCTTTTATTTTATTTTTAATGATAAAATTGATTAAGTCTGTGATGTCTTTTAGTCCAAAATCAGACAAAGTAGAAATACCTTGTAACCCTTTTACATCTATTTGATAGGCTTTTCCAAAATATCCAAAAGCATCATGGGCAGTAATTAAAACTCTTTGATTTTTTGGAATTTGAGCGATATTTTTTTGTGTTGCTTGGTGTAATTTTTCGAGTTTTTGGAGATAAATGGTTGCATTTTTTTCAAAAAAATCTTTTTTATTTGGAAATTTTTGCGTTAATATTGTAGGAATTATTGCAACACTTTCTGACCATAACGCTACATCAAACCAAATATGAGGGTCGTATTGGTCTTTAGCAATCAGTCGTAATTTTTTTTTGTCTAATTGTTCAGCTAAGGCAACTACTTTTTTTTGTTTGGCAAAATTTTCTAAAATTTCAGCCATTTTTCCTTCCAGATGTAGCCCGTTATAAAAAATAATGGTTGCTTTTCTTAAACTTTGTAAATCTTTGGGCGTTGCTTTATAGAGATGTGGGTCTATTCCTGCACCCATCAACGTAATAATTTCGAAATTTTTATCTTCACCGATGATATTTTTGACAGCATCAGCAATCATTCCTGTTGTGCAGACAATATAATTTGTATTGCTATTTTCTTTTTTTTCTGTTTGACAGCTCAAAAATATTAGAAAATAAACAAAAAAAGACAATCGGATAGAATATAAATAATAAATTTTGATTTTTTGATACATAAAACAGGTCTGAATTTTAATTTTTACATAAAAAATGCTATATCAATAAAAAAATCAATATAGCACAAAAAAATATAAGATTTTATTCAGCCTCTGTATCTCTGATACCTTGTACGTAAGCAGCTTTCAAAACTTCATGTCTGCGTTTTACTGATTTTTTTTCAAAAAAAGTACGAGAGCGTAATTCTTTTAAAACGCCTGTGCGTTCAAATTTTTTCTTAAAGCGTTTTAATGCTTTGTCTAATGATTCATTTTCTTTTATTTGAATAATAATCATAATATATTGGGAATGTAAATAAGTTAATTACAAAATTTATTTTAGCTGGCAAAGTTCGATATTTTTTTTGAATTTTACAAAAAATAATGAAAATAACTTTAAAAAAAGTTTTTTTATTTTTATAAAATGAAAAAAAACACTCTATTTTTCAAAAATATACTTATTTTTAGTTTTATTTTAATTCGAAATAGTAAAATAAAATAATAGCAGAGTTGTGAGAATGCACTTTTAATTTGTAATTTTTTTGTATTTTGCGATAGTGGATAGAAGCAGACTTGCAGAGACAAAAAGAGAGGAAAACGAGGCTTTGCGAGTTTTCCTCTCTTTTTTGGCTCTGTGCTTTGCACGATAGCCCGTAATCGCCCAAAATTACTTTATTTTTCATTAATATAAAATTGATTATAAAGTTTTTATTTTATTTTTGGAATGCTATTTTTTGATAAAAATAAAAAAATAAAAAAAAATAATTTTGTAAAGTAAAAAAAAAATATTTTATTTGCATTATTATTTTAAAAAAAAAGAAAAAAGCGACTAAAAAATGGAAATTGAAGGAAGACTTATTAAAATATTACCTGAAGAATCAGGTACGGGCAAAACAGGAAACAGTTGGCGTAAACAAAATTTTGTTATTGAAACACAAGACCAGTTCCCTAAAAAAGTATGTATGCAAATGTGGGGCGATAAAATTACGCAATTACAAAATACAAGCATAGATACTTTGGTAAAAGTTTCGTTTGATGTAGAATCGAGAGAGTATATGGAAAAATGGTACACTGATGTAAAGGCTTGGAAAATAGAAGCATCTGATGGTGCGAATCTTGTTCAAGGTGGTGTAAAAGATACACCAAGTAGTTATAGTGGCGTAGATAAAATGCCCTCAGACCCATTCATAGATTTACCCGTAGGTGATGCTGGACAAGATGATTTGCCGTTTTAAATTGATTATAATTGGAATGATTGTCATTTTTTGCTTTCATTCCTTTTTATATGCACAACAGAAAGAGATAATTCCTCCTTTTGTGCTATCGAAATCTTTTCCTGATTCTTATAATCAAAATGGAGAATATATAGGATTGAAAGAATTACATCAATATTGTTTTTTGCCTCCAGAGTTGGAGCAAAAAAATATTCTTCGTTCTTTTCGTCAAAAAATTCATCTTTTTCAAGATTATCTTATCTTATTGAAAGCATTTTCAAAAAAAATAACTTATCCAGAAAGGAAAGCAATTTATTTGGATTTATATGAGTATTACAAAAAAAATCCACCAGAAAATACAAAATTAGAAGAATTTATGGAGGGCTATCAAAATAGTTTATTAGATAGTACTGACCAAAATAGAAATGATTATCCTAATAGTTTACCTTTTCCTACAATTGATTTTGATGGTGATAAACAAACTGATATGATTGCAATTCCATCAGGATATTTTGGACCAAGTTATGGTTTTAGGGTATATGGTATTGTTGATGGGTCTTGGCAAATATTATGGAGTGCAGGTGGCGATTTTAATGAATTATTCAAAAAAGATAAAAATATTTTTTTAAGGTATAGAAATATCAACATTGTAGATGCAGAAGTTGATGTTTTGCATAATATTGTGTTTGATGTGGATAAAAAATCTATTAAGTATTTTAAATTTTATTATGCTGATACAACAGAAATTCCTAAAAAAATGCTCTCAAAACCCTTGTCTTGTAGAATAAAACCTAATGCAAAACTAAGAATTGCTCCAAAAATTATCAATACATCTCTCAAAGTAGATGACAATGAGGCAGGAAGTGATGAAAAGAAATTTATTATAGGCAATATTGTAGCAGAATTTGACAAAGAAGGAAATGGTTTTATTTTAGCAAATCAAGGAAAATGGTGTTTGGTTGCTACTTCACCTGATTTTGAACCCAAAAAACAAAGTTTTTGGCACGGAATGGACGGATATTTATATGAGGAAACTAATGTATATTCTAACAAACCTCGTTTCAAACCTTACTTATTGGGTTGGATAGAAAAAAAATTTATCAAGCAAAATTAGCAATGGAAAATAAACAAAAATACATCAATCCATTTACAGATTTTGGTTTCAAAAAATTATTTGGAGAAGAAGCAAACAAATTATTATTGATTGATTTTTTGAATAATTTATTACAAAACCAAGAAAAAATAATCGACATTACTTATCTTCAAGGTGAACATTTGGGCGATACTGAAATGGATAGAAAAGCAATTTTTGATTTGAAATGTCAAAATGAAAAAGGTGAAGATTTTATTATCGAAATGCAAAAAGCAAAACAAAAATATTTCAAAGATAGAAGTCTTTATTATACTACTTTTTCCAATTCAGGCACAAGCAAAAAAAGACAATAAAGAGGATAATTTTATTTGGAATTACAAATTAAAGAAAATATATTTTGTTGCAATATTGGATTTTAACTTTGATGAGGTGAAGTTCAACAAAGTAAAACATACTATTATGTTGAAAGATATTGAAACCAACACAATATTTTATGATAAATTGCAGTTTATTTATTTAGAGATGCCTAATTTCAACAAAAGCA
>RDZP01000071.1 GCA_004294005.1 Cytophagia bacterium
CTTGATAAAGATGCAGAGCAATTTTGCTCACAAACGAAGTATCACCTCTTTTTTTAAGTTTTGCTAATTCGAAAGGTAAAATAATGGCAACATTGTATTGTTTTTTGAAGTAATTTTCACCTATTAGTTTTCTTTTTTCAGGTAAAATTTGTCCAAATTCAGTACATAATTTTCTTAATTTGTCTAAATCTTTTGCGTTATCAACTTCTGCGGCTTTTTTATCTATTAATATTTGAGCAATCAAAGTATCTTTTGGAAAAGTTTGTAAAAAATTTTCTAATCTTTGAGAAGAAATAGGTTTTAAATAATGACTTTTTGCATTTTCTAATTGATTTTTAAAAGTATTATCAGGAAAATTTTTAATAAGTTGCAATGCTTTTTCGGTTTGTAACAATCTAAAATTAATATCTATCAAATAAAATTTTGCTTCATTACTAATTTTTGAATTTTCTGTGAATTTTTCTGCATTTTCAAAACTTTGCAATGCTGCCTGCCAAGATTCTTTTTTATATTCGCACAAAGCCTGATAAAATGTTGCAATAGCTGTCAATTCTGTTTTTTCTTTGTATAAATACACTAATTTAAAAAAATCAGAGGCAGTAGTATAGTCTTTGTTGTCAAAATTCTTTTTTGCATTTTCGTAATTTTTACGTACTTTTCGTGGCGCTTTTTGTGCATACAGATGCGTAGAAGTCAATAAAAAAAGCAATATAAAAAATAGTAGATGATGTTTCATACTCATATTAGATTTGTAAATTGTGATAATATTTTTGCAAAAATACATAAAATATCTAAAATTACAAAAAATAAAAAATAAATTTGAGAGTGGAAAAAAATATTAGCGTTCTATAATTTTAATAAAAAGTTATTCAATAATCATACAGAGCCTTATTTTTTAACATATTCTTAAAAAATAATATTTTTTTTATGATTTCTTAATAATTATCATTATCTTTGCAAAAAGTATTACAAATATAAAAATCCAAAAATATATAATCCTATTATAACCAATGCTAAACGATTTAAAATCATTTGCTTATACAGCAGATGAAGAAGACACACTCAAAAAATTTAGAAATTATTTTCATTTTCCACAACTCAATGGTAAACCTGTTTTGTATTTTACAGGCAATTCATTAGGACTTCAACCTGTTCAAACGAATAGTTATGTCAAAAAAGAATTAGAAAAATGGGCAGAATATGGCGTAGAAGGGCATTTTAAAACAGATAAGCCTTGGTTTGATTATCATAAACATCTCAAAAATGGTTTATGTCATTTGACAGGTGCTTTGCCTGATGAAGTTACGGCAATGAATGCTTTATCAGTCAATCTGCAATTATTGTTAGTGAGTTTTTATAGACCAAAAGGAAGAAAAACAAAGATTATGATGGAAGCAGGTGCTTTTCCATCTGACCAATATGCCATCGAATCACAACTCAAATGGCATAATTTAGAAGTAGAAAAAAATATTATAGAATTACACCCAAGACAAGGTGAAAAAACATTGCGTACAGAGGATATTATAGCAAAAATACACGAGCATCGCAATGAACTGGCATTGATAATGTTAGGTGGAGTTAATTATTATACAGGACAGTATTTTGATATTGGTACTATTACCCAAAAAGCACAAAGTGTAGGCGTATGTTGTGGTTGGGATTTGGCACATGCTATTGGTAATGTACCTTTAAAGTTACATGAATGGGACGTTGATTTTGCTGTTTGGTGTTCTTATAAATACCTCAACTCGGGTCCGGGTGGTGTAGGTGGTGCTTTTGTTCACCAAAAACATCATCAATCAGACTTGATACGATTAGCGGGTTGGTGGGGTTATGATGAAAAAACAAGATTTCAAATGAAAAAAGGTTTTTTACCTGAAAAAAGTGTAGATGCTTGGCAATTGAGTAATGCACCAATATTACCTTTGGCAGCACATTTGGCATCTTTACAAATGTTTTTAGAGGCGGATATTTATAAATTACGTGAAAAAAGCGAAAAATTAACTAACTTTTTAGCACAAGTAATCCACGAAGTCAATCAGGAGATTAATGCAGAAATTGAAATTATTACTCCTCAAAATACTGCTGAAAGAGGTTGTCAGTTATCGCTTGTATTCAAAAAAAATGGAAAAAAAGTATTCGAAGGGTTGCAAAATCAAAATATTATTGCAGATTGGAGAGAGCCTGATGTGATTAGATTGGCTCCTGTGCCTTTGTATAACTCTTTTGTAGATATTATGAAATTTGGTGAAATTTTAAAACAAGTAATTATCAATTTGAATTAAAAAATAAATGATAGCACTTAAAAATATAAAAAAACAATTCAATGGACGTGATGTGCTGAAAGGTATTGATGCTACTTTTTATAGAGGAAAAACCAATATGATTATTGGTGCAAGTGGTACAGGAAAAAGTGTTTTATTGAAGTGTATTGTAGGGTTGGTACAAGTAGATAAAGGTGATATTTTGTATGATAACAGAGAGTTTACAAGAGCAGACAAAGACCTCAAAAGAGAAATAAGGCGAGAAATTGGTATGCTTTTTCAAGGTGGTGCTTTGTTTGATTCAAAAACAGTGGAAGAAAATGTACTTTTTCCATTGGATATGCTTACAAAAATGACAAAACAAGAAAAAAACAATCGAGTTGCTTTTTGTTTAGAAAGAGTTGGGCTTTCACAAGCTGCCAAACGTATGCCTTCTGAAATCAGTGGTGGTATGAAAAAAAGAGTTGGTATCGCAAGGGCAATCGCATTACAAACAAAATATTTATTTGTTGATGAACCTAATTCTGGCTTAGATCCACTTACTTCTATCAAAATTGATAATCTTATTCAAGAGATTACAAAAGAAAATGACATTACGACTGTCATTGTAAGCCATGATATGAATTCTGTGATGGAAATTGGAGAAAATATCATCTTTTTGTATCAAGGTGAGAAAGTTTGGGAAGGTGATAATAAATCTATTTTTCATTCAGAGGTAAAAGAACTCAATGAATTTGTATTTTGTAATAAACTTTTAAGTGATTTGAGAACACATTTATAAAAATAAAAATAGACTCCATAATGATAATGAAGTCTATTTTTTTGTTATAATGATAAAGAAACTATTTATCTTTTGTAATCCTTACTTCTACACGTCTATTTTTTGCTCTTTCCTCGTCTGTTCTTCCATCTGAAATAGGATACCTTCCACCATAAGCAATAATATCTATTCTTTTTTCGTCAATTTTACCTTTTTCTACCAAGTATTTTTTAACAGACTTAACACGATTCTTTGATAATTTCATCTGTTCTTTTTTAGAACCAAAATTTTCAGTATGTCCTTCTAAGCGAATTTCAACAGATGGATTTTCCTGCATTGTTTTAATAAGACGACTTAATTCAGGGCCTGATTCAGGCAAAAGCGTATAAAAGCCAGCAGCAAAAAATATATTATTAAGTCTTACCATTGCATCTTTTTCGATAGGAACTAAATACAAATCTTTAGTAATTTCAGTATAATTAGTACTATCAGATAAATTAATAATTTCATCAATAGATAAAAAACCCTTTGCTTCTGCTAATAAATCATATTTCTTTTTGAGTGGTAAAACTACTTTGTATTCTCCTGTTTTGGGAGTAGAAGTTGCTTTTCCTGCATTTGTGCCTTCAGGCATAAAATCATAAATAATATTAGCACTAATGGGTTGTCCTGTTTTTTTATTATATACTTTCCCTTTGATGAGTGCAACAGGGTCAGGTCTATTTTTTTCTGATAATTTTACTCTAAAAATATCACTATCACCTATGGAATTTTTATATGAAGTATAATAAGCATAATCACCTTTGGCAGAAATCGTAAAATACGCTTCCCAATCAGTAGTATTGATTTCTGGACCCAAGTTTTGAGGTTCACTCCAATTTTTCCAAGTATCGTCTAATCTTCTTGTAACATAAATATCATTAGAACCATATCCACTAAATCCACCTGTGGAATAATACAAGCTTTTGTTATCAGAAGCTAAAAAAGGAGAGGTTTCACTTGCGGCGGTATTGACTGTTGCTCCCAAATTTTCAGGAACACTCCAAGTATTGTCTTCTTTTAACCTTGAAAAATAAATATCTTTTCCACCATAACTATCTACCCTTTGTATAGTCATTAACAATACTTTCCCATCTTGAGAAAGACAATATTCTGAATAGGCATTTCTGTTCTGATAGTCTTCAATAATGACTTGTTTTGGTTTTCCCCACTCACCATTTGCTTCTTTTTGTGTAATAGAAAGTCCTTTTTCCATTGTACCATCTTCATTATAAACATTATTGACTAACATTGTATTGCCATCAGGGGTGATTGAAAATGATGAATTATTATGTTTTGTGTTAATAGGGCTTCCTAAATTTTGAGCGAGTTCAAAAGTACCATCTTTGTTTATTTTTGAAAACCAAACATCTTGTTTATCAATATTTTCTATATTTTTGGGGTGTTTTCCTCTTGTAAAATAAATTGTATTTCCATCAGGCGTAACCATTGGTGCAATTTCTTGATAAACAGAATTAATATTAGGTCCCAAATTTTGAGGTTTAGATTTAATTTCAAAGACTTCTTTTTCTTTATCAGTCATAATAATTGGTGCTTCAATAGGTTCTGTGCTATCAGAAATTCCAACAGCATCGATTTGATTATAACCTGAAATTTTTGACGTAGATAATACTACTTTAACAGCAAAAACATCAAAATCTACTTTCTGAAAAAACCTATTCATTCTACCTTGTACACTCAAAGGAGCAACATTAATATTCTTATACAACAAAACTTCTTTGTCAGCAGCATCATACACGTAAATATGCGTAACAGCGCCTGGATTGTAATTTTCTGCAATGGCAATTTGTTCTATTCGCATTGGATTTGCAAAGCCAACTTTAATGTATTCACCATCAATATTGTTTTGTTTTGCAGGCGACCATGCACAAGGACTATCACCAAAAGCAGGTAATTTATTAGGTTTTCCTATTATTTGTGAAGCACGATATTGGTCGGTATAAGGTTTGTCAGGATTGCTATATTCAGAAGAAACGCTGATAACTTTGTTTGCCCACTGCACATTAGGTGCCTTAGGTTGTTGTGCTGCTAAAAAAATAATTGAAGTAGTGAATAAAAAGAAAAAAAGGAATATATTTTTCATAGATAAATTTTAAAAATACTTTATTGATTGTTAACTTTTTGTGTATATGTTTCTTACACTTATTACTTTGTACGTATTTCTGCAAAAAACGTACAAAATTATCATTTTTTTTTTACAATTCAAACGCAAAACATAAAAAAAATATACGTTTTATTTTTCTAACTCATAATTTACAATCCATATTTTTCAATTCGTCTATAAAGTGCTTGTCTTGTCAAGCCCAATTCTTTGGCAACTTCACTTATATTACCATTCATTTTTTTTAATTGTTTGATAATCAATATTTTTTCCATTTCTTCTAATTGAAAACTCTGTTCAAAATTAGCATTACTCTCATTATCAAAGAAAAAATCATCAATTTGTAAAACTTTATTTTCAGACATAATTACTGCCCTTTCTATAGCATGTTGCAATTCTCTGATATTACCTTTCCATTCATATTGTTGCATTTTTTTCAATAAATCTTGACTAATTGTAGTAGTTTGTCTATGGTATTTTTTTCTATATACTTTGATAAAGTAATCAGATAAAGGTAAAATATCTTCAATCCGCTCACGCAAAGGTGGTAATTTTATTTCAATTGTATTGATTCTATATAATAAATCTTGTCTAAATTGTCGTTGATTTATCATCTGATAAATAGGCATATTGGTAGCACAAATCAATCTTACATCAATTGTTTTAGATTTATTGGAACCTACTTTTGTAATAGTTCTGTTTTGCAAAACAGTTAAAAGTTTTGCCTGTAAAGTCAATGGGATATTACCTATTTCGTCCAAAAAAATTGTTCCTTGATTTGCTTCTTCAAATCGCCCTATTCTTTCTTCTTTTGCATCAGTAAAAGCGCCTTTTATATGTCCAAAAAGTTCGCTTTCGAATAAGTTTTCACTGATTGCTCCTAAATCTGCTGCGATATAATTTTTATCATTTCTCAAAGAATATTGGTGAATTGCTTTTGCAATGACATCTTTACCTGTCCCATTTTCTCCCAAAATTAAAATATTAGCGTCTGTTTTGGCTATTTTTTCGATAGTTTGCATTATTTTTTGCATTATTTCCGATTTAAAAATAATAGGATTTTCTAATTGCAAAATAGGTGTATTTATTTCATTTTTTTGTTTTTTTTGTTGTGAAATATTGACTGCATTTTCCATAACTTTTAATAATTTTTCGTTTTCCCAAGGCTTCAATACGAAATCTATAGCACCCAATTTAATTGCTTTTACAGCCATTTCAACATCTCCATACGCTGTAAAAAAAACGACAGAAACTTGATTATCAAGGTCTAAAATACGGTCAAGCCACATAAAACCTTCATTACCACTACTAACATCATGGGTAAAATTCATATCCAATAAAACAGCATCATATTCATTGCTATTGATAAGAAAAGGAATTAAATCAGGGTTTTTTTCTGTATCTATTTGCTTAAAATATCTTTTGAGCAGTAATTTTGTTGCAATCAAAACATCAGTATCATCATCTACAATTAAAATTTTGAACATAATTAATAATTTGTGTTATTGTTGAAAAATATTTAGGTAAAGTTTCTTACTTTTTATTTAGCAGGCATATATAAAAAAAATATTTTTTTTATGGACTACGCAGAGTATTTTAATTTTTAATCAAAATAATTTCATTTTAACTTTTTCATTTGTAAGAAGAATAATTGTATAAGTTATCCAAATCATATTGCCAACAACAAAATTAAGATAAACATTTTGAAAAGAAAAAAATTGATTGATAAAAATAAAAAAACCACCTACAATTAAATAAAGTATAATTTTATTCCAATTATAAGGGACAGGAAAGAACCTTTTTCCGTAATATTCACAAAGCATTGTCATCAATAAATAAGTTAAAAATGTAGTAAAAACACATGCCCAATAACCTATCAAAGGTATTAATAATAAATTACTCAACAAAGTACAAAACGCACCAAAAGTAGCAATATAAGTACCATAATAAGTCTTATCGGTTAATTTGAACCAAATCGTGAGGTTAAAATAAATACCTAAAATTAAATTGGATAATAACATCATAGGCACTAAAGACAAAGCCTGATGGTATTTTGGATTGCTCAAAAATAAGTAAGTTATCAAAGGTAAATTCACACATACGCCCACCCACATTACCGCACAAACCATCACAAAATACAACATTACTTTTGCAAATAATTGAGGGGCATTTTTGTCTTGAGATTGTCCAAAGAAAAAAGGTTCAGCAGCATATTTGAAAGCTTGCACCGCCAAAGTCATCAACACACCCATTTTGATAGCCGCACCATAAATACCCACTGCATCTAATTGCGTTTGATTTTCATAAAAATTATCGGGTAACCATCTTTCCAACAAAATTTTATCTAACATACTATTGACTGTGCCTGCCAAACCCATAAATAATAAAGGATAACCATAATTAAGAATAGGTTGCAAGGTTTGCCATTGCCAAGAAATTTTGTATTTTTTGATTAATATATCCAATAAAAAGAATATTGTAACGAAAGATGAAATTAAATTTGCCAAAAAAACATAACCAATACTAAAACGCGGATGATAAATAAAATCAATAGCATTGAAACCGTTTTTTTTCAGTATTGGACATATCAATAAAAAAAATAAATTTAAAAATACAGTCAAAAAAATATTTACTATTTTAATAAAAGCAAACCTTTTTGCTTTTTGTTGCAATCTTAAATAGGCAAAAGGCAAAGCAACTATTGTATCAAAAAATAAAATAAGTGCTAAAAAACGAATATAAAGACTTCCATTAATGCCGTATTTGAAATAACTATTCAAAAAATCAGCAGAAAATAAAAAAATCAACGTAAAAAAAGAAGTCGTTATGATAATTTGTGTTTGTATTTGTTGATAAATTTTATCTTGATTGGTTTTATCTAAATTAGCAAAACGGAAAAAAGAAGTTTCCATTCCATAAGTATAAATAATATTTAAAAATGCTACATAAGCATACAAAACCGTCAAAATTCCAAATTCTGAAGGTTTAAATCCATAAATAATATGAGTATGTAAAGGCACTAATAAATAAGTAAGTACACGCCCAACAATGCTACTTATGCCATACAAAGCAGTTTCAGAAGCAAGTTTTTTGAGAATTGACATATAACATTTAAAAAAAATTTGAGAACGCAAAGTTAGATTTTTTTATTTACTAATTAGAAAAAAAACAACAAAAAAGTAAGAAAATATTTTTTTTTATAAAAGTATTTACTAAAAAATACAAAAATAAGTTTTTTTTTATTATTTTTGCGTTTTATATATTAATAAAAAAATGAATAATAGAATTGAACAATTATTAGAATTTATCAAAATAGAACCTGATGAACCTTTTAATAGATATGCTTTGGCTTTAGAATATATGAATTTTGATGTTAATTTAGCCAAAAAACATTTTGAAATCATAGCAAAAGAACATCAAAATTATCTACCTTTGTATTATCATTTAGGTAAATTATATGAAGAATTAGAAAATTATTCAGAAGCGGTTAATATTTATAAAAAAGGAATTGAAATTGCACTTTTACAAAATAATCTTAAAACAGAAAAAGAATTATCAAATGCTTTGAAAAATTGTGAATTAGAAAATAACTAATTCTTTTTAATTGGCACAATAAATGAAAATATAAAAATAATTACTCATTCAAAAATTATGTTCGGATTCAAACTCAATATTCAAAATAGTATCTTTTTGCAATTATTTATTATTGCAGCCCTTATCACTATCAACTATTCAGTAGTAGCAACTTATGATGCTGATTTGTCTGAAATAGAAAAAACAATAGACTTGGTAGAAAGTAATGGTACTTATTCACAAGAAATTATGTATTATTCTTGTTTGATATTAGAAGGAAAAGAAGAAAATAAAGCAAAACTCAATGAAGCAATCACCAAACATGACGAAAATGTAAGGGTTTTGAAAAATGGTGGTAAATCAATAGAAAATAATGCTTATATTTCTCCTGTTCCAAGTGAATTAGCGTCAGGTTATTTTACTTCTTTTGAAACAATTTGGAATAAATTTAAAGAAAATGCAACGATTATTGTTGGTAAAAATTTATATTTATCTGACCAAAATATCAACCCTGAAATTAAAGTTGCCTATGATTTTTTGAGTAAAAATAATAGTAGAATTACAAAAAGAAATGACGATTTGGTGGCTGCTTATTTGGCTTATTTTGATAAAAAACAAGAAAGACGCGATTCTGTACTCAATTTTATATTCATTATTAATGTTGCATTGGTAGGTTTGATTGCTGTTTATATCTATTATAATGTAATAAGACCAATTTCAAGTTTGAGTGAAATCGAGGCAATTATCAATGAAGGAAATTTTGAAAGAGATATTAACTATAAGAAAGATGATGAATTAGGAAAAGTAGCTATTTCAATCAATCGATTATTTGATAGTTTAAGTAATGCTACTAATTTTATTATCTCCATTGGAGAAGGAAAATTGGAATCTGAATATCAACAAATTAGTGAAGCAGATAGCAAAAAAGATAGACTTGGTAATGCACTTCGAGAAATGCGTGACAAAATGAAACAAGTTGATGAAATTGATGCACAAAGAAATTGGGTTTCAGAAGGTTTGGCAAAATTCGCTGATATATTTCGTAATTCAGGACAATCTGATGATTTTACCTATATTATCATCTCTAATTTAGTAAAATATACAGGTTCCAATCAAGGTGCATTATTTTTATCTGATGAAAATGATAAAAAAAATACCATTTTACAAATGATGGCGGCTTATGCTTATGAAAAACGTAAATACGTGCAAAAAACAGTACAAAAAGGGGAAGGATTAGTAGGTGAGGTTTTCCAAGAAGGAAGCACTGTTTATATGACAAAAGTTCCTGAAAGTTATACACATATTACCTCTGGATTGGGCGAAGCAACACCTCGTTCTTTGCTTTTAGTGCCTATGAAACTGAATGACCAAATTTATGGGGTGTTAGAATTGGCTTCTTTTGATGAATTTCCTGCTTATAAAATAGAATTTGTAGAAAAATTAAGTGAAAGTATTGCCTCTACTTTTGCTTCTGTTAAAAATAATCAACGTACTCAAAGATTATTAGATGAACAGCTACAAATGGGACAACAAATGAAATCACAAGAAGAAGAAATGCGACAAAATTTGGAAGAATTGATGGCTACACAAGAAGAATTGCAAAGAAAAAATACCATTGTAGAAGAACAAAAGGACGAACTTATCCAAAAATTAGAACAAGAAAGAAATAGAACTAATGATATTTTGCAAGATAAAATGCGTATTCAACAAGAATTGGATAACTTAAAAGAAAAAATGTTGTTGTTGGAAAACAAGAAATAAGAAATACAATACAAAACTAAAAGGTGTCCAAGAGATACCTTTTAGTTTTTTAAATTATCATCTAAAATTTATCCTTATAAAAACTTACATTAGAAGGTAGTTTTAGTATTTTTCTTTAAATATCTTTCATAATATTTCGATAAACCTCGATAAAAATTTAACCAACCAAAAGACCTCTCCACTTGCCACCTATTTTTTTAAGGAACAAAACCCTCTGCACTTTCTGGCTTTTGAGCAATTTTGACTTCCATATTTTGAGCCTCATATTGTGTGCTATACTTTTTGTTCTACGATTCATTTTCCTGATTAGATTTGATAATAAGCGAGTTGTTTCAATTTTGTTTTTCTCTTGTTCTGTAGTCGTAAATTGATAATTTTATTTTATCATTAGCGTTTTTTAGCACTGTATGTGCTAGGCGAAATTATGGCTGATTTGTTCTTTGATACATTATGTCTGTCCTAAGAACATATTTTGTACCTTCAATTACTGGATTGCCTGAATGTTCCAAAGAATGAAGAAATACTAAAGCCATTCCTGTTATTGGAGTAATTTTATTATTATTAAATGTTGTTTCTCCACCTTTAAAGTCATTATTCAAATAAATCATAAATGTATAAAAACTCATTTCGTTTTCATTTCTAATATAACTTTCATCACGATGTTTTTTAAATTCTTCTTTAGGTTTGTATCTGTAGAATCTAAATAACTCATTTAATCCTAAAGGTTTGAATATACCATAATCATCTGTAATAAAATTCTTCAAATCATTCCAAACATCATCAGCAAGATTTTGATCTTTATACATCACCCTTTTATTATTTCTTACAGACTTTACAACCCTTTGTCCCATTCCTGTATTGATTTTTGCATTAGCATATCCTTTTTCTTCGCTAAACTTTATATATTCTTCACAGCGTTCTTTTGTCCAAAAATCCATAATGAGTAGTATATCATTATTTAATTCTACTTTATTCATATTTAATCAATTATTTTTTTTGTTTTTTTGAATGAAATTATTTTCAATTCTATCTTTGCCTTTAAAAATATTTCTATAAACCACTTTCCGATTTTAGTGTTGGCTCGTCTTGAATTTCTAATTTTTACTTTTTGTATTGTTGTCGCATAAGTTCGTCCCATTCTTTATTTGTAGGTTGCTTCAAATCTGCTCCTCCTTTATGTGGAAATTGAACATATCCAATTTCTGGTTGTGGAAGTCTTCCTTCGCATTCTTTTGAACATAAATTGGCAAGTAATGGTAAAGTGTCTGTCGCAATTCGAAGTGTTATCCAAAGTTGATTTGTTTGTTCATAAGTTATTTCACTGTTGCAAACACTACATTTAAGAGTTTCTCCGAAGTATCTAACAGGATTATGCGTCAATAGGGGAAAACCCATTCTGTTCTTATAATTTCCAAATAATGCTCTTGTACTTACACGACTATCTTTCTGTGCAATGCAAACTTTCATTTGATTATTTATTCTACTTTGCAGGTTGGGTTACATTTTACTTCAAAATTCACAGAATTGGCGATGTAACATATTTCGTGGGCTTTGTGATGTAACTCGATAGCTTTTTCTACCATACTTTCGTTTGCAACATAAAATATTGGATTCAAAGTTACTTCTTTGAAACTTCCACCACCATTTGCCTGTTCAATCATAATACCTGTGGCATTATCTGTGTAAGCCGTAATTACAATTCCTTCCAATGAACATACATATAAATAGGAAAGCATATGGCAAGATGAAATAGCAGTAACCAATAAATCTTCGGGATTCAATTTTGATTTGTCCCCAACAGCAGGATTGTCCGTTGTTAGAAATAACTCAGGCTTTCCTTGAATGGAAACTGTGTGGCTACGGTCGTATGTTCGTACATTTTTAGTTCCGTCACCTTTGTTACCTGTCCATACCGCAGTTAGTTTGTAGTTGTGTTCGTGTGCCATTGCATTTTAGTTTATTGTTCTTCAATTATTGATGTTCCTTTTGATTTGTCTCCTGATGTCCATTCCCAATTTTCGAGAAGGCGAATTTTTCCATTTTCAAGAATTTCTGGTTTCGAAATGCAAATTCCTGTCATCAATTCGTCTTTGTCATTTATTTGGTGATAACGCATTTCTATATCTCCTGATTTGTCAACCAAACCAATTAGATGTCCATATTTAATCTTTCCCCCTGAATATTTAGTTTGTAGTTGTGTTCGTGTGCCATTGTATTTTAGTTTATTGTTCTTCAATTATTGATGTTCCTTTTGATTTATCACCCGAAGTCCATTCCCAATTTTCGTGAAGGCGAATTTTTCCATTTTCAAGAATTTCTGGTTTCGAAATACAAACTCCTGTCATCAATTCGTCTTTGTCATTTATTTGGTGATAACGCATTTCTATATTTCCTGATTTGTCAACCAAACCAATTAGATGTCCATATTTAATCTTTCCCCCTGAATATTCAGAAGTAAGAATATTTCCGACTTGCTTATAATGAAAAAGAGTTTCGTTTGAAGTTTCTCCGTTTTCAGTATTGCTAATCAGTCTGAATTTTTTGTCGTTATAGTTCATTGTGTCGTTTTTTCTAAAATAACCGCTAACGTTTTTCGGCTTGGCGATGTGGCGGATTTTAGCACAAAAGTTTAATAGAATTACTGCTGTTGAATCTTGCACAAATGTTTCATAGAAGACTTCAGCCACCATATTGCCAAATTGATGTTGATAGCATCTATTTTCGTTTGCCAAAAGCAACTTCTGCCTTTTCTAAATATTCCTTCTGGGTTAATTCAATTCGCTTCATTTCCTTTTTGTCGTATAGTGAAGGTTGTCCATTGTAATGTTTAACTAATGTATATGCAAGTAATACACCCCAACTTTCCCAAAAACATCGAATTTCATTACCAAGAATTTCATTAGATGATGTGGTCATCGGTCCACCGTCAATTACAATGTCGACAGAGTTTTTTTGGAAAATATCATCAATGTAAATTCTGTTGATAGTGAGGTTTGGAACATTGAAACCGAATGCGTATAGTTCAGTAAGTGTTTGAAAATATTTCAGTTTTAGTTCTTCAAAGTTTGGCACTTTTTCAACTTTAATATCAGAGTAAACACCCCATTTCCATTCTTTGTCCCATCTCCATTGCCCGCTTTGAAGTGAACAAGGGTAACCTTCATCAACAGCTTTTTCTAATTCTGATGTTTTAGCAAAAATCAAAAATGCTATTTGTCCACCATCTGCGTTGCTAAAATTATATTGATAGTCTGGTTTGTTATTCTTAGCGATTAATTCTAATGAAGGCATAACGGTTTCTAAGTCGACATAATCTCCTTCCGATGAAGTCCTAAATTCATATTTCGTATTTGCTATTTCAAAGACAGTATAATATTGATTTTTTGATTTGTCTTGTCCTTCTTTTACAAATTTATAGTCAAATCTACCTAACCCTATCATTTCCTTAACCAATTTGGTTAGGTCGTCTGCTTCATAGATACATTCTACATCAAATGCATATTCTGAAATACTGTACTTTTTACCCAGGCTGTCATTTAATGTATGGATAGTCTTACTGAACTTATCTAAATTGTCATATCGGTTCTCCATTTTGTTAACTTGTCCAAATAAATTATTACTAATAAATATTAAAATCCAAAGTCGTTTCATTATTGTGAGTTCTGTCTTTATAGTTGCTACCAATACAAAGTTTTGCGAAGTAAATTATGCCACATTTAAAAATGTAAATAATTGATTATCAATAATTTATTTCTACAAAACTTTGTTATACGAACTTTTTTTCGTATAACGGACAAGGCTTGGCGATATGGCGAATTTTTAGCACTAAAGTTCAATAGAATTATTGCTGTTGAACATAGCACAAATGTTTCATAGAAGACTTCAGCCACCATATTGCCAAATTGATACTTTAGGCTGTTTTATTTCAGTCCAATTAATTAATTCGTCTTTAAAAGTTTCAACGATATTTTTAAACTTTTCATTCTCTTCTGCTTTAAATTCAAGGATATTGTCATAGTACTTTTCATCAATCCATTTTTTAAATACATCTACAAACCGCAGTGCAATTTCTTGTCCAAAATTATCACGCAAGCCTGCATCCATTACATCTATCACCGGAGTGGAGGGTAACCATACATTGGGCAACACATAAGGAAAGGTTGCATTAATTCTTAAAGCCGAAAGAAATCGCATTTGACTAGCTTGTTGTTGGCTAAAAAAACTATTGAAATCAACAGCATCGGTAGCAAGTACGGAACTGTTTTCTAAAGTATCAATATTTGCCATCATAAATCTTGCTGGCCTTGAAGCCATTAATAATTTTCTACCATCATGCGTTATAATGCCGTTAATAAAAAGGCTTGGAATAATGGCACTATCTTCAAAGCTGGTGTAGTAGCCCATTGGTTTATTTAATAAGCCTTGTGTGTTTTCATTCAATTTTTCTTCGAATGCGTAGCCTCTGTCTTTTACGTAATTTTTATTATTGTAACTAAATTTTTTTGCTGGCGAAAGTAAATCTCTTGAAATAAATGAGGAAAAAATTGGGTTAAGCAAGTCCTTAGAAATAGCATCTACTGCATTGTAGTTAATATACAGAGCTGTACCCTGCTGAACAGATTGTAAGTAAAGTGCCCTATAATAACTTGCACCTA
>RDZP01000072.1 GCA_004294005.1 Cytophagia bacterium
TGAAGAAAAATACAGTATTATATATTTTCAAATTGATATAAATTAAACTCTAACTTTCCCTCACAATAAAAAGATGAATTTGTTTTATTGTCATTACTGAATATTGAATGGAATTATTAAAAAATGTCCATTTTTAGGTGCGTTTAACCTGTCAAAGAATAGAAAATGTGGATAATTATAAATTATTTTTACTTTTTTTTTGTTAGAAAAGGTATGTTAACATCTATTCTACAAACTGAACGATTGTCATTGAGAGAATTTTCTCTTTTGGACAGCAATTTTATCATTCAATTACTCAATACAAGCGGTTGGTTGTATTTTATTGGTGATAGAAACGTAAAAAATACAACACAAGCTGAGACATATCTCAAAGAAAAACTTATCAAAAGTTATAAAGAAAATGGTTTTGGACTATTTTTGATAACTTTAAAATCAAATCAAACACCAATTGGAATGTGTGGATTGGTCAAAAGAGAAAAACTTGATTATCCTGATATTGGTTTCGCTTTATTAGACGAATATATGGGAAAAGGATACGCCTTTGAAGCCGCTGATGCAACAATGAAATATGCAAAAGATATATTAAAAATAGAAAAAATTTTAGGCTTGGCAACAGTTGATAATAAGTATTCTATTCAACTATTAAAAAAAATTGGCTTAGATTTTCAAAAAATGATTCTTTTTGAAGATGCCAATGAGGAATTAATGTTGTTTACTACGATTTAATATTTTTCAAACCAATAATATTTTTTGAATAGAAATAATACTACCTACAATTTATTGGTTGTTATTATGATAAGAAAATCAAGTTGCTTTTAATTTTTCTAATTGACAATAAAAAAATAAACATTTTTTATTTTGAATGGTTTTATTTATAAAATTAAGGCAATATGAAATTATACTACTTTATTTTTTTTCTGTTTTTTAGTTTACCTTCTTCTCAATTATTGGCACAATTCGAATCACTTTCAATAGGTGCAAGAACACAAGGAATAGGACAAATACAAACTATTTTTAGTGATAGCTGGTGTATTTTTAATAATGTAGGGCAATTAGGCAAGATAAAACAAAACGAGGCTGTCTTATCTTATAGTTCAAGATTTCAAACTACTGCTTTTCAAACCATCGCTTTGGGTTATGTTCATCAATTAGAAAATAAAAAAAAAGATAAACTTAATCCAAAAAAATTGGGTGCCTTAGGGATGGGTATCGAAAAATTTGGAGATAATCTTTATCACGAACTAAAAATAGGTATTGGCTACGGAATCAATATCGAAAATGCAGGCATTGGTATCAAAATCAATTATATTCAACAATACTTTCAAAATTTAGGGACAAGAGGTACAATTAGTATAGACGCAGGAAGTCAAGTAAAATTACATAAAAATTGGCAAGTAGCTGCTTCTATTTTTAATCTGAACAATGCGCAACTACAATCAGATTATGGAGTAAATATGCGAGTTCCTACTATTATGCGCGCAGGAGTATTGTACGAGCCTTTACAAAATATTAAACTTGCCACAGAAATAGAAAAGGATTTAAGGTTTGCACCTGTTTATAGAATTGGTTTAGAATATGAATGGCGAAAAAATTGGCATATTAGAACAGGGTTTTCACCTAATCCTTCTATTTGGAGTGCAGGTGTAGGTTTTAAAAGTAAACAATGGACTTTCGATTATGCACTTCAACCACGTCATTTATTGGGCTTTTCTCATCATTTTTCATTTAATTTAAAAATATTTTAAAAAATATTAAAAAAAATTTGGAAATTAAAAAATAAAACCTCACCTTTGCACACACAAAAAAGGTAATGTAGCTCAGTCGGTAGAGCAAAGGACTGAAAATCCTTGTGTCGGCGGTTCGATCCCGTCCATCACCACGAAAAACTCAAAAATTTTAATAATTTTTGAGTTTTTTTATTTTATATTATCCAAGAAAATAAAAAAAACACTGCATTTAATTTTTAATATGCAGTGTTTTTTATCGAACAAACAGTAATTATGAGTAAATTAAAAAAATAACTTATTTTTTAATATCTACATTCTCGAGCATCAAATTATTCATTACATCAGCTTCAAGTCCGATTACATAGTTTTGTTTCATGTGTAAAATTTCATCATAATATAAAACAATGACTGGAGAGTTTTCCATCAAAATTTTATCCATTTTTTGATAATCAGCAAAACGTGTAAAAGGATTGTCTGTTTCATGTGCTTCTTCAAATAACTTATCATATTCTGGATTAGTAAACTTAGTAGTGTTAGGTCCTTCTGGACTTGCATTTTTAGTATAATACAATGCTAGGAAATTTTCTGCATCAGGATAATCACCAATCCAAGAGGCTCTAAACATTCCTGCTTTTCCTTCTTTTACCATTGCACTATGGGCACTAAATTTATTCATTTCGATTTTGATTTTTACGCCTATTTTTTCAAAATCTTTTTGCAAATATTCTGCAATTTCTCTATCTGTTGTATAAGTATAAAGTGTGAGTTGTGGTAAACCTTGTCCGCCAGGGTATCCTGCTTCTTTTAATAATTCCTCTGCTTTTTTGGTATTATAAACATATCCTTTTACTTGTGTGCTATCAAAAGAAGGCAATGCAATTGGCACAAAGCCTGCTTCACCTGCTACCCCTAATCCATATCTTAATAATGAAATTAAACCTTTTCGATTGACTGCATAGTTCAAAGCCTGTCTTACTTTTAATTTATAAAAAGGAGAGTCTTTATCGTCAATTTTAAAACCGATATATTCTGTAAGCATATAAGGTATTTTTTCGACTTTAAATTTACCTGCAAACTTATCCTTTACTTCACCTGTTTTCTCCAATACAATTTCTCTTGATTGTTCTGACAAATTAACCACTAAATCTAAATCACCTTTGTAAAACATATTAAATTCTGTATTTCTATCTTCTACAAAAGAAACTTCTACTACATCAAGATGAGGTAATGGTTGGTGTGTTTTGCTATCAGTTTTCCAATATTTAGGATTTTTATGCAAAACCATTTTGTTTTTTTCGTCCCAATATCCTTTTTTAAGCATAAATGGTCCTGTTCCAACAGGATTTCTTCCTAAATCATCACCATATTTATCAATCGCTTCTTCAGGCACTACATACGTATAAGGCGTTGCTAATATATGCAAAAAAGCAGGGAATCTACGTTGTAAATAAATTTTAAAAGTATGGTCATTTACTACTTTGAAACAAGTATCAGAAGGCATACCATCAGCTGCTTTCAATACTTTATCATTAAATATCCATTTTCCTGTACCTAATGTAAGTAATCTTTTAAAAGACCTTACAAAATCTTCTGCTTTTACTTCACGCCCTTTTCCATTCGGAAAACAAGGATTATCGTGAAAATAAATACCATCTTTAATAGTAAATGTGTACACTTTTCCATCAGGGCTAATTTCATATTCTTTAGCCAATGCTTTGTGTGGGTCTAAATTTTTTGTAAAATCAAACAACCCATTATAAATCTGAGTAACAGCCCAAATATTTGCTCTTGTACCTGCAAAAACAGGGTCTAATGAGGTTAATCCGCCTGTTTGATTGTACCTAAAAGTTTTTAACTTCGTAGTCTGTCCAGACTGATTGTTGGAGTTGCCACCACCACAAGACCAAAGACTTAGTAAGGCGATAGCGAATAGTAAACGTTTCATAAATAAGAGAGTTTATATTGAATTTTATTGAAGTCCCCTGCACTCAACTTGTATATTTTTTAAAAGTTTTTCCATTGGGGGTAAGGAAACTTGTTTTTTATATATTTTATTTATATTTTTGCAATATTAAAAGAAATATGTTTTTTTTACAAATCAAAAAAGACTTTTTTTTTAATTTGATGTAAAATACTACAATATTATGCAAATTTGCAAACAATTTACAAAAAATTTTTTTTATTTTTTTATTTTTTTTGTAACTTTCTTTTTTATTAACGAAATAAACGCTCAAAATGATACTTTAGCAGTTAAAAAAATTGAAAAAAAAAATAATCATTCTGTTGCAACAGCTACTTGGCTGGCTACTTTTGTGCCGGGTGCGGGGCAAATCTATAACAAAAAATATTGGAAAGTACCTCTTTTGTATGGCGGTTTAGGTACATTAGGCTATTTTATTTATTTTAATAATCAATTATATTTAGATTTTAAAGATTCTTTTGATGAAAAATACAAACGTGTTCTTGGTTTACCTTATAATCCCAGCAATGACCCTTTTCCTAATTTACGCATTGAAACGGTAAGATTGAACAGAGATTATTCAGCAAGAAATAGAAATTTTATTATTATCATCACAGGATTAGTACACGGATTAAGTATTTTAGATGCACACGTAGATGCACACCTAAAAACTTTTGATGTGAGTGATAAATTAACCTTGAAAATAGAACCTTACCAAGATTATATACAAAATAATCCTTTTGCAGGCGTTTCTTTTAAATTGCATTGGAAAAAATAAATAATACTTACAATCAATTCAACTAAAAAAAATGAAAAATTTATTATTGATATTAGTTCCTTTATTTTTGTGTATTAATTCTTTCATTTTTAGTCAAAATATTGGTAAATTAGCCTACGGAAAAAAAGGAATGGTAGTATCTGCCCACCTTGAATCCTCTAAAATTGGTATCGAAATATTAAAAGAAGGCGGAAATGCTTTTGATGCTGCCATTGCTACTGAATTTGCCTTAGCAGTTTGTTTCCCAATTGCAGGTAATATTGGTGGTGGTGGTTTATTGGTGTATAGACAAAAAAATGGAAATATTGGAAGTTTAGATTATCGTGAAAAAGCACCTGCTGCCGCTCATAAAGATATGTACTTGGATACAAAAGGAGAAGTCATTAAAGATAAAAGTAAAAATGGTGCATTAGCTGTAGGCGTACCCGGTACAGTAGCGGGTATGTATGCTTTGCATCAGCAATTTGGAAAATTAGAATGGAAAAAAATAATACAACCTTCGATAGATTTAGCCAAAAAAGGTGTGATTGTTACAGAAAAAGAAGCAGATAAATTCAATGAAAATCAAAACGAATTTAAAAAATATAATATCCATACGCCAAGATTTATCAATGATAAAAAATGGAAAAAAGGAGATACATTGTTTCAACCTGAATTGGCAAATACACTTGTTTTGATAAGAGATAATGGAAGAAAAGGATTTTATGAAGGGCAAATTGCAGCCTTGATAGTGGAAGAAATGAAAAACCAAAATGGTATTATTACCCTTGACGATTTAAAAAACTATCAACCTACTTTTCGTCGTCCCTTGATTGGTAAATATCGTAAAAAAACAATTATTACTATGCCTTCTCCTTCCGCAGGAGGTGTTTTATTGATACAAATGTTACAAATGTTAGCACCTTTTGACATCAAAAAATTAGGATTTCAATCAGAAAAATACATACAATTATTAACCGAAGTTGAAAGACGTGCCTATGCAGACCGCGCAAAATATTTAGGCGATAGTGATTTTTTTCCTGTGCCAATAGACCAATTATTGCAGCCAAAATACATCAAAGAAAGAATGAAAAATTTTAGTTTCGAAAAAGCAACCCCTTCTAATGAAACAAAAGAAGGAACTTTGATGCCAATAAGCGAAGAAACTACTCATTATTGCGTGATGGACGAAGAGGGAAATGCTATTTCTGCTACTACTACTTTGAATGGTGCTTATGGCTCAAAAGTAGTCGTAAAAAATGCAGGCTTTTTTCTTAATAATGAAATGGACGACTTTTCTGCCAAACCTAATACGCCCAATGAATATGGATTGATAGGAAATGAAGCAAATGCTATTGCACCCAACAAAAAAATGTTGAGTTCTATGAGTCCTACGATTGTAGAAGAAAATGGAAAATTACAATTTATTGTCGGAACGCCCGGCGGTTCCACGATTACAACCTCAGTTTTGCAAACAATTTTAAACATAATAGATTTTGAAATGAATATGGCGAAAGCCGTGAGTGCGCCTCGTTTTCATCATCAATATTTACCTGATATGATTGATTATGAAGCAACTAATCCTAATTTTACAAAAATAGTAATTCAAAACTTAGAAAAAAAAGGCTATTATCTCAAAAAAAGACAACCTATTGGGCGTGTAGAAGGCATCAAAGTTTTGCCTGACGGACGATATGAAGGTGGGGCAGACGAAAGAGGTGATGATACTGCTATTGGATTTTAGCTGAAAAAACGCTACCAATATAATCAAAATTCCATTCATTTGGTATAGATTATATTGGTAGCAATTTTTATAAATCTTACTAAAAATTATCAAAGAAAATTATTCTCCTTCTTTTTTTAATTTATTTTTGAATACTTTTTTCAATTTTTCAATTTTTGGAGCAATTGTATAAGAGCAATATCCTTGTGAAGAATTTTGATTATAATAATTTTGATGATATTGTTCAGCAGGATAATAATTATTGTATGCTGTAATTTCTGTAATTACTGGCGCATCAAAAACTTTTTCTTTTGTGATTTTTTCTTTGTATGCTTCTGCTAAATTTTTTTGATTTTGATTATGATAAAAAACAGCAGAACGGTATTGTGTACCAATATCATTGCCTTGTTGGTTGATTGTGGTGGCATCATGTGTTCCCCAAAAAACCTCTAATAATTCTTCAAAACTAATTTTTTGTGGATTATAAGAAATTTGGCATACTTCTGCATGTCCCGTCAAACCTGTACAAATTTCTTTATAAGTAGGACGTTCTGTTTTACCACCTGCATAACCTGATTCTACTTTTTCTACTCCTTCTAATCTTTGAAAAACGGCTTCTACACACCAAAAGCAACCCGCGCCAAATGTGGCAAGTTCTAATTTTACATTTTCATTCATATTTTTATTTTTTTTTGTGTTGTTTTTTTTTGTTTGTGCAATGCAAGCATTCAACATCAAACAAATTACCACGCCTATAACAATTATTTTTTTCATAATAGATAATATTTTACTTAATAACGTTATGATTAAAAATAAAGTTTGATAAAAAAATACAAAAAGATGTTAAACTGCCAATAAACTCTCTTGTGCAATTTTTTCTACTTCTTCTTCTATTTCAGACATCGAATTATATAATTGTTCAAAAGAATAAATTACAAAATATTTATTTTGATAATGATCTTTATAATAAGGTGTTCTTAGGATTTCTGTTGCATTAAAAGGTACTCTTTGTGGTTCCGTACTAAATAAAGAATAATCAGTTTCTCCACTTGAAGATACGATGCCTGCACCATAAATTCTCAAACCTTGTCTTTCTTGAATCAATCCAAATTCAATCGTAAACCAATATAATCGTCCAATTGCTTCGATAACAGCGGTATTATCGATATATTTCAAAGCCAATGTACTCAAATCTTGCACAAAATCGCATAAAGGTTGATTGGTAAGCAATGGTACGTGTCCAAAAACATCATGAAACATATCAGGTTCTTCCAAATAATCTAATTGTTCTAAAGTTCTTAACCAAGTAGTAGCACAAAATTTTTTATTTTGCATCAATTCAAAAAACTCTTTCACAGGAATCAGTCCAGGTACTACATGGATTTCCCAGCCTGTTGTAGCAGCCAAAAATTGATTTACTTTTTTAAGATTAGGTACTTTATCGTTTTCAAATCCAACAATATCGATGCCTTTTAGATATTCTTTTGTTACTTTATTAGGTAGATTTTTTATTTGTCTTTCGAACAATATTTGCCAAACTTTATGGTCATCTTCTGTATAATCATTATAATTCTGTTCGAGATGTGTTTGAGCAACATCATAAATATAATAACCGTTGCTATCTTGTTGATATAAATTTTTAGGTTCGTTTCCCATATTTGATGTTGTATTATTTATTTTGATATTGAATGAATATAAATATTTTGTAGCTAAATTAAAGAAAAATTTTCTTATTACAAACGTTTGCAGAAAAAAATAATTGTTTCTTTGCAAATATCTTTTTTATCTCTTTATTTCAAAGAAAGAAAGGTTTAAAAAATAAACAATTTCTCTGATAATTTTGAATTACAAAAATGTTACAACTAATTTGATTTATATTTTTTAGTGTCCAACAATAAAAAAAAACACCTTCTTACTTTTTCAAATAAGGAAAGTGTTTTTTTATATTAATGTTAGTAATAATAATTAAAATTATTTTACTTTTGCATCATCAGCAGCATTTTTAGCTTCTTGCACTTCTTTACGAATTTTTTGTGCTAAGTCTTTTAAATCTTGCATACCTTTACGAACTCTTGTACCTGCTGCTTGATTGTTTTTATCATAAAATTTATCAAAGTCAGCCTCAAGTCCAAGCACATGCTCACGTAATGTTTGAAATGGATTTTCCATAAAATAAAAAGAAATTTAATGTTTAAAATGTATATATAAATAAAAAAAATTAACAACAAAAAATTAAGCATTCACAACATCAGGCAAAGTATCAAAATTATACTTCCCATCTTTTAATTTTTGTGCAATGGTTTCAAAAGCTTGCAAAGTCTCCTCTACATCTTCTAATGTATGTACTGCCGTAGGTATCAACCTTAACATTATTATACCTTTTGGTACAACAGGATAAGCAACAATAGAACAAAAAATATTATAATTTTGTCGCAAATCTAATACCAAATGCGTTGCTTCGCCTACACTTCCACTCAAAAAAACAGGTGTTACAGGTGAAGTAGTATTACCAATATTAAAATTTCGTTCTCTTAGTCCATTCTGTAATGCACTTACAATTTTCCAAAGATTATTTTTAAGTTCGGGTTGTGTACGTAATAATTCAAGTCTTTTAATCGCACCTTCTACCAAAGGCATTGGCAATGATTTAGCAAAAATTTGTGAACGCAAATTATATCGCAAATACATAGCAATTTTTTTTGTAGTGGCTATAAAAGCACCAATACTTGCCATTGACTTTGCAAAAGTAGAAAAATACAAATCTATTTCATTTTGAACTCCTAAATGCTCGCCTGTTCCTGCCCCTGTTTTGCCCATTGTTCCAAAGCCGTGTGCATCATCTACTAACAATCTAAAATTATAATTTTTTTTCAAGTCTATAATTTTATCCAAAATACCAACCATTCCTGACATTCCAAAAACCCCTTCTGTAATCACTAAAATTCCACCACCTGTTTCTGAAGCCAATTTTGTGGCTCTTTGTAATTGTTTTTCACAACTTTCAATATCATTGTGTTTAAATACAAATCTTTTGCCAATATGCAAACGTAGTCCATCAATAATACAAGCGTGAGATTGTTCATCATAAACAATTACATCACGTCTATCAACCATTGCATCAATGACAGATACAATTCCTTGATAACCAAAATTTAATAAAATACAATCTTCTTTTCCTACAAATTCTGCTAATTGTGCTTCTAATAATTCGTGTTGGTCTGAATTACCTGACATCATTCTTGCGCCCATAGGATACGCCATTCCCCATTTCGCAGCAGATTCTGCATCAACTTTTCTTATTTCAGGGTGATTAGCAAGTCCCAAATAATTATTTAAGCTCCAATTTAACATTTGCTTTCCTCTAAAACCCATTCGAGGATTTATCTCTCCTGTTAGTTTTGGAAAAGTGTAATATCCGTGTGCCTCATCAGAATATTGTCCTAAATTGCCCGGATTTTTTAATACTTTTTCAAATAAATCAACCACGTTTACAATAATATATGATAAAAAAATGTATTTTAATCCAAAAAACATTCAAAGATAGATAAAAAACCACTTTTACAAATAAAAAATGTTTTTTTTATGTAAAAAATTATATTTTTTTGTATTTTATATTGTACTTTTTATATAAAAAATTGTACTTTTTTTATATTTTATACAATTATAATTTTTTTATATTTCTTTTTATTTTTCCTGTGTTCGTTCTTTCAAATTTTTTTTCAAATATTATTGCCTTTGGCACTTCTGAATGTGGTAAATAGGTAGCAATTTTCGTCAAAAAACTATCAATTTTAGATATATCCCAAGCGTTATTGGTTTCTACATACAAAACTATTTTTTCTCCCCACTTTTCATCATCAATACCTGCTATAAAAAACGCTTCATTTTCAAAATAATTAGAAAAATAAAGTGAGATGCTATTTTCTATTGTTTCGGGTTGTATTTTTTTTCCTCCAATATTAATCACATTATCAATTCTACCCAACCATTTGAATTGTGATGGTGAAATCAATTCAATCGTATCATTAGTAATAATCCATTGATTGTCTGTTATTTCAGATTTAATTTCTAAACATTCATTTTTATTTTTTTGAATTGATGTATTTTCTAAAACCTCAAAATAATCTTGTTTTTTTTGTGTATTTAATAATTGTAACGCAAAATGAGAAACAGTTTCAGTCATACCAAAAGTAGCATAAATAGGCATCTGTAGTTGTTCGATAGTTGCTAACCATTCTAAAGGAATTGTTGCACCACCTACTATCAAAGCGTGAATATTTTTATATTTTTCCCAACTATTTTTATTATCTAACAAAGATTTGAGTTGCACAGGTACTATGGCTGCAAAATAAAATGCTTCAATATCTTCCCAAATATGTTGTTTGGGTGCAATTATTTTGACATTGGCATTGGTTTCGATAGCCCGTACCAACATCATTTTCCCTGCAATATAATCGGTAGATAAACAAATCAAAAAATCTTTTTCCTTTTCTAATTGTAGTTTTTGAATGGTGGATAAAGCACTCATTTTCATTTTTTTCTTTGAAATAGTAATTTTTTTGGGCGTTCCTGTTGAGCCAGATGTCAATAATTCAAAACAAAAATCTTCAGAATGATTGATGTATTTTTGACAAAAATCAATTACTTTTAAGATTTCTTCATCAAGCGTTGTACGAATAAAATGATTGTGTTGGATAGATTCCCAAGAGATAAAATACTGAAAGTCTGAAAAATAGATACCCATTTTTTGATTGTATTTTGATAATTATTTAAAACTTTAACTAAATTTGCAACCTAAAAGTTGAAAATCAAATTAAAAATATTTCTAAAATGAACGAAAAACAAGTTTTTATTCAAGCATATATGGACGAAAATATATGTTTTGGTTGTGGACAAAATCACCCTGAAGGACTTAATATCCATAGTATTTGGCAAGGTGACACAATGATTTGTGAATGGAATCCTACCGAAAAATATCAAGGTTGGAAAGGATTAATGAACGGCGGAATTTTAGCAACTTTGATGGACTGTCATACGATGGCAACCGCGACCGCACACGCCTATAAAATTGAGAACAATAGAACTTGGGATTCTTTGCCCACTTATAGATATGCTACAGGAACACTCAATATCAAGTATTTGAAGCCAACACCTATCGATAAAAAAATAATTTTGAAAGCATTTGTAAAAGAAGTAAAAGGAAAAAAAACAATTATTTTTTGTGAAATATGGGCAGGAGAAGAAAAAACCGCTGAAGGAGAAGTAATTGCTATCAGAGTTTTTGATAGTAGTCTTGATAATGAAAACAATGTTTTTAGAGGATAAAAATGTAAAATTTCTTAGTCAAGTTCGCATATAGAAATACAAGAATAATTTTATTTTCAAATAATTAAAAAAATATAATTTAAAATATCATTTTTCTTTGTACCTTTGTAAATATATTTAATCTCAAATTTTTTTTATGAAAAATTATATCATTCTTATTGCTTTTATGGCAATATTATTCACAAGTTGTAAAACATCAGAAGAAATTATCTTTAAAAAAGATTTCTCAGGACAAATGATTACTAACATCGACTACAAACAAACTTTAGAAATGATGAAAGCAATGTCCGCTCAAAAAAATGAAAAAATGCCAGAAGATAGTTTAAAAATGGTAATTGACCAAATGTTATCAAAAGTAAAAGAATCTTATGAACCTGTTAAAAGCATCAAAGGTATTTCTAATTTTAAAATGGATATGAACAACGATGATAGTTACAAAATAAGTTTTAATTTTACTGATGTGGCTGCACTCAATCAAGCCTACAATAAATTGTTGAATGCTAATAAATCAATGAATGAAGAAAAAATGATGCCTGATAATGACAATAAAGTAGAAACAAAAACAGCGACAGCACCTTTGTATAATTATTTTACGCTCAAATCAAAAGAATTGACCTATTCAAGACCAAAAGAAGAAGGAAATGCTAATAATGAAGGTCAAATGGGTGAAATATCAAAAATGATGGAATATAACCTCAAAATTTCTTTTGAAAATAGAAAAATTAAAAAAATCACTAACGAAAATAAATTGGATTTAAAAACAGATGAAAACTCTGTCAATTTTTCTCCAAGTGTTGAAACGTTACAAAAAGGATTGTCTTTTAAAATAAAACTAAAATAATTTTATTTTCTAATATTGGGTACAAACTGCTATGTTTGTACTCAATTTTATTACTGCCATTAAGTTAAGAAAAAACATATCAACGGGCTTTATTGTTGTTTCCAAAAATATACAACACTGTATTTTTCTTGAATCAGCGTTGTTTACATCAGTTTTATCAGCATTCTATGCTTTTTGGGACGCTGGTAAAACTGATTTCCAAACGCTGATTTTTATTCATAAACAACAGAAAAAAGAGCAAATTATTTAATTATCACTCCTTAGTATGAAAAATTTAATTTCTTTTTGGGAAAAGGAAAGTTTTTTACAATTTGATGTTGTTATTGTTGGTGGCGGCTTAGTCGGATTATCAACAGCTTGTGAATTGATAGAAAGAGAAAAAAATATCAAAATTGCTATTTTGGAAAGAGGAATATTGCCTACAGGTGCAAGTACCAAAAATGCAGGTTTTGCTTGTTTTGGTAGTCCCTCTGAATTATTAAGTGATGCCAAAAATTATGGCTGGGAATATGTATTGACTTTTGTTGAAAAAAGATTGAGAGGTTTAGAAAAATTAGAAAAAAGATTAGGAACAAAAAATATCGATTTAGAAAAAAGTTATGGTGGATATGAAATAATACAGCCAACACAATTATATGTCATTGAACAATTAAATGAATTAAATCAAATCTTAAAAAAAGTACCTTTCTTTGAAAATTTACCTAATAAAAATAATATTTACCAATCAATCACCAAAGAAAATATTAAAAAATTTGGATTTGAAAATGTCAATGCAATGTTACATACACCTCATGAGGCACAATTGCATACAGGAAATATGATGAAAACATTGTATTTATATGCTCAAAAATTAGGAATATCGATATTTACAGGGGCAGAAGTCAATCATTTTGAACAACAAAATCAAAAAGTAATCATCAACACTACACAAAATATAACTTTTACATCAAATTATTTATTGATTACCAATAATTCATTTTATCAACAATTTTCTAACAAAAATAATATCAAAGCAGGACGTGGACAAGTTTTCATAACAAAAGAATTAGAAAAAAATTTGTCTTTTATGGGTAATTTTCACCTTGAGGAAGGCTTTTATTATTTTAGAAATGTTGGAAAAAACAGAGTGCTTTTGGGTGGCGGAAGGAATTTAGATTTCGAAAAAGAAACAACCACAGACATTGAAATTACGGACATTATTCAAAATGAATTAGAAAAAAAATTGAAAGAAATAATATTACCTAACCAAAATTTTGAAATTGAAATGCGTTGGGCGGGAATTATGGCTTTTACAGATAATCATCAACCTATTATCGAGAAAATAAGCGAAAACATAGGTGTTGCAGTCGCTTTGAATGGAATGGGAGTTGCAATAGGCACAAAAGTAGGCGAAGAACTTGTCAATTTATTTTTCTAAAATACCAAAAAATAATCGATTTTAAAAGTAATTTTATTTTATATTTGCAAAAAAATTATACAATGAAACCAAAAATTGTAGTAGTTGGAGCAGGAGCAGCAGGTTTTTTTGCTGCTATTCACGCCGCAGAAAACAGAAATTATGATGTGATTTTGATAGAAAAAATGAATAAATTTTTATCAAAAGTAAAAATATCAGGTGGAGGACGTTGTAATGTAACCAATGCTTGTAGTCAAATTTCGGAGTTATCTAAAAATTATCCAAGAGGTGAAAAATTTTTAAAAAAAGCATTTCAATATTTTTATACAAAAGACACAATAGAATGGTTCGAAGACAGAGGCGTAATGCTGAAAACTGAACCTGATAATCGTATTTTTCCTGTTACTAATGACTCACAAACTATTGTCGATATTTTAGAAAAAGAAAGAAAAAAACAAAATATTCAATTGCTTTTATCCGCAGAATTAGAAAAAATAAGTATCAATTCCAAAGAAAATTTCATCATTAAAATAAAAAATCAACACGATATTATTGCTGAAAAGGTAATTATTACCACAGGTGGAAGTCCAAAAACTGAAAATTTAGATTGGATAAAAAACTTTGGCAATCATACTATTATTCCTTGTTTGCCTTCGCTTTTTACCTTTAATATTCCAAAAAACGATGTTCTTCATTTACAAGGAGTTGCTGCCAATGCTGCACAAGCACGCATACAAGGCACAAATTTAGTAACCAATGGTGCAATTTTAATTACTCATTGGGGAATGAGCGGTCCTGCAATTTTGAGATTATCTGCTTGGGGAGCAAGGATTTTAGCCGAAAAAAATTATGATTTTGTCGTGGCTATTCAATGGATTGCAGAAAAAAAAGCAAATGATTGGCAGCAAGATTTTGAAGAGTGGAAAAATTCAAATAAACAAATGAAAAATGTTTGGGTCGATTTACCAAAAAGATTATGGATTTTTTTGTTGGAGAAAGCAAATATTGACATCGATAAAAAAGTAAATGACTTAAAAAAATCCGAACAAAAGAAATTGATAGAATTATTGACAAACGATACCTATAAAGTAACAGGAAAAACGACTTTCAAAGAGGAGTTTGTTACTTGTGGAGGTGTGAGTTTAGATGATGTAGATTATAATACAATGGAAAGTAAAAAAGTAAAAAATCTTTTTTTCGCAGGCGAAATATTAGATATTGATGGCATTACGGGCGGTTTTAATTTTCAATCTGCTTGGACAACAGGTTTTTTAGCAGGTAAAAATGCATCAGAAAAAAAATAATACTTACCTTTTATCTACAAAATTTAACAGGTTAAACGCACCTAAAAATGAACTTTTTTTAATAATTCCATTCAATATTCAGTAATGACAATAGTGTATTTTTCTTCAATCCGCGTTTGAAAATC
>RDZP01000132.1 GCA_004294005.1 Cytophagia bacterium
TTTATTTTACATATTTTCAATTTGTCTTTTCAGTTCTTCTTTATCAGGTAAATATAAAAGATATTTAGCTGCAAAAATCTGATTATTATCTTTGGGTAATGTTATTTCTACCAAAGCATTGCTTTTATCTTTGCATAATACAATACCAATCGTAGGATTTTCATCTTCCATTTTTACAAATCGGTCATAATAATTGACATACATTTGCATTTGTCCAAGGTCTTGATGTGTAAGTTCACCTATTTTTAAATCAATCAAAACAAAACATTTTAAGATGCGATTGTAAAGCACTAAATCTACGTGAAAATGTTTTTCATCAAAAGTAATTCGTTTTTGTCTCGATTCAAATAAAAAACCTTTGCCTAATTCGAGCATAAATCGCTCAATTTTATTGATAATAGCAGTTTCTAAATCGTTTTCAGCAAAACTACTTTTTTCTTCTAAACCTAAAAACTCTAAAATATATGGTTCTTTTATCAAGTCTTTTGCTTCTGTAATGATTTGACCTTGTTTGCTTAATTCCCAAATTTTTTCTTTATCTTTACTCAAAACTAATCGTTCATATAATGAACTATTGAATTGTCGTTTAAGTTCGTTCAAAGACCATCGTTGTTTGTTTGTTTCGATAAGGTAAAAGTCTCTTTCGTTTTGATTGTCTAATCTACTCAAAAATAATAAGTTAGACCACGTTGTAGCAAGTAATTCAGATTTCCGACACACCTTATCGGAATTTTGAAAGATGCTATAAACTTTACGCATATTGCTTAAAACATCAACACCAAAGCCTTTTCCGAATTTAATTGTTAGTTGTTTTGATAGATTTTCAAGTGTTTTTTTAGCATATTTAGCACGAATATTTCCATTTTGTTCAAAATGCACGATATATTTACCTATTTCAAAATAGGTTATAGTCATAATATTTTGTGTTTGTCGTATGACGCTGCTACGTCCTTGCTCTATCAAAGTGATTATTTTTACAATTAAATCTGCTTCAGTAGTAGAAATAAAATCTTTATCTTCCATTATTTTTTTATTTTGTTAAGGCTTTTTCTAAAAGATTGTGCAAGCGTTTATTTTCTTCTTTTAGGTCTAAGATGCGGGATTCGTATTGTTTGCGTTCATTTTCTGCTATACCTTGTTGTTGTATTCCAACTGCATTATCCTGAAAAGACCAATAATGATTATTAAACATTGCTTTTTCATCAAAAATAAAAAACTCTTCAGGCTTTATTTCGAGTACTTCTGCTAATTTATGCAATCTACTTACAGGAAAATCAATCTCGCCTGTTTCCATTTTGCTGTATGTTTGTTGCGTAATTTCCAATTTAGTGGCTACGTGTTGTTGGCTAAAATTACGAAGTTCTCTAATTTTTTTGATTTTTTGACCTATTTCCATAATTATAAGTAATTTACAATTTTAAAGAATTTATTACAATTCAAAGTTAGTGATAATTTTTCAAAAAGCAAGTAATTTTGTAGAAAATTTAAAAAAAATTAAAAGCCAAATAGTGTTTTTAGAATAACTCAAAAACCTACTATAGATGAGATAATAAGAAAAAATTTAGTATTTTAATTTCTTTATGTTATAAATCAAATACAAAAAAAGTACATCAAGAAGATGATTTTGGAAAGAACACTAAAAACCTTTTCGAGTAAAAATCAAAGAAAAAACAATAAAAAATAAAAAACTAACATATAATTAACATAAAAAACACTAAATATACTCATAAATGAGTATTGCAGATATTAAAATAAGCCACTAACTTTGCACCAGCAAAATAAATTAAAAAATGATATATTTTTTACCTTAAAAAGTGAGTACAAACGGAGTAACCCAAAAAGCCGATAGACAAGTGAGTAGGGAAATTTTATTATTTTAATTTTTAAAAACAATGAAAAAATTAGTAAACTATGTGGCTTGCTTGCTGATAGTAGCAGGTTTGAGCCTAACAACAAACAATGAGGCTAACGCCCAAACCACCCGCAGGGTAAACAACAACCCCGCGGCTGCCGCACCCTTTACCACCATACAAGCCGCTGTAAATGCCGCAGTAGCAGGCGATATTATTTTGGTGGAAGGTTCTGTTACTCAATATGCAGGCTTCACGCTGAATAAGCAACTGACTATTACGGGACCTGGGTATTTCTTCAATCAGGGAACCCCACAAAATCCTGTGAATCAGGCTAATAACCTTACAGCAAGCATTCTTGGTGGCATGTTCTTAGCTAACGGCTGCTCTGGGAGTACTATTCAGGGATTTTCAGGTTTGGGAATCAATATAGCAAGTTCACAACCTGTGAATTCTACTTTCAATAACATCACAATAAGAAGGAATAATAATGTGTCTATTAATTTCGATATCACAGGCTCAACTACTTATTCTGCTACGGGATGGCTGATAACCCAAAATTACGATATCCTTACTTCTTTTACTGGTACTACTACGAATACTATTACTGCCGTTGTCTCACATAACTATTGCAGTAATCAAAATTTCAGTAATCTGTCCTATAGAGCAAATGTGAGTTACTTCAACAATATTATTAATAATGCTATACTTGTTGGCAATTTCGGTATTCCTTCTTCTGCACAAATACACAATAATATTTTTAGAGGAAGTGGAACATACACACACATAAGTCTTGGTTCTACGGGAAGTTCAGCCTCACACAACAATAATGTGTATGAGAACACAAATATCTCTACTACGTATGTGCCACAGATTAATAACAGTGGGTTAAATAATATAACTGCCACCAATGGCAACGTAATAAGCACGTAATCAAATTTATTTGTATATTTGCAAAAAAATAAATTTATGCGTTACATTAAAGATTTAAGTTTCGATACTCAAAAATTATTACAAAGA
>RDZP01000183.1 GCA_004294005.1 Cytophagia bacterium
TAATCAACGAGTTGTGAGCCAGAGATAAGTTTTTTCGCTTCGCTCAAAAAGACAAAATTTGTTGCAATACAATGTTTTCACTAAAATTGTCAGAGAACCTGCTTTTTTACACTTTTATTTTATTCTATTACTTATTATATTTTTTAATTCTGAAAAATAATACTAATTTTGCACAGAAAATAAAATCATTTTTTCTTTCTTATGATGACTTATCAAGAAACTAAACAATATTTATACGATAAATTACCAATGTTTCAACGCATAGGTGGTGGTGCGTACAAGGTTGGTTTCGAAAATATATTACTTTTGAGTGATTTATTAAATAATCCACATCAAAAGCTTACTTGTATTCATGTGGCGGGTACGAATGGAAAAGGAAGCACTTGTCATACATTGGCTTCCATTTTACAAGAAGCAGGTTATAAAGTAGGGCTTTATACATCACCTCATCTTAAAAGATTTACGGAGAGAGTGAGAATCAATGGTGAAGAAATGAATGAAGAATTTGTTATTCATTTTACAGAAAAAATAAAAGATTTTATCGAAACACAAAAACCGAGTTTTTTTGAGGTTACAACTGCGATGGCTTTTCAGTATTTCTTTGAACAAAAAACAGATATCAATTTGATAGAAGTGGGAATGGGAGGGAGGCTTGATGCCACCAATATCATTACACCTATTTTATCTATTATTACAAGTATTGGTTATGACCATCAACAATTTTTAGGGGATACATTACAAGAAATTGCAGGAGAAAAAGCAGGAATTATCAAAAAAAATATTCCTGTTGTTATTTCAGATAATCAAATTGAAATAGAAAATGTATTTGTAGAAAAAGCAAAAAAAGAAAATGCGACAATTTATTATCAACTACAATATAAAAATAACGAAAAATTTAAACTTTTTTTAAATAATTTTGTTTTAAAGGGCATTTATCAACAAAAAAATTTACAAGGAATTTTGAAGGCAAGTGAAATATTGATAGAAAAAAATTATAAAATTGATGATGAAATTATAAAAAAAGGACTTCAAAATGTAATCAAAAATACTCATCTAAAAGGTAGATGGCAAATTTTAGAAGAAAATCCTTTAATAATTTGTGATACTGCACACAACGAACAGGGTATCAAAGAGGTAATAAAACAAATGAATGATTTATCTGCTACAAAAATTCATTTTATTTTGGGTTTTGTAAAAGATAAAGATTTGCAAAAAATATTAAACTTATATCCTCAAAATGCTATTTATTATTTTTGTAATTTTGATTCTCCAAGATGTTTAGAAAATAAAATATTGCAAGATGAAGCAAAAAAACAAGGTTTAGAAGGAAGTATTTATGATAATGTCAATGTTGCTATTGAAATTGCAAAATCAAGTATCCAAAAAAATGAGATTATCTTTGTAGGAGGAAGTAATTTTTTAATCGCTGAAATTAATAACTTGTAAAAAAATAAACATAAAATGACAATAATGAAAATGAAAAATTTGGTGATAAATAGCACCAACAAAACACCAAAAATTGATTTTAATGCAGAAATAGGTATCATTGAAATCAAGGGCGTTTCTATTGCTGAAGATGCCAATAAATTTTATTCTCCTTTGATTGATTGGGCGGAGAGATATGTAAAAACTACAGGCCTTTTTTTGACTACTATCAAAATAAAAATTATTTATTTTAATACATCTACCTCTGATTATCTCATTAATTTTTTAAAAACTTTTAAGAAATTAGGGGATAAAGTAAGCATAGAATGGTATTATGAAACCGAAGATGATGATATGAAAGAAACAGGTACTCATTTTGAAAATATTTTGGAAATGAAATTTCATTATATAGAAGTAGATGAAATTTAAAATAAGAAGGTATTTTTTATAACAAACCTTCAGTACTTGGCAATAAAATGCTGTTTTCTATTTGATGTTTGATTTCTTTTTGAGTAATATCAGAAAACCATATATTATCAGGTTGAACACTTATGATTGGTGCATGTTTGCATTTTCCTAAACAATTTACTTTTATGATTTCACAAGTATTTTTGAGGTGATTTTCTTTAATTATTTTTTTTAAATCTTGCACCAAATCTTTATTGCCTTTTTCTTTACATTTACTTCCTAAACACACCAAAACAATTTTTTCAGGTGTATGTAATTTTTTTTTCATTTTTGATAATTTTATTTTTGATTCAAATTAAGTTCTTTACACATTTTATCAAATAGTTTTTGGGCTAATATTTCATCTTCTATCAAATATCTTGCACCAATGTATTTAATAGGTTGTTTATTTTCATCTAATACAGGCGAAACAATAGCATCAACCCAATAATGCGTACCATCTTTCTTTCTGTTTTTTACAATTCCTCTAAAAACTTCTCCTTTTTTGATAGTTTCCCAAAATAATTTAAAAAATGAGGCAGGCATATCTTGATGTCTTAACAAACTATGAGGTTGTCCAATCAATTCTTCTTTTGTATATTGAGAAATATCAATTAGTTTTTTATTGACATACAAAATATTGCCATATTTATCTGATTCTGATAAAATAGTAGAAATATCAAAAACATTTATTCTTGCTTCCAAATCACTTTTGAGAACATTAATTTCTTCTAATTTATTTTGTAGTGCTTCTTGAATGGTTTGTAACTCTTCCATATTTTGCCTCAATTCTTCTTCACTTGAACGCAATTCATTATTCAAAACTTGTGAGTTTTCTAATAATTTTTTTGTATTAGAAATATCAAAAGCAAATTTTATAATGCTAATGACTTCATTTTGTTTGTTAAATACAGGTGCATAAGCGCCATTGATAGTAATAATTGTTCCATCTTTTGCAATTCTTTCA
>RDZP01000073.1 GCA_004294005.1 Cytophagia bacterium
GAATAGAAAATGACCGAAAATCAAAAAAAACTAATCAAAAAAAATAAAAAAATCATACAAATTATTGTAGGAGTAGAGAGGTGTGTCCAAAGTCTAAATATAATCAACTATATAAATTTTAAAAATTGATACTACTAAAAAATAAAACCTAATCTAAGTCCTTGATTTTGAGGCAAAAAAGTATCCCAACTTCTAAAATAATAAACACTTACAAAAATAGTTTCTAAACCTATTCCACCTTCAAAATAACTTTCTGTTTTGGGTGTGTAGAGATAATTACCATTCATTACCAAGTTAGGTTTTATTTTTTTGAGTAATGGAATAGAATTAGTAATAAATCCACCAAAATTTTGAGAAAAATGTGCTTTGATATATTGGTCATTCGTACTATGCGAATAATAGTCCAGTAATTGAAAACTTCCGCTATCTTTTCTATAAAATAAGGTTTGATTGCCTAAAAAATGACGATAATCTATAAAACTCATAGCACTTGTATTCAAAAATTTTCCTGCTTCTACCTCCAAACTTAATTTTCCTAATACTCCTAAATTATAATCATCAGTAATATTTAAGTTGATAAAATCATAATCTACTTGACTTCCTGCTGTTTTTAAACCTTTTCTATAACTCAAACGAATGGTTGGATATTTAGAATCAATCGTAAATTTTCTATCAGGATAAATAGCGTATTTAGCACCAAAATTAAAAGTCATTGTTCCACCGATGGTCAAAGATGTACTATTGGTACTCAATGTAGGTGTTTCAGCCAAGGTTATAGGAATGTTAGGTGTAAATTCTCTGCCTCCAACATCTCTCCATTGATAATCCAAAGATGTATTTTGTAGTTCACGTCTTTCTGCGTATTCAGTAACGGCTGCAAAACGGATACCGGGCGTAATGTCGTGTGCAAAAGCAAATCTTCCATAAGCTTTTTCGTATATTTTTAGAAAATTTTGTTTGTCTAATAATGTGTAAAAAGTATTCTGAAATGGTGTAATAGAATTTTGTCTACTAAATTGTTCTATAAATTGACCACCTTCTACATTAAAAAAGCCATTTTTTTGTGGATTGAAATAAAATGTACTTGCTAATTTTCCTTGCCATTTTTGATTAGAAAAACCATAACGTACTGTTGGTTCTAAGGTAAAAAAACGTCTGCTTTGATAAGTTTTTCTAAAAGTAGGAGCAAAATTAATCGCATAACCTTCCACTGTATTGTATTGAAACAAACCAAACAATCCCGGAATAGAAAATCTTGTTTTTGAATAACCATGACTATAATTATACCCAAATAAAATTTGTAAAGGTCTAAATTTATTGCGGTGTTGGTCAACAGAATCTTGGTAAGGTTTTGATTCTTTAACGATTTGAAGGCTATCTCTGCGTTTATAATCTTTTTTTTCTTCTATGCTCAAAGGCAATGGTCTTAATTCTTCCCAATATTTATCATCACGTTTGTTAGCATCTTTTTCGACAGTAAAAGCAATGGATTTAAAATGTTTTTTTGGAAAATTAGGTTGTAAATTATAATTAGAAAAGAAATGATTATAATAGCCATTGCCTTCAAAACCTAATACTTTGAAGTAAAAAATAATTTTTTGAGAAGAAGGCACCCAAATTTCAGTAGTATCATTGATTTTTTGTGGCACATAATTCTGCTGAACCGCAGCCGAATCTACAAATTCCATTACTTCTTTTCTTAGATAAATTTCTGCACTATAAATTCTCCAACTTCCGTCAATGATATAAATAAAACCTGCATAAGCGGGTGCATTGCTTCTTTTAGGGATAAGTTGGATTTTATGAATGATATTGTCTTTTTCTTTTGATGTTCCTACCAATCTATATCTATAATATGCCATCGCATTAGAAGCAATCGGCGATACTACGCCTCTTTGTGTCATTTCTTGTCCGTTGATATTTTCGTATAAATTTACCCAAGCATCAGAGGCTTGATTAAAACTAAAACCACGATTATTGCCACTCACGCGTGAGGAAATCATTTTTTCAGAATATTGTTTGGTTTGTTTAAAACTTACATCAGAAATGCTTTCAGAGAGATAAACAATACCTGTATCAAGAGTAATATTTTGTCCAAACATTGATGTAGGTCTTTTTGTCATTCTTTGTAGTCCTTTTGTATAAATTCTACATTGTGAACTCTTGAGTTCTTCTCTCAAATAATATTTTCTTTTTGCTTGTGCTTTCTCAATGATACTATAAGCAGGGTCTTTGTCAGAGGCAGAAATTGTAACGGCTTCTAACATATAAAATTCAGTTTCTAATTTGATATTCAAAACCAAATTTTCGTCTGTAATTTGGATATTTTTTTCAAATATTTTATAGCCAATAGATTGCACCACCAAAGTATAACTTCCTTTGAGTGTGATAAAAAATTCATATTCTCCTCTTTCGTTAGAAGTGGCAGTATTGTTTAAACCCCTTGCATAAATGGTAGCAAATTCTACGGGTTCTCCTTTTTCACTTGTGATTTTACCTGTAATTTTTCCTGCTTCTGAGGTAAAAGGTAATAATAAAATAATGATAATTAAATAAATCAGGCGCATACAGTTGTCGTAATTTTATAAAAAAATTTGTTAGTCAATGATAAGAGTACTTTTTTTATTAATAAGTTGCATTGTGAATATAAATATTACAAAAATTATTAAAATACATTAAAAAATAATTGTATTTATTCTTTTTTTTCTACCTTTGCAAAAAAAATATTCACTCAAAAAACTAAAAAAGTGCGTTATTTTATAGATATTGCATACAAAGGAAGTAATTTTGCAGGTTGGCAAAAACAAAAAAATGCTCATACCATTCAAGCAGAAATAGAAGAAAAATTGTGCTGGTTTTTTAAAGATGACATTGAAATTGTAGGCAGTGGACGTACTGATGCAGGTGTTCATGCCTTACAACAAATTGCCCATTTTAATACAGATACTGAAATTATACCTGATTTTTTTCTTTATAGACTCAATAAAATGTTGCCTGAAAGTATTATTATCAAAAATATTTATGAAGTAGATACAAAAGCACACGCCCGATTTGATGCAATAAAAAGAAGTTATCAATATCATATTAACAGAAAAAAAAATCCATTTTCTAAACAACTTGCTTTGTATTATCCTGATAAAATTGATAGTATAAAAATGCAAGAAGCGACAAAAATATTATTAGAATACAATGATTTTCAAGCATTTAGTAAAGTTCATACAGATGTAGATAATTATTTATGTCAAATTGAAGAAGCAAATTGGGAGATTTTAGAAGATAAATTAGTATTTCATATTTCAGCCAATCGTTTTTTGAGGGGAATGGTAAGGGCTATTGTTGGCACTTTGTTATCAGTAGGTAAAAATAAAATAACTCTCGAAGATTTTAGGAACATAATTATTAGTAAAAATAGACAAAATGCAGGAAAAAGTATTGCTGCTGATGGCTTGTATTTGAGTGAAGTATTGTATGATTCGAAAAAAATTCAAAAATGATGATGTTTGAGTTATTTTTATCAATATTTCTATGAATTGTTTTATTGTAAGTATGTTATTTTTATGGATTGAAAAATGTTTTTTCTATAAATATTCAATAAATTAAAAAAATAAACGTACTTTTGTAAACGTATTTACTTTATTGTATAAAAAAATATTAAAAATTATGAAAAAATCATTCAAAATAATTGCTTTGGCTTGTGCAGTTAGTTTTTCTGTAGCCTCTTGTGATACATTGGCTCAATTACCTATTTCTTCTTTATTAAATCCTACTGATGGTGAAATCGGAAGCGGATTAAAAGAAGCACTTAACGTTGGAATTAGCAATGGCGTTCAAAGTTTGATGAAAACTGATGGTTATTTTGGTGACCAAGCACTCAAAATTTTATTACCACAAGAAGCACAAGAAGTACAAAATTTAATTACAAAACATATTCCGGGCGGTCAAAATCTGGTCAATGCTGCTGTTTTGAAAATGAATCGTGCCGCTGAAGATGCAGCCAAAGAAGCATTACCTATTTTTACTAATGCGATTACAAGTATGAATATTACTGATGCTAAAAATATTTTGTTTGGTGGTACAGGTGCCGCCACTACTTTCTTAAAAGATAAAACTTTGCAAGCACTTACACAGGCGTATGCTCCCAAAATCAATGCTTCTTTGAGTAGCGTAGGTGCAGTACAAGCGTGGGAAGCGATGGTAAAACCTTATAACAAATTGGCAGACTCTCCTGCAGGTATGCTCATTCAAGGCTTAAAACCTGTCAATGCTGATTTAGGAAGCCACGTAACGCAAAAAGCTTTAGATGGACTTTTTATGAAAGTAAGAGACAAAGAAAATGGCATCAGAGGCAATGTTGGTGAGAGAACATCTCCATTACTACAAAAAGTTTTTGGAATGTTGGATAAAAAATAAATATTTTTTTTATCAGGCTATTATACCATTTCAAAAAAAAGAGTTTTATTGGCTTTTTAACTTTCCAAAAGTTTAAAACTTTTGGAAGGTTTGAGAAATTGTATAGTAGCCTAATTTTTTACTTGAAATGATACTCAATAAACGAATCATTAAGTACCCCAAACTACATTAGTAAACATTTCTGCTAACTCAAAAAAACCACGTTTTTCTCTGTAAATTTTACATAAATCATATAAATTTTGATTATAGATATAACTTAAATTTTCTAAAACTTGTGCTTTAATTTCGGGGCTTCTTTTGAAAACATCTGAAATATTGACTTGTGGCAATACATAAATTTGACACAAAGGAGAAGTTACAAAAGCATTAAAAATGCGTTTAGTTTTTGGTAATAGTGAGTTATGACCAAAAGAAGCAGAAGTTTCTAACTGAATTACAGATTCAAAGCGTTCTTCAATGTCTAATTCTAAACTTACCTTTCCTTCTTTGATAAGATACAATGCTTGACTTGGGTCATTTCTGAAAAAAACGACCTCGTTTTGTTTATAATTTCTTAGATGTAGATAAGGTAAAAATGATAGTTTTTGCGTTTCTGATAAATTTTGAAACAAACGCACTTTACTCAAAAATTGAAGCAAGTTAGTTTCCTCTATTGAAAATTTACGGCTAAAAAAAAACATAATGATAGAAAAATAGTGGATAAATAGTTGTTTTTTCTTTGATTTTTTATTCGAAACGATAAAAATCATTCATAAAATAGAAATATTGTTATTTTTAAAATATTAGCAATCTTATTTTGAACATTTTAAAAATCTTTTTTATAAAAACAAGTAAAACAAATAGAAAGTTTCTTTATCGAATTGAGAATAATAAAAAACCACAAAATCTTTATCAATAGCCATTGTTCTTTACTTTTTTCTAATTATTTTTATTATTGAAATTATTATTCAAAAAATAGAAACAGAATTTTTTTTAAAACTATATCAATGCTATCTTTAAAAAATAATAAAAAATATTTGTATTTTTATATTTTTTTGAAAAAAACAAAATAAAATTTTGTTTTTTGAGATGTATTTTTCTAACTTTGCGACAATATTGGCTTAAACTTTTGTTTTTTATCCTTTTTTATCTAATTTTTTTAAAATATGCCTACCGAAAAAATATTAATCACTGGTGCATTAGGGCAAATAGGCACAGAACTATCTGCTCACTTAGCAAATGTTTATGGAAAAAATAATATTATTTTAACCGACTTAAGACAACCCGAAGATTTTGAAACTGACCTGACTTTTGAGTCTTTGAATGTAATGGACGGAAAAAAAATGGGCGCACTGGTTGAAAAACACAATGTTACACAAATTTATCATTTAGCTGCTGTGCTTTCAGCATCAGGCGAACAAGACCCACTTTTTGCATGGCAAATTAATATGGAAGGCGTTTTGAATGTGTTAGGAGTAGGAAAAGAAAAAAATCTAAATAAAATATATTATCCAAGTACAATCGCTGTTTTTGGGTTGGATACGCCAAAAGTAAATACACCACAAAATACAATTATGAATCCAAATACGGTGTATGGAATTAGTAAGTTGGCTGGAGAGCGTTGGGCAGAATATTATTTTAAGAAATTTAATTTAGATGTGAGAAGTTTGAGGTATCCAGGCATTATTAGTTATAAAACACCTCCAGGTGGCGGCACAACAGATTATGCCATTGATATTTTTTATCACGCAGCAGAAGGAAAAAAATATGAATGTTTTTTGTCTGAAAATACACAATTACCTATGATGTATATGCCTGATGCGATTCGTGCTACATTAGAATTGATGGAAACTGATGCCAAAAATGTAAAGGTGCGTTCTGCTTATAATTTGAGTGCGATTAGTTTCTCACCAAAAGAAGTTACAAAAGCTATCCAAGAATATGTAAACGATTTTAAAGTAACTTATAAACCAGATTTTAGACAAGCAATTGCTGATTCTTGGCCTATGAGTATTGATTCTTCGGTTGCTTCTCAAGATTGGGGTTGGAAATTTGAGTACGATTTACAAAAAATGACAGAAGATATGTTAGTTAATCTCAAAAAATAAAATCAAACAAAATTTTAGTATAAAAATTCAAAAATCGAAATGTTACATTTTAAATTAGGTACAAGAAGTAGTCCTTTGGCACTTTGGCAAGCAAATTTTGTGGCAGACAAGCTTCAAAAAGCAGGTGCAAAAGTAGAATTGATACAATATGAAACGATGGGCGACAAAATTTTGCATCAAGGCTTAGCAGAAATAGGTAGTAAAGGGCTTTTTACAGAAGAATTAGAACAAGATTTGAGAGATAGAAAAACTGATTTGGCTGTACATAGTGCAAAAGATGTGCAATCTGTTTTGGATATTGATTTAGAATTATTGGCTTTTTCTGAACGAGAATTGGCGAATGATGTAGTAATAAGTTTTGATAAAAATGTACGTTTGTCTTTGTTGGGTGAAAATGAAATAATAGGCACTTCTTCTACTCGTAGAAAATCTTTTTTGAAGCATTATTTTCCTCATTTGGTAACGGCAGAAGTAAGAGGAAATCTACAAACACGCATCAAAAAATTGGAAAATGGACAATACAAAGCGATTTTGTTGGCTTATGCAGGCGTACACAGAGCGGGTTTTGATGATTTGATTGTCGAAAAATTACCACTTCAACAATTTATTCCAGCGGTAGGACAAGGTTGTATTGCCATCGAAACACACAAGGCATTGACACAAGAAAAAAAAGATTTTCTAAAAAAACATCTCAATCATCTTTCAACTTCTATTTGTTTGGAAACTGAAAGGTCTTTTTTGGCTACTTTGGAAGGTGGTTGTAGTATTCCAATTTTTGGTTATGCACAAATCAATCAAAATAATGAAATCACATTTGAAGGTGGAATTATTAGTCTTGATGGTAAAAAAATGATTAAAATAGAAGAAAAATCAACTGAAAATCCGATGGTCTTTGGAAAAAAATTAGCAGAAAAATTATTAAATGCAGGGGGAGACGAAATTTTAGAAGCAATAAAAAATAAAAAATAATACTAATTTTTTTGATTTTTTTAGATTTTTAGTTATTTTTGTGTGTTATTTTTTTGTTTACAATAGAACAAATAATTATCTTCTAATTATTTTCTGTTAATATATTATCCTAAAAAAGACTTTTGTTTAACTAAACCTAAAAAAATCAAACATATCCTCAAAAAACATGAAACACTATTATCTATTTATTTTAATTTTGGTTGCTATTTTATTTTTTTCAAGTTGTTTGAGTACAAAAGAATGGAAAGAAGAGCAATTTTTATTAGTACAACCACAAATTATTGGCTTTAAAAATGCTCCTTATGATAGATTATACTATTTTATGCGACCAAAACCAAATAGACGTTTTTTAGGACTACCTATTTGGGCAGGTATTTATCAATCTGCTTCAAAAAAATTTAATCCTGATATTTATCGAAAAAATATTGAAAAAATTATCAAAAAATATGACATCAAAATTGCCAATGCAAAAGCAGATAAAAAACCAAAACAAGAAAAAAGGTTAGAAAATAAAAAAGAAAAAAAAATAAAACAACAAGAAATTTCAATACAAGAAGGAAATTGGCTAATGAGAGTCGTAGGTGAAAAACCTGTCTTTTTGGATACTGCTTTGGTAAGGGAAACTGCACAAGAGATGCAAGAGTTTTTACGCAAACAAGGTTTTTTTCAAGGAAAAGTAAATCCTGAAATCAAATATTTGAGAAGTAAAAGAGCCACTGTTGTTTATAACATACAAGAAAATCAACCTACTTTTTTTGGAAATACTTATTATCTTACTAAAAATAAGCATATCGATTCTGTATTATTAGCCACAAAAAAAATTACAGTACTCAAAGAAGGAAGTATGTTTAATAGTGAGAAAATTGATGTGGAAAGAAAAAGAATTGTTGATTTATTAAGACAAAATGGTTATTTACATTTTAATCAACAATTTATCAACTTTAAAATAGATACTTTACATTTTAATTTTAAAGTGGATACAATCAAAAAAATATATCCTGATAGCACTTTGATGGCAAGAGCAGCCAAGAATAAACGTGATGCTTATGTTACTGTCATTATTAATGAACCCGAAAAAGGTAGTCATAAAAAATGGGAAGTTCAAAGTGTTATTACCACAATTTTACACGAAAATAAAAAAAAAACAATCATCAATGATACAATAATTTCTCCAAGAACAAGTATTATTTATACAGATAAAAATGAAAAAATAAAGTATTCGCCTAAAGTGCTTGACCAACGCATCAAAGTTTTGCCCAAAACTTTATTTGATGTCAATAAAGAAATGGATACGCAAAGACTTTTGACTTCAATGGATATTTTTAAATTTATTACTTTGAGAGAAGATACAACAGGAGGGAAATTAAAAACAAATATTTTTTTAACACCTTTGGATAAACATCAATTTACCAATGAACTCGGATTTAATGTTTTACAAGGATTGCCTGGCCCTTTTGTTAATTTCTCGTTTAAAAATAGAAATACATTCAAAGGTTGTGAAGTTTTTGAAACAAGTTTGAGATTTACTATAGATGGGCAAACAGGTTTTTTACAAGATAGACAACTTTATACCAACCAAGAAATTGGATTGAATACATCACTCAATTTCCCGAGAGTGCTGCTTTTGAGAAAATTACTATCTAAAAAACCCCGTTCTAATATCGAAAGTTTTAGCCCAAGCACACGTATTAGCTTAGGGTATAATTTTGTAAAAAGACCTGAATACACACGACAAAATCTTACTGCTGCCATCACTTATAGAGGACAGATGAGAAATTCAACTTATAATTTTACTTTAAGTGAGTTGAGTTTGGTGAATACAACTGAAATTAGAGATGATTTTAGAAAATTATTAGAAGATTTAGAGAGACAAGGCGTGCCAATTATCCAAAGTTTTAATCGTGCCTTAGTAAGTAGTGTTTATTTTATTTATACCTATAACAATAATAATGGTAATGAAAGTAAAACTTCTCATTTGATTAGGGTATTGGCAGAAACAGGTGGAAATGTCTTTAATTTTATCAATAGAAATACGCCATTGAGCACTGATGGAAAAATATTTGGGTTGCAATATTTTCAATATTGGAAACTTAACACTACTTTTACTTATAATCTTCCATTAAAAAAGAAAAATCATTTATTGGCTTTTAGACTTAATGGAGGAATTGCTAATAGTTTTGGTGGTTCGAATACATTGCCTTATGAAAAATTCTTTTTTGCTGGCGGGGGAAGTAGTATCAGGGCTTGGCGACCACGTAGTTTGGGACCTGGTGAATACAGTCCATCTATGAATACTGATGGTACTTTTAATTATATAGAGCAACCCGGTGAAATTATTTTGGAAGGAAATATAGAATATCGTCTGCCTTTGTTTAGTTTTTTTAGATGGGCATTTTTTGTAGATGCAGGTAATATTTGGACAACCAAAGATGATAGAAATAGAGTCGGAGCAAAATTTGAACCTACACGCTTTTTACAACAGGTAGCCATTGGCTCAGGAATGGGTTTACGAATGAACTTTCCATTTTTATTATTACGTTTTGATTTTGGTGTGAAAGTATATGACCCTGCAAGAAGTTTTGAAAATCGTTGGGTTATCCAAGATTTCAACTTTTCTGATGTATTTAGAAAAAATTTAGTGGTATTAAATTTAGGAATTGGTTATCCATTCTAAAAATAAAGAACTATTTTTGCATAAAAAAATAAAAATAAAATTTATTTTTTTCTTTTAATGTAGGAATTTCCATATTACTATTAATCGTTTTCCAACCATTTGATTCGTATTCTTTAACAAGTAAAATTATATTTGTTAAATCATAAACATTATTACGATTGATGGCTAATAATTTTTTTGTGTATTTTTTTCCCTTTTCGCTAATATGTGCTACAAACTGTTCGTTATTATCGTCAATTGAAACAATAATAGTCATTATTTGTTTTTCTGTTTTTGCATTTTCAGGAGAAAAAATCACTAACAATACACACAAAAAAATCAAACTAAGGCTCGTTATGATGTACCAACGCTTTTTTTCTCGCATCTTAAAATTTGTATCTGTTATTTTTTGCATATTTATTTCATTTTTAAGGTGCAAAAATGGTAAATATTTTCTATTTTTGCAATTTTTACTTCATTTTTTTACTTCATTTTTTATTTCATTACAAAAATACAAACAAATCATTTGATTATGTTAGCAAAAAGAATTATTCCTTGTCTGGATATAAAAGACGGACAAACTGTCAAAGGTATCAATTTTGAGAACCTTAAAAATGCAGGAAATCCTGTAGAATTAGCCCAAAAATATGTCAAAGAAGGGGCAGATGAATTAGTGTTTTTGGACATCACTGCCACCATTGAAAACAGAAATACATTGGTAAATTTGGTTAAAAATATTGCTTCTACTATTAATATTCCATTTACAGTAGGAGGCGGTATCAAAAGTATTGCTGATGTTGAAAGATTATTGGAAGCAGGAGCAGATAAAATTTCTATTAACTCCTCTGCCGTTCAAAATCCAAAATTAATTGATGATTTGGCGTTGCGCTTTGGTAGTCAATGCGTTGTATTGGCAGTGGATACTAATTTTTATGAAGGTAAATGGTTTGTATATGTGAAAGGCGGTAGAGAAATCACAAATCTACCGACTTTGGAATGGATAAAAGAAGCAGAAAAAAGAGGTGCAGGCGAAATTTTATTGACTTCAATGGCAAATGATGGTACAAAAAACGGATTTGCTTGTGAATTGACAAAAAAAATTACGGAAAATATACAAATTCCTGTCATTGCTTCAGGCGGTGCAGGCACAAAAGAACATTTTTTAGAAGTGTTTAACGAAGGAAAAGCAGAGGCAGCCTTAGCCGCAAGTGTTTTTCATTTTGGAGAAATCAAAATTCCAGATTTAAAACAATACTTAAGAGAAAATAAAATAATAGTAAGATAAAATTAAAAAATTAGTTACTATTTATATACTTTTTGTGCAAGCGTGGACGCTTGCACAAAGTTAAATAATAATTTTATGCCCTCGTTTGTGTCCCACAAACGAATATTGTAACAAACGAACCTTATACCAACGATGACTGCTTGTGGGACAAAAGCAGTGGCAATTGGTTGTGTAAATACATATTTTTCTTAAAATTTCAAACATATACGAAATTTTTACAGCAAGAAAAATTATATACTTTCAAAAATTCTCTCAAAAAAGAAAAAACTTTTTATCTTACAAAAAGTTAGAAAAGAAAAAATAAAAATATGTCCTCGAAATTTGATACAATAATTATAGGTACAGGTTTGGGTGCCTTGACAAGTGCTTGTCTTTTAGCACAACAAGGACAAAAAAATCTTATTCTCGAACAAAATTATTTACCCGGAGGCTGCACAAGTTCTTATTGGCGAAAAGGTTTTGTGTTCGAAAGTGGTGCTACAACCTTGGTAGGATTGGAAGAAAATATGCCATTAGGCTATTTATTGAAACAAATCGGTATTAATATCAAAGCAAGACAATTAGAAATTCCAATGAAAATATATCTCAAAAATGGAGATATATTAACACGCTATCAAAATTTAGAACAATGGATAGAAGAAGCAGAAAGAGTTTTTGGACCTAAAAATCAAAAAGAATTTTGGAATTTTTGTTATAAAGTTAGTCAATTTGTTTGGAAAACTTCTTTACAACAAAAGTTTTTTCCACCTAAAAAAATCAATGATTTTTTACAATGTATCAAAAATGTAACTTTTTCGCAACTCAATTATGCTCAATATGCTTTTTATTCGACAGAATGGTTGCTCAAAAATTTTGATTTATTGGATAATCAGTTATTTGTTGATTTTGTGAACGAACAACTCATTATCACCGCCCAAAATTACCTCAAAGAAGTCAATGTTTTATTTGGTGCAACGGCTTTGTGTTATACTAATTTTCCTAATTATTATGTAGATGGAGGTCTGATAAATGTAATTAATCCTTTGATTGATTATTTAGAAAAAAATAATTCATCGGTTAATTTACGTGAAAATGTAAAGCAAATTGATTACTCAAACTCCTCAAAATCATATCAAATTATTACCAATAAAAATGAATATGAAAGCCAATTTGTCATTTCAGGTATTCCTTTGAATAATACTTTGGATATTTACGAAAAGGTTAGAAAAAAATTTAAAAGCAAAGTTTTACAATCTTCACAACTAAGCAGTGCTTTTCAAATGGGAATTGGTTTTAAATGCGAAAATAAACAGAAATTCACTTGTATTCATCATCAAATTCACCTCGAAAGTGGATTACCTTTTTTGAATACAAAATCAATTTTTGTGAGTTTATCACATGCACAAGATACAACACGCACAGATGAAGCCTCACAAATGGTGGCTTCAGTCAGTACACATTGGCACAATCCTGAAAATATTTTTGTAGAAGATAAATCTATTTTGGAGAAATTAGTAATTAAAATTCTGGTTGAAAAAGGTTTTTTTGAAGAAAAAGATGTTATTTATTACCATTCATCAGGTCAAAAATCTTGGGAAAAATGGACAGGTAGAGCCTTTGGATTTGTTGGAGGCTATCCGCAATTCAAACATATTAAACCTTGGCAAATGATGGAATCAAGATTAGACAATCATAAAGCCTATATTTGTGGAGATACTACTTATCCTGGGCAAGGTATTCCGGGTACGGTGTTGAGTGGAATTATTGCTTTTGAAAAAATTAGAACAGATTGGAAAATTAGTAATTAATAATTGATGTTACGTAATTTAATTTTTTGAACGGTCTGTACCATAGTCAAACAGATGTCTGACCGCTCAAAACTAATTCAACTTTTGGAAAGTTAAGGAACTTTCCAAAAGTTTATTGATTATTTTCTATTTTATTCGGTAGCAAATAAAAATATTTTCTTATCAAAACCACCTGTAGCGATTGTTTTTCCGTCTTTGCTGACTACTACTGAACGCACAGGATTGGTATGTCCATTCAAATCTTTTACAAATTCGCCTGTTGCTGCATTCCAAACTTTCAAAGCATTGTCTTCACCGCCACTCAATAATAATTTGCTATCAGTAGTAAAAATAACTGTATTTACTGCGTCTTTGTGTCCTTCTAAGGTTTTGATAAGCGAACCATTTAATACTTTCCAAAGTTTTAAACTATTTGTACCGTCTCCGCCTCTCAATCCACTTCCTGATGCCAAAGTTTTTCCGTCTTTTGTAAAAGCCAATGCCCAATAAGATTCAGTGCCTTCTTCTTTGATGGTTCGGATAGGTTTGAGTGTTACAGCGTCCCATAATTTTATTTCTTTGGTAGATGCAGTGGCAATTATTTTTCCGTCAGGGCTATAAGCAATTGCTGTAACAATATCTTCGTGTGCTTTTGTGCTTCTTGTCATTTTTCCTGTTTTTACGTCCCAAAAACGAATTGTTTTGTCGCTACTTGCTGTTACTAAAAACTTGTTATCAGTACTAAAAGTCAAAGCATTGATGGGTGCAGAATGTCCTTTGCACGTAAAAAGTGGTTTATTATTGCCCACTTTCCAGATGATTGCTAATTTATCTTCGCTGCCTGATGCCACCAAATCACCTACATAATTGAAGGCAATACAACTGACTGCACCTGTATGTGCTTTGTATGGTTTTTCGGCTTTTGCTTTTGCTACGTCCCAAACCATAATTGTTTCGTCTGTGCTGGCACTTGCTATTTTTAAACCATTATTAGTGATAGCAATTCCGTTGATTACATTTGGATGTTCGCCTAATGTTTTTGGCTCGGTAGATTGTGCGTGTAAATAGGTAAAAGAGGCTAAATAAACCGCCAATATAATTTTTTTCATTTTGATTTTAATATTTTTTAATTTTGATAATTACTACCAATTAACGTACAAATGAAAAAAAAATTGAAATTTTTGCTTATTTTTTATTTTGATATTTATTTTTTATGCTTTTTTTGACGTTGCTTGTTTCTTGCAAACAATGGCGAAAAAAAGGTTTCTTTGTGTTTTTTTGTTTTGATAAATACTTAGTCTTTTTCTTTTTTGATAAATATTTGTTTTGCCAAAAAAAAATATTTACTTTTGTAAATGAAAGATTGATTTTGAAAAAGTTAAAAAAATGTACTGTGACGAAAAGTTGTGATGATTCGAATAATCGGTTTTTAGAAACTTCTATCAAATACAGAGGCACAAGTTTCTGCTTCGCTCAAACTTGAGCCAGTTTTACTTCTTTTTATTTTTGTAACACTTAAACCAGTTGGCGAAAGGCAAAGACACAAAATTTGAAGTTTATAATCCTGAGTTTGGTCCCGACCAATTTGGGATGGCACTTTCTTATTTTAATGGTGATTATATCAGTCAAGATGAGTTTGGACAACAATCTGTGTTTAAGTTGTAATTATTAAAATAGCCACAATTCATTGAAAATCACTAAATTATGACTATTTTTTTGGATATATTGTTGCAAAAGTTTATTTTTGTAG
>RDZP01000074.1 GCA_004294005.1 Cytophagia bacterium
CTTTTTTATTTCTCTTTGTTGCCAATTTGTCTTTCATTGATAATTGGGGCGATAATGAGAGTAAATTTGCATGGTTGGACAGAAAATAGATTATTAGTTTTTATTTTTTTGATTTGGTTGATGGTTTGGTCTATTTATAATATTTTTCAAAAAGAAAAAACAAAAATAATTTATTGGGCTTTTAGTTGGGCTTTTATTTCTTTATTTTTTGCCAATAGTTATTTTAATATTTTTAGTGTTTCTGCTCACCATTTAAGTCATCATTGGGGTAATATTTGGAAAAAACACAATGCTTTAGATAAAGATAATCAGTTGATTTCTACTAAATTAGCAGGAAAAAAAATTCCTCAAAATGATTTAAAAAAACTTTCTTCGATTATTTTGTATTTAGGAAAAAGAAATAAATTACAATATTTACAACCTTATTTTCAAACCAATCTTTTGCAATTTTTGAGGCAAGAAACAGACGTAGTTTCACAAGAAGAATTGATGTTACAACTCATAAAATTACCACAACTGTATGCATCAGCCAATCTTCCTTCTTATCAAAATGAACTTAATTTTTCCATAGGTTTTATGCAAAATTATGAGTTGATTCAAGGATATGACCATTTATTGAGGTTTCAGTATTATGACCAAAAAAATAAAAAAATGACTTATTTTATCAATGAAAAAAAATATGAATTGGATATTATTTTTTGGGAAAATAAATTAGTATTGAATGATTTTGATACAAAAAAGACAATATTATCTTTTGAACTAACACCAATTATTAAAAATTTATTTCAATTTCATACTAATAATCCACATAAAGTTCCATCTACAAGCCTTCGTATTTTAGCTAAAAGTAATTATTATCAAGCTATTTTACAAATAGAAAATATCAATGTGGTGAAAAAAACAACAAATGAATTTAATTGTCATGGCATTGATGGACATATTTTCTTGAAGTTTTGATTGTAGTTTTTATCTTTTTTTATCAGTCAATTATTTTTTTATTTGTATCTTTGTAGATAAAAAATAAGATTTCTTTATCGAATTGTATATTTCCAAACCATTATTTTCGTAGGTGAAAATTTTGAATTGATAAATGTAAGATAAAATTATTATAGATATTTTCGACTTAAAATTTATATCTGCCTAAAATTATTACTATATTTGCAACAAAAAAGCACTTATTATTTTCATTTATGTTATTAGAAAGACAAAAAATAACGGATTATTTTCAAAATTTACAAAAAAATATTTGTAAAAGTTTAGAAGAAGCAGACGGAAAATCATCTTTTTTCTCTGAAAAATGGGAAAGAGAAGAGGGCGGAGGAGGCATCACCAATGTTTTTCAAGATGGAAATATTTGGGAAAAAGGTTGTGTTAATTTTTCAGCAGTAAGCGGAAAAATGCCCGAAGTATTGGCAAAAAGAGATGCTTTTGGAGAAGGAAATTTTTTTGCAACAGGCGTTTCGATTGTTTTGCATACACATAACCCATTTGTGCCTATCATACACATGAACGTAAGGTATTTTGAAATGAATCAAGAAAAAGCGTGGTTTGGTGGCGGAATTGACCTTACTCCTCATTATATTCAAGAAGATGACGCAAAATTTTTTCATCAACAACTCAAAAACGCTTGCGATAAATTTTCGCCTGACTATTATAACGAATTTAAAAAATGGGCTGATGACTATTTTTACATCAAACATAGAAATGAAACACGCGGAATTGGTGGAATATTTTTTGATAGATTAAATCAAAATGAGCAATTTTCTTGGCAAGATAGATTTGATTTTGTGCAGACGATTGGTAACTCATTTATTCCAACTTATTTGCCTATTGTCCAAAAAAATAAAAATAAAGATTATACGCAAAAACATAAAGATTGGCAATTATACAGACGCGGACGATATGTGGAGTTTAATTTGGTCTATGATGCAGGCACGAAATTTGGACTCGAAACATCAGGAAGGATTGAATCTATTTTATTGAGTTTGCCAAAACAAGCACAATGGATTTATGACTTAAAACCTGAAAAAAATACACCTGAATTTCATACTTTATCTTTATTAAAAAAAGAAATTGATTGGGTCTAAAATATTCATTATCAATTCATTAAAATATAAAAATGGAAAAATCTTATTTAACATTATTACAACATATTCTTGACAAAGGACACAACAAACAAGACCGAACAGGCATAGGTACAAAAAGTGTGTTTGGTTATCAATTAAGACACGATTTGAGCGAGGGTTTCCCTTTATTAACCACCAAAAAAGTACATTGGAAATCAATCGTTTATGAACTATTATGGTTTTTGAGAGGTGATACAAATATCGCTTTTCTAAAAGAAAATAAAGTATCTATTTGGGACGAATGGGCTGATGAAAATGGAGAATTAGGTGATGTTTATGGAAAACAATGGCGAAATTGGGAAACAAAAGATGGGAATTTTATCGACCAAATAACAAATGTTATCAAAGACATTCAAAATAATCCTGATTCAAGAAGGTTAATCGTAAGTGCTTGGAATGTTGGTGAACTTGGTAAGATGAAATTACCGCCTTGTCATTTGATGTTTCAATTTGGTGTGTATGAACAAAAATTATCATGCCATTTATTGATGCGTAGTGTTGATTGTTTTTTAGGATTGCCTTTTAATATTGCCTCTTATGCGTTATTGACACAAATGGTAGCACAAGTTTGTAATTTAGGGTTGGGAGAGTTGGTGATTAGTAGTGTAGACACACATATTTATAACAATCATATCGAACAAGTCAATTTACAACTTACCAGAGTGCCTTATTCTTTACCAAAAGTAAAATTAAATGAAAATATTACTTCTATTTTTGATTTTAAATATGAAGATATTATACTTGAAAATTATACAGCACACGAGGCAATTAAAGCAACAGTAGCCGTTTAAGCCTTTGCTTGTGTCCTCACGCGAATTTTGTAACAAATTATTGCTTGCGGGGACACAAGCAAGAGCAATAGCATTATTTATTTTATATTTCTTAACCTATTTTTATTATGAATTTTAAAATTATTTATTTATTTTTATTGTTGATTTTTTTGTTTTCGAGTTGTGTAGGTGGCAGCGATAGTCCTACAAAACCTGCTCACAATGCTCATACGACAAGTTCAGGCATCAAATATGTTTTTCATAAACAAAACGGGCAAAGTAAAAAGGCAAAATTAGGTGATTTGATTGATTATCATTTGGTTATTAGAAATAGTTTTGACTCTGTGATTCGAAATTCATACAAAGAAACGCCTGAAGGAATAAGAGAAACACCCTTAGAAGAAACGTATTGGATTGGTAAAGAAAAGCCTAATTTTAGAGAGATTTTTTTACAAGTAGCAGAAGGAGATAGTCTTAGCTTTTGGATAAAATCTGATTCTTTGGCTGAAAATGGTGGGCATCTTAAAAATAAAATGCCAAAAGGTTCTGATTTAAAATATACAGTTAAAATATTAAAAATCAGGTCAAGAAAAGAAATTGAAAAATCAAACGAAAAACTCTTAGAAGCACAGCGTAAAAAAGACAGTGTTTTGATTGAAAACTATGTAGAAAATCTAAAAAAAAAAGATAAAAATGTTCAGTTTAAAACAACTTACTCAGGTTTACGTTATACACATATACGCGAAGGAAATGGAAAAATTGCTTTGAAAGGTGATACGGTCAATGTCAATTATATCGGAAAATTAATAGAAGGAACAGCTTACGAAAACTCCGAAACTGCTACCGAATTTTTGGTGGGAGATGTTACGCCTGCTGGCTTAGATGAAGCACTGACTTTGATGAAAGAAGGCGGAAAAAGCACTTTTATTCTTCCTTCTTATTTAGGTTATGGCGAAAAAGGAATGGGTGAGTTAGTACCTACAAATGCTATTTTGGTATTTGATATCGAATTATTGAAAGTGAAAAAATAAATATACACACAAAAAAACAAAAAATAATGTTTACTTGGCTTAAAAAAAAATCTCCACAAGATAGAAAAAGAGAACAAAAAATGGAATTACCTAATATCGTTCAGGTAGATATGCACTCACATTTATTATATGGCATAGATGATGGTGCAAGAACAATAGAAAATACATTAGAATTAGCCCAAAAATTTGTAGAAATGGGTTATAAAAAAATGATTCTTACGCCACATGTTATGTTAGATGGCTACAAAAACACTCCTGACATTATTTATAATCGTTTGGCTGATGTTCAAAAAGCACTCGAAGAAAATAATATAGAATTAGAAATACAAGCAGGAGCAGAATATTATCTTGATGAAGGATTTTGGAAAAAAATAAGAAATAACGAACCTTTGTTATCATTTGGAAAAGAAAGATATGTACTTTTTGAAAGTGGATTTAGAAATAAACCACAAAATATGAAAGAACTTGTATTCGAAATGCAAATCTTAGGTTATAAACCTATTTGGGCGCATCCTGAAAGATATTATTATTTGCATAGCGACGATGATTTATTAGATGATATGCTATCAAGAGGCGTATTATTACAAATTAATCAAGTTTCTTTGGTTAATTATTATGGTGAACAGTGTAGAAAATATGCTGAATTTTTAGTTGAACAAAAATATGTTAATTTTATTGGTTCTGATTGTCATAGTTTGAGATATATAACGGCAATGCAAGACCTTAAAAAAGAAAAAATTTATCAAAAATTAAGCGAACTCAATTTATTAAATAATAGTTTGTTATAAAATATTGATGACTTTTTTTGCATAAAAATAAATTAAAAAATCGAATAAAATTAAAAATAGAAAAAAATGGCAACATCTCAAATTATTTATACAGGTGAATTACGTACAGAAGCTACACACCTCAAATCAGGCACAACAATTATTACTGATGCCCCAACTGATAATCAAGGAAAAGGAGAAGCGTTTTCACCTTCTGACTTGGTGGCGACTGCCTTAGGAAGCTGTATGATGACTATTATGGGAATTTATGCACAACGAGAAAATATTGATTTGAAAGATACTAAAATGGATATTACAAAAGTAATGACTGCTGAATTGCCACGAAAAATTGCAACAATTATCGTTGATATTTATTTTCCAAAAAATCTAAATTTATCTGAAAAACATCAAATATCACTTAAAAATGCAGCACATACTTGTCCTGTTGCTTTAAGTTTATCTTCTGAAATTGAGCAAAATGTTCGTTTTTTCTTTTAATTGAGCAATAAAATCAATATTTTGTATTTTGCAATAGGGATAGAAGCAGACTTGCAGAGACAAAAAGAGAGAAAAAAACAAGGTTTCCGCTGTTTTTTTCTCTCTTTTTTGGCTCTGTGCTTTGCACGATAGCCCGTAATTGCCCAAAAATACTTTATTGTTACCTACAATTATTTTTTAGAAATTAATTTGCAATCCTTCTGTCAAAATAGCATTCAAGTATTCTTTCAAAGGTTCAAAAGTTACTTTTTCAATCACTTCTCCACCAAAGGCTTGTACTAACAAAGCTTTTGCATTTTTTTCAGTAATTCCTCTTGCACGCAAGTAAAACAAAGCATTTTGGTCTAATTTACCAATCGTTGCTCCATGTGAGCATTTTACATCATCTGCCCAAATTTCTAATTGCGGTTTTGTATTGACGGTAGCTGTATCTGTCAATAAAATATTTCTATTTTGTTGATAAGCATTTGTTTTTTGTGCGTCTTGTCTGACAAATATTTTCCCATTAAACACTCCCGTAGATTGCCCGTCTAAAATTCCTTTGTATAGTTCGTTGCTTACCGAATTAGGAGCGATATGGTCAGCAATAGTATGATTATCTACGTGTGTTTTTCCATTGAGCATATACAATCCAAACATATTTGCCTCTATATTTTGCCCTGTTAAACGAATATTGAGATTGTTTCGGATCAATCCACCTTTGAAAGAAAATGTTACATTTTCATAAAAACTATCTTTTTCTTGTCGTACTTGTGTTGTAAGAATTTGGAATGCTTTTTCATTTTCATTCTGAATTTTTGTGTGCGTAATGTGTGCGTTAGGCATTACAAAAATTTCATTTACACCATTGACTAAAGAATAATTGTCGCCTATTGTAACATAGTTTTCTATCCAATCAATTTGGCTTCCTTGTTCAAAAATAAATAAATTTCTTGGCAATGCAATAGTATTTTTTTGTTGGCTATCTGTAATATGTTGAACAAGCATTGGTTTCTCTAATGTTGCATTTTTTTGAGCATGAACAAAAAGTCCTCGTGCAGCAAATGCTGTGTTCAAGGCAGTAAAAACTTCATTTTCCCATTCAGGGACTTTTGAAAAATATTTTTCTACCAACTCATTATTTTTTTTGTGTGCTTCTGCAAGCGTACTAATTTCAATATTTTTGTCATTAGGCAGATAAGATAATTCTGGTCTGAATATACCATTTAAAATAATAATTTGATAAGCATCAAGATGCATTAAAGCAGTATTTTTGATGGTTTCTTTAGCAACATTATTATTTTCTGTATCAAAAACAAAATCTTGTTTGAATATTTTATTAAGATTTGTATATTTCCATTCTTCGTGTTTGGTGGTTGGAATAATATTTTGAGCCACTAAATCGATGGCTTGTTGTCTAATTTGATGCAATGCTGTTTGTTTTTGTCCGTTCAATTCTTGTTCCCAATCTTGAAAGTGTTTTACAAAAGCTTCACTAAAATTTGATGATGAAATATTCATTTTAATTTAAAAAAATCTAATTATATTCTAAATAACTTGCAAAGTTACATAAAAGTTTAAAAAAAGGATTTATAAAAGATAAAAATTCAAAAACTTATTACTATTTTTGTGTAGATTAAGTAATAAGATAAATTAAAAGTAGGTTCTACTCAATTTTATACGGAAATTTATCGCAGAAGGCACACGGATAATACGGATTTTACGGATTTGAACGGATTTTTATTTTTCTAAAATTTTATCCGTATAAATGTTAGAAGAATCTAAAAGTATAAAAAAGCGGTTAAAAAAAAATCTTTTTTGCCGTCGTTTGTTTTTTTCAAAAGTGATTATTACTTTGTTAATAAATGTTTGTGAAGACACAAACAATAGCGAAAATTATACTCAATCAATCTTACAATTATTATTTATAATTCTGTAATAATTTTTAAAAATTATTATCAATGCTATAACAATTTAGAATTTTAATTGTTTAATTTATTAGATTGCAGCTATTTTTTATAAAAATTAAAATATTTTTCAAACAAAATTTTGTAATTAAAATATTTGTATTTAATTTGGTTGCAAAATTAAAATATTATTCAAATTTATTTATATATTTCTCTTTTAATATGTCAAATACTGCACAAATTATCTTAGAAGGTAAGACTTACGAGATGCCCGTTTTTGAGGGTACAGAAGGCGAAAAAGCCATAGACATTGGTAAATTACGCGACCAATCTACTTATATAACCTTAGATTCAGGCTATAAAAATACAGGTGCCACCAAAAGTGCAATTACTTTTTTAGATGGTGAATTAGGTATTCTAAGTTATAGAGGTTATCCAATCGAGCAATTAGCCGAAAAATCTACTTTTTTAGAAGTTGCTTATTTGTTAATTTTTGGAGAATTGCCTACAACTGAACAATTTGCAACATTCAAAACCAATATTACAAGACGCACTTTAGTGAATGAAGATATGCGTAAAATATTTGATGGATTTCCTGTTAATGCACACCCAATGGGCGTTTTAGGTGCATTGGCTTCTGCTTTGGCTGTTTTTTATCCAAGTCAAATAGATCCAAATAAAGACAAAGCCGAAACAGAACTACATATTGTAAGATTGTTGGCGAAGCTGCCAACGATTGCGGCTTGGGCTTATAAAAATTCACAAGGACATCCTGTCAATTATCCTAAAAATAAATTAGGTTATTGTGAAAACTTCTTAAATATGATGTTTGCAATGCCTACCGAAGATTATGATATTGACCCTGATATTGTTGATGCTTTGGATAAATTATTGATTTTACACGCTGACCATGAGCAAAATTGCTCTACTTCTACGGTGCGTTTGGCAGGTTCTTCACAAGTAAGTTTGTATTCTGCTATTTCTGCGGGTATTTCTTCGCTTTGGGGCCCTTTGCATGGTGGTGCCAATCAAGAAGTAATAGAAATGTTAGAAGAAATTATTGCTGATGGTGGAAATGTAGAAAAATATGTGAACAAAGCAAAAGATAAAAATGATTCTTTTAGATTGATGGGCTTCGGACATCGTGTTTATAAAAACTTTGACCCAAGAGCAAGAATTATTAAAGTCGCTTGTGATAAGGTTTTAAATAAGTTAGGTATCAATGATCCTGCTTTAGAAGTAGCCAAAAAATTAGAAGAAGCCGCTTTGACTGACCCTTATTTTATCGAAAGAAAATTATACCCTAATGTAGATTTTTACTCAGGTATTATTTATAGAGCATTGGGTATTCCTACTAATATGTTTACCGTGATGTTTGCATTAGGTCGTTTGCCGGGTTGGATTGCTCAATGGAAAGAAATGCGTGAAGAAAATCAGCCAATTGGTCGTCCAAGACAAATTTATACAGGTTATACAAAACGTGATTATAAAGATATTCAAGGAAGATAGTTTTTTAGTTATTCAATAAAAAAGAGATTATTCATAAAAAAATAATCTCTTTTTCTTATTTTTGAGCATTGGAAATCAAAAGTTTTCTACTATGACTTAATAGATTATGGAATGATAATTAAATATTTACTCTTTTTATCATTTCTCGTTTATATAAATGTATGTTAAAAAAATAAAATCCGCGTTTGAAAATCAGTTTCATCAGCGTTCCAAAACCACAGAAGGCTGATGAAACTGATGTAAACAACGCGGATTTTAAGAAAAATACAGCGTTGTATATTTTTAAATTGATGTAAAAAATGTTAATTTAGACGCTAACTTTTTCTTATAAAAGAATACTTTATTTAATTATTTTTCCTATATGAAAAAAAACATTCTTTTTATTCCTTTTCTTTGTTTTTTATTGTTGATTTGTTTATCAAATTGTAAAACAAAAAGTTTTTTTTATCCTTTGACTGATGAAGAATTAGCCAATAGTTTTCAAAAAAAAAATATAAAACATCAAATCAAAAGATTTATTTTTCAAGATTATAATACAAGATATGCAGAAATTGGCAATGACTCTTTGCCTCTATTGGTTTGTTTGCATGGCTCACCTGGTTCGTTGAGTTCTTTTGCTAATTTTTATAATGACCCTTCTTTTTTGAAACATTTTCAATTATTACTTTTTGACCGATTGGGTTATGGTGGTTCTAATTTTGGAAAAATAAGCACTTCTATTGAGTTACAAGCAGAGGCAATATTGCCTGTTTTAGAACAATATGCCAATAAAAAAAGAAAAATATATTTGGTAGGTTCTTCGTATGGAGGTTCAGTGGCAGCTGCTATTGCAATGAAGGCTCCTCAATTATTTGATGCTGTTTTTTTTATTTCCTCGTCTTTGATTCCTGAGCAAGAAACGACTTATTGGATTTCCTATCCAAAAACTTGGAAATTCTTTAAAAAAATATCTCCTGATATATTGGATTTTGCCACACAAGAAAAACTGACACACAAAGAAGCACTTTTATCTTTGCAAAATAATTGGCAAAAAATTACTTGTTCGGTTGGTTTTTTGCATGGATTAGAAGATAAATTAGTTTATTTTGATAATGCAAAAATAGCCATCGAAAAATTAGTGAATGCTAAAAATATTCGATTGTATTCCTTTGATAGACAAGGGCATAGTTTGTATTGGAATTATCCAGAAATTGTCAAAAATACTTTGATAGATTTTTTTGAAAATCTCGAAAAAGAATAAAAAACATCAATTTTTATCAATAAATTTGGTTTTATCAAAAAAAAATACTTATTTTGTCTTATTATAAAAAACGATTTTAAAAATAATTAAAAATATTATGAGAATTACCTATAATTCACCTGTTGTTTTGACTTATACTTTGATTTGTACGGTCATTATTTTATTAGATACACCTTTTTCAAGTTCAACAGCCGTCAATGGAAAAGTGGTACAAGGTGCAGGAGAAATTTGTAAAAACTTTTTTATGGTTTATCCTTTTGGAAGTCCATTTATGGAATTAACAAATCCTTTGGCTTATTTTCGTTTATTTTCTCACGCATTAGGGCACGCAGGTTGGGAACATTTGGTTGGTAATTTTACTTTTATCTTATTATTAGGTCCAATCTTAGAAGAAAAATATGGTAGTAAAATGGTAACAACTATGATTTTTATTACTGCTTTGACTACGGGAATTTTAAATGCTTTTTTCTTTCAAAGTGGATTATTGGGTGCAAGTGGTATTGTTTTTATGATGATTTTGTTGGTATCATTTACAAATGCTAAACGAGGTACAATTCCTTTGACTTTTATTCTCATTGCCGTTTTATTCTTAGGAAAAGAAATTTATAGTGCTGTTTTTGTCAATAATCAAACTTCTGAATTTGCTCATATTATTGGTGGTTTATTTGGTGGATTTTTTGGTTATATGGTCAATAATATGCCTGAGAAAAAATTACCTGCCAATGATGGAATGACTGGTTTGTAAAAAATAATTGATTTGAAATAAAAAACGGTCATTACTAAAAGTTTGACCGTTTTTTTTATTATAAATTATCCAAATGATTTAAAATCAATCTAATATCAGGTTCTGCCAATCTATCTTCTTGCCAATAAGGGACTAAATTTCTAATTTTTTCTTTCAATTTTTTTGTATTTTCTCCCAATGACATGCTTAGATTGATTTGTGCTAACTGCTTCTCTCTCAAATCTAAACCTTGTGCAGTAGTCAATAATAAAATAGAAAGAATTTTTTTTACGTTTTCTAAAATTTCTAAGGCTTGTCTGCCTGCGATAGGTCCCATACTTACGTGGTCTTCTTGGTTGGCAGAAGTTGGAATCGAATCAGCAGAGGCAGGGTGAACCAATACTTTATTCTCAGAAACCAAACTTGCACAAGTATATTGTAAAATCATAAAACCTGAATTTAAACCTGCATTTTCAACTAAAAAAGGCGGTAAAAAATCATTCTGACCTGCATCAACCAACTTGCAAACCTGTCTTTCTAATAAATTTCCTATTTCAGCGATTGCTAATTTAAGATAATCTAACGCCAAAGCAATCGGTTGTCCATGAAAATTGCCACCTGAAAGAATTTGTTTTTCATCAACAAAAAGCAAAGGATTATCAACTACCGCATTGAGTTCGTTAGTGATAATTTCTTCTACGTGCCAAATTGCGCCCAAACTCGCCCCCAAAACCTGTGGCGTACAACGCACAGAATAAGCGTCTTGTGGATTTGTTTTTTTCTCTGCTAATTTAATAATTGTTTCATAATTTAACCAATTTTCTTTGGTTTCAATCGGTAAGTTTTTATAAAATGTACTAGAAAATTGTATTTTATTTTGATTGATAAACTCTTTTATTTCTTCTTTTTGATTTTCATTGAGCGTATTGATAAAATCTTCAGGCATATTTTTAAGAATAGTAACAGGATTAATGCCTAAAAAATCGGAATTTTTTGTAAATTCTCTTACCCATTCTGCAACTTTTTGTTGCCCTTTGTGTTTTCTAATCCAATGAATTTTCTCATCAAAAGCACTACTTCTACACATCAAAGCTTCCAAAAACATACTGCTTGCTTGTGTTGATAAATACAAAGTTTTTTTTGCTTCATACACACCTATCACGCCCAAAGCTGTCATTACACTTGTACCATTATTCAAAGCAATTCCTTCCTTTTCTGCTAATTCTATTGGTGTTAATTGATTGATTTGCAACGCTTCTTTGGCAGAAATAATAGTATTTTGATACATCACTTCTCCCTCAGCAATCAAAGGCAATGCCATGTGAGAAAGCGGACATAAATCACCACTTGCTCCTACTGAGCCTTGCGAAGGAATAATAGGCAAAATATTTAAGTTCAACAAATCACAAAGCATTTGAAGTGTTATCAAACGAATCCCCGAAAAACCTGCCAATAATGTATTCAAACGAATTAACATAATTGCTCTTGTCATTTTTTCATCAAAAGGCAAACCTACACCGCAAGCATGAGAAAGTAATAGTTTTTTTTGTAAATCTGCAATTTTTTCGTGTGGAATAAGTGTAGAAGCATTCGCACCAAAACCTGTATTAATGGCATACAAAATTTTTCCTGATTCGATTTCATTTTCTAAAAAATCTCTACTTTTAGTTACTTGTTGTTTTGCTTTTTCTGCAATAATTACTTTTTTATGATGATAGGCTACTTCAATTACATCATTAATAGTCAAACTTTCACCATCTATAAGGATATGATTCATTTTTTTGATAGTTGATTTTATTTAAAAATTTCAAATTCTTTATTTTTTTTGGCTTGTTCGTAAGTGTTTTTTTCTAAATTTTTGAGTAATTGTGCTTTTCTTTGGTTAATAATCATACTTACTATTCTGTTTTTTACAAATTCAAGCGGTGAAGGTTGATTAGTGATTTTAAAATCGCTAATCAATAAATAATAAGTATATTCTCCTTCAGTAGATGTTGCTAATCGGTTGTTTTGAATAAAATTGGTTTTATTGACAATGGATTGAAAGGGTGTATTTTTAACAAAAGTATCAAAATCTATCCATTTTTCGTTTAAAATTTGGCTTTCTGATGAGGCTTTTGCTATTTTTTCGAGGTCTAATTTTTGTTCACTCAAAAGCGCTTTTAATTGTTCCTTTTCAGTATTTTCTTTGATAGTTTTTACCCAAATGCCTTTGATAATATTTTGTTTGAGTTCAAAATTTACTGTATTTTCTTGATAATATTTTTGAATTTCCTCAGGTTTTATGATTGTATCCAAATTTTTTTGAATATAATTTTTTTCATACTGATAAACTATCAAATCGTACTTATAGTCTTGCAATTTCCTTTCGATTTCAGCCTCATCAATTTTAACTTCTTTGTTGGCTTTTTCTAACAAAAGTTGTTTTCGAACCCAACTTTCTATGTACCTTTGCATCATCAAAGCACTATCATTTTTAGAAGTTCCTGATGGTACAAATCCTATCAAATCATTGTATTTGAGTTGTTTATTGGCTACTTTTGCTAAAATTTTATTGTTATTCGAAGATTTATGATCGTTTCCACACGCATATAAAAAAATGCTAAAAAATAATAATATAAAAAAATATTTCATTGTATTTATTTAATTTTTAAAGAAAATAATAGCATTTGATAAATCAAATGCTTATTAAAAAAGTCTATTTTGTTTTTTGCTTGCTTTTGAGCAAATATTTTGTGTTTGTTTTATCGTAAAAAAATATTATAAAAGTAAAAATATTTTTATCTAATTTTTACTCTTAAATTTTAGTTTGTTTTTTTAATAAATTATGTAATTCTTCCAATTGAAGCCACATTTGTCTCTTTTCTTCTTCGGCTTCTTGTCTTGCTTTTGCTTCTAATTTGGCTTGTTTTTCAGCTTCTTTTTGTGCTTTCTCAGCTTCTTTTTGTGCTTTTTCGGCTTCTTGTCTTGCTTTTGCTTCTAATTCAGCTTTTTCTTGGGCTTCTTTTTTGGCTTTTTCAGCTTCTTTTTTAGCTTTTACTTGTGCAGTAAATCCTTCGATAATTTCATTATTTTTATCTTCGACAACGATTTCACCATTTTTCACATATATCGAACATTCTAAATAATTATCATAAAAATTATCAAAATCTAATATTTTGTTATAATAACTATCATTTACCAAAAAATAAATATCAATCGAAAGACAAGGTTGAGTATGAATAACATAAAATTCTTTAATTTTACATTCTGCATAAAAATTTAAACGATTTTTCAAATCATTTTTATCTGCATAATTTGAACTTGAAAGCACTTCCATTACCACATCAGGTGCTTTTCCTTCTTTATCAATGATGTATGATTTTCTGTGTTCTTCCTCTTTTACACCTCTGGCAACCATTATGTCAGGGGCTTTTACTTTGTTTCTTGTAAGATATAAAAATAAATCTATGCCTACAAAAATATCTTTTTTGTTATCAAAAATATAATTTAAAGCATTTTTTAGATTGACCATTATGTTTGCTTGCCTTGAATCTTGTGCCATAGGTTCGTCATCTTCGGAAGGATATAAGTGATAATTAGGAGCAATATCATTGACCACACTCAAATTTTGTTCTTTATTTTGAGCGTAAGGAATAGGTTTTTTCTTTGAAATATAGGCATCAACTGCAAAAAGACTAAGCTGTGTATTCATATCAAAAATTATCAATGATAAATATAACACAAAGATATATTTTTTTTGTAAAAATACAAAGTAAAATGAGAATTATTTTTTTGTTTTGTTTTGTTACTAATATAAAAAAGGCTAATACATTACGCATAAGCCTTTTTTTTTGAAAATTTATGATAGCAAAAAATATTATTGTTTTACAATTTTATGAATTGCCGTTTTTTCACCATTATTGAGATGTAAAATATAAATACCACTTGGATAATTTTGTAAATCTAATTTATATTTTTCTTCATTGGTTTTATCCGTCAAAATAACTTTGCCTTGTAAATCTTTCAATTTTAATTCTCCAAGTGATTTAAGTCTGTAAAAAAAAGTAAAAATATTACAATTATAAATAAAACATTAACTTGCAATTTTGTATTAATAGAAACTTTCACCCTTTTCTACTCTCAGAGTGGAAAAAGTGTTAGTTTGGTAGATATTTTTTGGTTTGATAAGGATTTTGCTTTTTAATAAATACTTTGTTGAATAAGAAAAATATCTATCTTTGTAAAAAATAAAAAAGATGCTTAGACGAAACATTGCCATTCTTCGAATGACTGAAGTCTGGAGACTTCTATTCAATACAAAATCACAAGTTGCAAACTTGCGATAGTTCTACTTTT